>JAGRGD010000116.1 GCA_020445665.1 Rhodocyclaceae bacterium
CACGATCGCGGTGCCGAGCAGGGTGTTGCGGGCCGGGGCGTCGAGTTCGCGCAGCAGCCGGGTCATCAGGAAGCCGATGACTGCGAAGCTGCCGACGAAGATGATCTCCTGGCCGTGGTCGATGCCGGACAGGCCGACCCCGACCGTGATCACCACGAATACCAGGCTGCCACCGAGAATCCACCAGTTGGGGTGTGCGAGGGTCTCGCCGCCCGGGTTGTCGAAGGCCCGCAGCGTGGGCGCGTCGGCACCCGAGCGGACCAGTTGTCGGCGCTTGCTGCGACGCAGCCAGCCGGCCCACATCACGCCGGCGACCGAAAGGGCCGGGATCACCAGCGCCATCTGGTAGATGTCCACGTAGATGGCGACCTTGTCGGCCTGGGGCAGAGCCTCGGTGCCGGCGAACATCACCACATTCACGAGCGAGACCAGCACGCTGCCACCGATGATCGCGACCCGGCCCAAGGTCTGCATCGTGGTGTTCATCAGGCGGCGGGTGTCGTCCGGCACCGGGCTGCCGTCTGCCTCGAAGCGGGGCACCGCCTCCACCGTCATTGCGTCCGCGACGGCATCCTGCATCACGTAGCCGATCGGCGAGAGCAGCGCCGCGAGGACGAACCAGTGCTCGGCGCTCATGACTTCGCGCATCGTGTCGGGGGAACCGATCAGTCCGATCATGATCCCGATGCTGGTGGCGATCAGGCTCGCACCGAGATACACCAGCCCCGCCTTCCAGCGCCACAGCAGGTCCACCAGATGGCCGATGGGCATCTTCAGGGCCCAGGGGATGCCGGCCCAGAAACCCAGCGCGGCGAGAAAGGCCGCCGACAGGCCGAGGTACTCCTTGACGAAGAAGGTGCCGACGAGGCTGGTCAGCCCCGAAACACCGGCCGCCATATAGACCATCAGCGGCGGCAGATAGGACAGCCGCATCTCGCGGCCGAGTTCGAGGAAGTTGCGGTCGAACCAGCGATAGAGGCGTTGCATCAGGGGTCGGAACTCAAGGGGTGAACAAGGACGTCAGCCACGGTAGCAGCCACGGCAGCGAGACCGCCGTGAACAGGCCGTTGAGACCCATCGCCAGGGCCGCGAAGGCGCCGGCCTGCTCGCTGACCTGGAAGGCGCGGGCGGTGCCGATGCCGTGGGAGGCGAGTCCGATCGCGAAACCGCGGATGGCGTGATCCTCGATGTGGAACAGTCGGTAGACATAGCGTGCCCCGATCGCGCCGAGGATGCCGGTGGCGATCACGAGCACCGCCGTGAGAGAGGGCAGGCCGCCCAATTGTTCCGCGACCCCCATCGCGATCGGGGTCGTCACGCTCTTCGGCGCCAGGGACATCAGCAATTCGTGGCTGGCTCCGAGCGAGGCGCCGATCGCGACGGCGGACAGCGCGGCGGCCAGCGAACCACAGACCAGCGCGACGGTGAGTGGGCCCGCCATCCGGCGCAGCCGTCCGAACTGGGCATAGAGCGGAATGGCCAGCGCCACCGTGGCCGGGCCGAGCAGGAAGTGAACGAACTGGGCGCCCTCGAAATAGACCGGATACGGGGTGTCGGTCGCGAGCAGCACAGCCACCAGCATCGCCACCGCCAACAGCACCGGATTGGCCGCCGGATGCATGCCGAAGCGGCTGTGGATGGCGAAGGCGGCCTGGTAGCAGACGAGCGTCAGCGTCAATCCGAGCAGTGGCGTTTCGGCAAGATAGACCCAGATGTCGGAGACCGAGGCGTTCATCGAGGCGCCACCCGCTCCCGATCCGGCTTGACCAGCCACTTCAGCACGAGGGCCGTCACCGCGATGCCGATGGCGGTGCTCAGCACCAGGGCAACGACCAGCGGCAGCCACTCGTCCGCCAGGCGATGGACGTGTAGCAGGACACCGGTGCCGGCCGGCACGAATAGCAGGGACAGGTGTTGCAGCAGCGTGCCGGCGGTGCCGCGCAAGGCATCGTCCGGGCCACCGCGCAAGGCCAGGGCGCCCAGCAACAGCCCCATGCCGATCACCGGACCAGGTACCGGCAGGCCGAACAGGCGGGCGACAACCTCGCCAGCGAGCTGGAACAGGAGCAGCAGGGTGAGGGCCTTGAGCATGGCGCCATCGTAGCAAGCTTCGGTGGCGGCGGCTCGGCGCGCTCAGGCGACGAGGATGTGGCCCAGGGAACGCGCGAGGATGCCTGCTGCGGCGCCGATGGCTGCCGGCCGCCACACTGCGGCGACCCGCTTGCTGGCAGAGATCAGGATCGCGACGCCGGGGATGTCGAGGGGGTGCAGCAGGAAGCCGGCCGAGGCGTTCATCGAGGCGACCGTTGCCTCGCCACTCTTCAGCATGTCGTCGAAGACGCCCATCATTGCGGTCCCGCCACCGATGAACTTGGTCAGCGTCGGCAGGATCAGGGCGGGATCGATCGACAGCGCGGCCAGAGCCGGCGCGAGCAGCGCGGTCAGGGCACCGATTGCGCCACTGGCGCGCAGTGCGGCCACGGCCACCAGGGCCAGCACCAGCATCGGGATCGCACCGATGGTGATCTTGAAGGACTCGGCGCCGGCGCGGTTGATGACATCCAGGACGCCCTTGGCGTCCTCGGCGACCGGGTGGTGGAGGGTTTCATCGACGACGTCTTCGCGGTCCGATAGGTGGCGGCCGACGCCGTGATAGGTGACCGCGGCGGCGATCAGGCCGCCCGCGAGCGAAAGCCACAGGGTCGGGCCGAAGGCGAGGCCGAGGGCCGTCATCGGAAACAGCACGTTGGCCTGGGCCATGGCCATGACCATGGCCAGGGTCGCGGCGATGTGTCGGTCGGAGGCACCGCGAGAGGACATCATCGACAGGGTCGCAATCGGCCCGGCAAAGCTCACAAAGCTGATCTGGAGCGCGGCGAACACGCCCAGTCCGGTCAGGCCGATCGGGCGCAGCAGCGGTGCGAGCCGCGCTACCAGCCAGTCGATCACACCGCGCGCCTCGAGCAGGCGCATCAGCGAGAGCATCACCACCATCACCGGCAGCAGGACGAACAGCGCCAGATCGACCGCCGAGCGGCCGGCACGCAGGATGACGTCGATCAGGATATCCATGGTCGCGCAGCGGGCCCGGGCCGGAGGGGGTGGCCAGGCGGGTCAGTCCTTGTCGTTGGCGTCCTGGCTTTTGGCTGGCGTCTTGCGGGTGCGCCGGGCCCGGGGTTTTGCCTCGGTGTCCGGCTTGGCCTCGGCCGGAGCCGCATCCCCCGTCGGCTTTGCCGTGGCACTGGCGCGTGGCTTGCGGGTCCGCTTGGGCTTCTCTTCAGCCGGCGCCGGAGTCGCTGCCTCGCCGTCCGCGACGTTCTCAGCAGGGGCTGCGCGCTTGGTGGCGGGCTTGCGGCTGCGGGTTGCCTTGGGCTTGGCGGCCGTCGTCTCCGGTTCGGGTGGGGGCTCCACCTGGGTGGTCGCGGGCGTGGCCTCGGCCGGAGACGCACCATGCTCGGCCACGGGGAACTCTGCGGCGGCCGGCGTCTCGGATGCCGCGTCGCCGCCGCGGCCCCGACCACGTCGTCCGCCCCGCCGCCCACTTCCCCGCGACTCCTCTGATCGAGCCGGCACATCGGCGGGGCGCTCATCGCCGTGGGCTGCCGGCTCGTGGGCGATCGCGCCCGCGGCGGTCCGCTGCACGAAGGTGTTCGAGCGTTCGTCGCGGGCGACCTCGAGCAGTCCCCGGCTCTGCGCTTCCTCGAGCAGGTTGCCAAAGGCGCGGAATCCGAAATAGGACTCGCTGAAATCGGGCTTGCGGCGCTTGATTGCTTCCTTCAGCACCGAAGCCCAGATCTTCCCGGTGTCGCCACGCTCGGTGGTCAGGGCCTCGAGCGTCTCGACGGCCAGTTCGATGGCCCTGGTCCGGCGGGCTTCGAGCTCGTCAGGCTGGAGCTTGGGCTGGCTGTGACTGTCGCGGGCGTCGCGGCGCGCCGCCTTGCGCTGGTTCTCGCGGACGAGGTCGTCGTAGAAGATGAACTCGTCGCAATTGGCAATCAGGAGGTCCGAGGTCGATTGCTTGACGCCGACACCGATCACCTGCTTGGCGTTCTCGCGCAACTTGGACACCAGGGGCGAAAAGTCCGAATCACCGCTGACGATGACGAAGGTGTTGACGTGGGACTTGGTGTAGCAGAGATCCAGCGCGTCCACTACCAGCCGGATGTCGGCCGAATTCTTGCCGGACTGACGCACATGGGGAATCTCGATCAGCTCGAAGTTGGCCTCGTGCATCGTGGCCTTGAAGCCCTTGTAGCGCTCCCAGTCGCAGTAGGCTTTCTTGACGACGATGCTGCCCTTGAGCAGCAGGCGCTCGAGCACCGGCTTGATGTCGAACTTCTCGTACTTCGCGTCGCGTACGCCGAGCGCGACGTTTTCAAAGTCGCAGAACACGGCCATGCTGATGGCTTCGGATTGCGTGCCCATGGGAGGTCTCCGTGGCTGGGTGGGGCGTCATGCCCGCTGGATGCTCGCCACTTTGACCATGCGCGCGCGCCGGCGCAAGGGGAGCGCTGGGATGTGCCCTACGCCGGACGGCCCGTCAGACGGCGGGCCGGGCAGCGAATCGTGCTCAGGCGCGGCGGCGGGCGGGCCCCGGGGTGCGACCTTCGATGTGGCGGAAGGTGATGCGGGCCTTGGTCAGATCGTAAGGCGAGAGTTCAAGCGTGACGCGGTCGCCGGCCAGAATGCGGATGCGAAACTTGCGCATCTTGCCAGCGGTGTAGGCCACGAGGTTGTGACCGTTGTCGAGGGTGACGCGGAAGCGTGCGTCGGGCAGGACCTCGTCGACAACACCGTTCATTTCAATCAGGTCTTCCTTAGCCAATAGTCCGTCTCCATTGCGTTGGTTGGCGGCACTGCCGCACGAGCCCCGGCGGGGCGAATTCCGGCACAACACCGGGCAATGCGATCCGGATGCGATCGCCGCATGGGTCGGGAGTCGCGCCTTCGGAGGCAACGAGTCTGGGCCTTGGGGCGGGCAGTGCGCGCGGGCGCCGTGATAAATCCGGCCCCACCGGGTTGTGGTCAGGGGCGCGGTCGCGACACGTTCTGGTCCTGGGCCGAAGGTCGGCCGGGGAGAAACGCGCAGCGCCTGGCGAAGCGGGCAACAAGCTGACGCGGTTTGCGAGGCCGGCATGAAGGGCTTGCCGGCTCGTGGATCGCAGCCAGTCAAAATACCTTTTTACAGGGAATTTAGCAAGATGTGCCGGTTCGCGGACGGGGGACTTGTCACAAGGTGCTTTGCGCTAGGGCGCATCCCGGATCGAAGCGGTGTATTGTATTTTCATGGCCTTTCTGGCGCGACCGGGCAGACAAGCCCGGTCCGCCGGCCCGGGGCGTCTTGGGGGAAGAGTGCATGAACGCGAAGAACAACACGGCAGAGCGCCCGCTCACCGAACAAGAACTGCTGGCGGCACCCGAGTCCGACTACATGAACGCCGAGCAGCTGGCTTTCTTCCGGGATCGGTTGTGCGCCGAGCGGGATACCCTGCTGGACGCGGCCAAGGAAACGACGCGCCACCTGCAGGAGTTCGAGACCACGCCCGACCCGTCGGACCGGGCCACCCTCGAAGAGGACCATACGCTGGAGTTGCGGGTGCGGGATCGGGAACGCAAGATGTTGCACAAGATCGACGAGGCCATCGCGCGCATCGACAATGGCAGCTTCGGCTGGTGCGAGGAGACCGGGGAGCCCATCGGCCTGCCCAGGTTGCTGGCGCGCCCGACCGCGATCTACTCGATCGAGGCGCAGGAACGTCACGAAAGCCTCGAGCGGCGCATGGGCGGCTAAGGCCGAATCGCGCGTGGGCCTGCTTGCGGCGCAGGCAGGCGTCAGGCTTCGATGCCGCGCCGCTCGGGCGCAATCATCGGCAATGTCAGGGAAAAACAGCTCCCTTTCCCGGGCTGGCTCGAGACCTCGATCCGGCCACCCAGAATGTTCGTGACCGCGTTGTGAACGATGTGGAGTCCGAGGCCGCTGCCGCCCTGGCCTTGGCGGGTCGTGTAGAAAGGGTCGAAGATGCGGGTCAAGCCTTCAGGCGTAATGCCCGCGCCGTCGTCCGCCACCTGTAAGCCCACTTCCAGACCGTGTTCGCGCGCTGCGGTGATCCGGATCGTGCCGGCGCGCTGACCCTCGTCGAAGGCGTGGATCGTCGCGTTCATGATCAGGTTGGTCAGGACCTGGCCGAGCGGGCCGGGGAAGCTGTCCATGCGAAGGCCGCTGGGCACATCGCTGATCACCCGGACTTCCGTCCGCTTCAGGCTCGGCTGGAGCGTCAGCAGGATCTCGTCCAGCACCTCGCCGAGGGTGAATTCCCGGCGCTGACTGCTCGTCTGGTCCACCGCGACCTGCTTGAAGCTGGCGACCAGATCCGCTGCCCTGTTGAGATTGCGGGTAATGATCCCGACTGCGCCATCGACGTCGTCGATATAGCGTCCCAGGTCCTTGCGGGTCAGCCCGGATTGCGACCGGATCGAGAAATTTTCGCTGACTTCACAGAGGGTGGTGGCGGCCATCAGTCCGTTGCCGATAGGCGTGTTCAGTTCGTGGGCGATGCCAGCCACCAGTCCGCCCAGGGCGGCCAGCTTCTCCGACTGCACCAGGCTGGCCTGGGTCTGTCGCAGGCGCTCGGCCGCAGCGCTGATGCGTTGATTGGCTTCCGACAGGGCGGCGGTTCGCGTCAGGACCCGTGCCTCGAGCTTCTCGTTCAGCTCGCTCAACTCCCGCTCGCGCGCCTTCAGTGCCGCTTCCGTGAAGGCGATGCCCTCCGCCAGGGCCGCGTACTCGGCGATTGAGCTGTCCGGCCACTTGCCTGGCGCCTGACCAGAGGCCAACAGGCTGACCCGTTCCGTGATGTCCTGGACCGGGCGCGCCATGTGACGCGCCCACAAGGGCGCCAGCAGCAGCGCGATCAGGATCGCGCTGCCGAGGCCCCACGCCACCGTTTCGAGCAGGGCCCTGAAGCCCGGGTGGTCGAGCCCCGCCGGCGCGCGGGCGACGAAGGTCCAGCCAAGCGCGTCGGAATGCCGGGCGGCGACGTAATAGTCGCGGCGGCCGATCTCGACGACCAGCGGCTCACCGTCGGCCGGGTGGGTTGTCGCTGCGAGGGGCAGGTCGTGCCAGCCGGTAGCGGCATGCTGGGTGATGCCACCGTCGGTATCGGCAATGACCTCGCCCCGGCGGTCGATCACCATGGTGTCGATCTCCACGCCGCCTGCCATGCTGCGAAGGGTCGCGAGCACGGTGTCGAGAGACAGTTCGCCGACCAACAGCCGCTCTCCAAACGGGATTGCCACGCCGACGCCCACCTCGCCGGTGAATGCGCTCAGGAACTTGTCGCTCCAGCGGATCTGCTGGGTGGTCATGGCCTCGCGGACCAGAGGGTTGTAGGACTGGTCGGTGCCGACCAGTGCCTCGCCATAGCGGGGGTCGTTGCCGTGAGTGCGGGCGGCGAGAATGGAGCCGGCCCGGTCGAGCATGTAGAAGGCGCTCAGGTCGTGAGCGACCGCTGCGGCGAGAACCCGTTTGTCGTCGACGCCCTGAGCTGCCAGCGCGGCGCCCGCTACCAGGAGGCGGGTTTCGATGGTCCGCAGGTACTCCTCGACCCGGGCTGCCGAGTCGCTTGCCGAACGCTCGAGCGCCTGACCCGCATCGCTTGCGAGCTGGGGCTGGCGGATGACGAGCAAGCCGGCAACCACCAGGCTGAAGGTGATCGCGGTGCTGAGGATCAACAGCACCGTGAGCGAGAAACGGAGTGACCAGGTTCGGCGGAGCGTCATTCGCGGATGAAGCGGCCGTCCCGCACGCGGACGAAGAACGCCTTGCGCTCAGCGTCTCCGAAGGGATCGAAGCGCACGGGCTGCTGCAGACCCTGGAAAGTGGCGATCCTGGCGATGGTCTGCTTGAGGGTCTCGCGCCCCTCGCGACGGAGCAGGCCTTCGAGCGCGACGGTGGCCGCATCGTAGGCCGCGATGCTGGCATAGCCCGGTTCGTCCCTGAAGCGGGCCACGTAGGCCTGACGAAACTGCAGGTAGCCGGGAGCCTGACTTTGCCGGTCGTAGGCCTGCACCAGCTCGAGGCCCTCGATGGCGCGTCCGCCCAGTGCGATCAGTTGCTCGCTCCCGGCCCACTCGGCGGCCACCAGCGGCACCGTCGGGTCCGTTTTCCGCAGCTGCTGCGCAAGGCGCGCGACATCCACCGCGTTGGCAATCATGATCACCGCGTCGGGTGCGGGCAGGAGCAGCGCCGAGGCGACATCGGAGAAACCCGTCGGCTGGTTGCCGTCCAGGCCCACCTCGGCGACGATCTCGCCACCGAACTCGCTGGCAGCACGGGCGAACTCGTCGGCCCAGCTGCGGGAGAAGACGGCATTGTTGGTGTCATAGGCCAGCGCCAGGCGCCGTCGTGCCTGCGCCTCGACCTGCCACTGGGCGTAGGTCCTGGCGTTGTCACGGGTGGTCCAGTTGATGCGCAGGAACATGTCGTCGACTCCCGCGAAGGCGAGGGCCGAGACGGTTGGTGAAATCGTCAGCAACTGTCGCTCGTTGATGACCGGCACGATGCCGCTGGCCACCGCGCTGATGTTCGGCCCGATCACCAGGTCGACGTCTGCGTCCGCCAGTTCGCGCGCGGCCTGGGCGCCGCCCTCGGCGCTGGTGCGGTCATCGCGCACCAGCAGTTCGATAGCGCGTCCGTCAATGCCGCCCTGCGCATTGCGCGCCTCGATTGCCAACTGGACGGCCTTGCGCGAGGACTCGCCGATGTCGGCACCGCGTCCACTGAGCGAACCAACGAACCCGATGCGGATCGGTGCTTCCTCGCCACAGCCGGACAGCGTGGCGAGACAGGCCAGTAACGCTAGCAGGCGGGGAAGGCGGGTGCCGGGCATGTCAGCCATCCGGTGAGTTCATCGAGGGGCATGGGGCGCCCGAGCAGGAAGCCCTGGACGCCATCGCAGCCCAGTTGCCGGAGGATGCGCAGCTGTGACTCGGTTTCGACGCCCTCGGCAAGGACCCGCATGCCCAGACGGTGGCCGAGAGGCACGATCAGATCGGTGATCGGCGTGCCGTGGCCACCGTCGAGCTGATGGATGAAGCTGCGGTCGATCTTCAGGCAGTCGGCCGGCAGCTTGTCCAGGTAGGCCAGGGACGAGAAGCCCGTGCCGAAGTCGTCGATCGCGATGCGCACGCCGCGCTGACGCAGCAGACCAAGCAAAGGGGCAAGCTGGACATTGCCGAGCGCCGCCGCGGATTCGGTGATTTCCAGTTCCAGTTGGCCGGGCTCGACTCCGGTCTCCTTCAGCGCCGCGTCGAGGCGTTCGATGAAATCGGGCTGGTGCAGCTGGACCACCGACACATTGACGGCCATCTTCAGGTCGGCATGGCCGTGACGGGCCAGGTGCCGGAGCGCATCGAGCGCTTGTCGGAGAATCCAGTCGCCCAGGGTGAGGATCAGTGCCGATCGCTCGGCGATCGGGATGAAGTCGCCAGGCGGGATCAGTTCGCCGGTCGCCGTTCGCCAGCGCAGGAGCGCTTCGAGCCCGACCACCCGACGTTCGGCAAGATCAATCTGGGGCTGGAACACCGGGAACAGTTCCCCCCGGCTGGTCGCGCCCTGGAGCAGGCCGAGGATGCGGCTGCGGTTGTGTGCCTCGTCGGACATGCCGGGGGTGTAGATGACGCTGTGCCCCGCGCCCTGGGCCTTGGCCCGTTTGAGGGCGATATAGGCGTTCTGGAAACATGAGCCACCGTCACCCTGAACGTCCTTCAGGCGCACGATACCGCTCGACACCGAGAGGGCGTGATCGATGCCGGCGACCTCGAGCGGGGCGTCGAAGACGGCCCCGATGCGCGCCTCGGCGAGCGCCCCCTGGGGGCACAGAACGCCGAACGCGCCGCCGGAGACGCGGGCCACATAGCAGTTGGGCAGGTGGCTGCGGAGGCGGTCCGCCGCGGCCACCAGCAGGGCGTCGCCAAAACGGTGTCCGAACATGTCGTTGATGCTGGAGAACTGGTCGATGTCCAGCACCGCCAGCGCCGCTTCGGCCGGTGTGGCCGAGGGGCCCAGATGCCGGTCCAGTTCGCCCAGCATCGCGCTGCGGTTGGGCAGGCCCAGGAGGCGATCGGAATAGGCCTGGCGCTTCAGTTCATCGACCAGATGGATGTTGTCTGCGCAGCGCGCGATGTTGCTGCAGAAGACCTGGAGCAGGTCGCAGTCGATGGCGTCGACCGGTCGCTCCGAGTCGACGAATGCGGCATAGGCGACGCCATGCTGCGACTCGATATAGAGCGTTACGCTGTCGGCTGTGACCACGTTGCGCCGCTGTTCCAGGCATTCCAGCAAGGCCCGGGCGATGCGTGGCGCCTCGATGTTCGACACCCTGCTGTGGATCATGCGGCCATACCGGCCGGCCGCTGCGATCACGATGACCTCGTCCCGCGATACGCCTCCGCGGGCGCAGACCACCCCCTCGGCGGGTACCCCGATCAGGCTGGCGATCTGGGTGATGACCCCCTCGGAAAAGGTTTCCAGCCCTTGTTCGGCGATCAGACCGTTGCTGGCCGACACGATTTTCTCGAGGCCCTTGCGGCTTTCGTCCATCCGGTGGAGTTGGTCGTAGGCACGGATGGCAGCCACTACGGTGGTGTACAGGCGCGTGCGGGTCAGTTCACTCTTCGTCCGATAGTCATTGATGTCGTAACGCCGGATGACATCAATCTCGGGCGCCTGCCCGGGCTGGCCCGTGCGCAGGATGATGCGCACCTGGCGCAGGCCCAGTTCCGTGCGGATTCGGTCCACCAGCGCGAGGCCCGCATCGTCGGTTTCCATGACCACATCGAGCAGGATGACGCCGATGTCGTTGGGTCGCGAAAGCGCCTGAAAGGCCTCCTCCGCCGAATAGGCGTGCTCCAGCACCAAGGGGCGGCCCAGCACGTCGATGTCGCGCAGGGCGTAGCGGGTCGCTTCGTGGACATCGATGTCGTCGTCGACCACCAGCAGACGCCAGGGTGGCCGGCCGACCGGTGATTCGGCCTTCGGGAGGGCGTCGTCGAGGAAGACGAGCGGTTCGTCGGCTGCGGGCATGCAGGCGCTCCAATCCGTAACGAATCGGTGAACGTCCGCGTGGTCTATTTCTTGAGATCTGGGATCGGCGAGATTGGGCGGTGTCGCGTGGCGTGAATCACGCCAGCTACGAGAAGGTGAACGCGCCCCTCTGCCGGGGGCGTCGCTCGTCTCAGGAAAGTGTCTCCTCCACCCCGAAATCTATCGGAGCGAGAAGACTATAAGCGGTAGCTTAAATTGACGCAAGTGCCGTCAGGCAAAGGAAAATTCAGCTTTCATGCCGTTCGGGTGGGCGCTGCCGGGAGGGCTCTCAGCGGACCGTCTGGGTGAGCTCGCCAGCCCGATAGCGTGATGCCATCTGCTCCAGCGAAACCGGCTTGATCCGGCTCGCCTGGCCGGCGCAGCCAAAGGCTTCATAGCGGGCGACGCAGACCGCCTTCGCCGCTGCCCGCGCGGGCTTGTTGAACTCGCGCGGGTCGAACTTCGACGGGTTTTCGAACAGAAACTTGCGGACGGCACCCGTCATGGCAAGTCGGATGTCGGTGTCGATGTTGATCTTGCGCACGCCGAACCGGATGGCGGTCTGGATCTCCTCGACCGGAACCCCATAGGTCTCCTTCATGTCGCCGCCGTGCTGGCGGATGATCTCGAGCAGTTCCTGGGGCACGGAGGAAGAGCCGTGCATGACCAGATGGGTGTTGGGGAGGCGTTCGTGGATGGCCTTGACCCGCTCGATGGCAAGAATGTCGCCGGTCGGCTTGCGGGTGAACTTGTAGGCGCCATGACTGGTACCGATCGCGATCGCCAGCGCGTCGCAGTCGGTCTGGCGGACGAAGTCGGCGGCCTGGTCCGGGTCGGTCAGCAGCATCGAGTGATCCAGGGTGCCCTCGGCACCGATGCCATCCTCCTCACCGGCCTGGCCGGTCTCGAGGGAGCCCAGGCAGCCCAGTTCAGCCTCGACCGTGACGCCGATGGCGTGGGACATCTCGACGACCTTGCGGCTGACCTCGACGTTGTATTCGTAGGAGGAGGGCGTCTTGCCGTCTTCCATCAGCGAACCGTCCATCATCACCGACGAAAAGCCGGAGCGGATCGCGCCCATGCAGATGGCGGGCGACTGGCCGTGATCCTGGTGCATCACCACCGGAATCTGGGGGTAGGCCTCGACGGCTGCGTCGATCAGGTGGCGCAGGAAGGCCTCACCGGCATACTTCCGGGCGCCGGCAGAGGCCTGCATGATGACCGGGCTGTCGGTCTCGGCGGCCGCTTCCATGATTGCCTGCACCTGCTCGAGGTTGTTCACGTTGAAGGCGGGCAGGCCATAGCCGTTCTCGGCGGCGTGGTCGAGCAGTTGGCGCATGGAAACGAGAGGCATCGAAGAATCTCCGGGCAGCGCCGGCGCGTCGGCCGGCTTGTCATTGACGTCAGAAACCGGATTTTAGCGCGTCGGGATGGGCAAGGCCCACGCCCGGCATGCAACCGGATGCGACAGGTGTCTCGCTCTGGGGAAGCCGTGCCTCAGTAGGCGCTGGCGTTCGGGGCAGGGTGGTCGCCAACCCGCACGATCTTGAGGGTGTTGGTGCCGCCGGAAGCGCCGATCGGTTCACCGATGGTGAGGACGATCAGGTCGCCGTGTTCGACCACGCCCTGGTCGAGGAGGATCTGTTCGGCTTCCCACAGCAGCACGTCGCGGTCATGGTGGGTCTGGGACATCAGCAGCGGATAAACCTCGCGATACAGGGTCATCTGGTTGCGCGCCGTCTTCTCCGGCGTCAGCGCGTAGATCGGCACGCCGCTGATCGGGCGGCTCATCCACAGGGCGGTGGATCCGGTCTGGGTCAGTGACGCGATGGCCTTGACCTTGAGGTGGTAGGCGGTCCAGATCGCCGCCATCGCGATCGACTGGTCGATGCGGGTGAAGACGCGATTGAGCACGTCGCTGTCGAGCTCCATGTCGGCCGACTTCTCGGCTTCGAGACAGACCCGGGACATGGCCTCGACGACCTCCACCGGGTATTCGCCAGCGGCGGTTTCGGCGGACAGCATGACGGCGTCGGTGCCGTCGAGCACCGCGTTGGCGACGTCCGAGACCTCGGCGCGGGTCGGCACCGGGCTGTGGATCATCGATTCCATCATCTGGGTCGCCGTGATCGTGAGCTTGTTGCGCTCGCGCGCAGCACGCAGCATCTTCTTCTGCAGTGCCGGTACGGCGGCGTCGCCCACTTCCACCGCCAGGTCGCCACGCGCCACCATGATGCCGTCGGAGGCATCCAGGATCTCGTTGAGGTTCGTGACAGCCTCGGTGCGTTCGATCTTGGCGATCAGCAGCGCGCTCGAGCCGGCCGCGCGCAACAGCTGGCGTGCCATGTACATGTCGGCGGCGCTCTTGGGGAAGGAGACGGCCACGAAGTCGACGCCGATGCGTGCGGCGGTCTTGATGTCGTCCATGTCCTTGGCGGTCAGGGCCGGCGCGGTGAGGCCACCCCCCTGGCGGTTGATGCCCTTGTTGTTGGACAACTCGCCGCCGACGAGCACCCGGGTGCGAATCTCGGCGCCCAGCACCCGCTCGACGCGGAGCTTGAGGCGGCCGTCGTCGAGCAGCAGGACGTCCCCCGGCTTCACGTCGCGGGGCAGGTCCCGATAGTCGAGCCCGACACGCTGGCGATTGCCGGAGGTGCAGCCGGCGTCGAGGATGAACTCATCGTCCCTGGCCAGCGTGATGCGCTGATCCTCGAACTTGCCGATGCGGATCTTCGGCCCCTGCAGGTCGGCCAGAATGCCGACGGGCCGGCCGGCCAGGGCCGACGCGTCGCGGATGCCTTCCGCCCGTGCGATGTGATCTTCGGGCGTGCCGTGGGAGAAGTTCATGCGGACCACATCGATGCCCGCATGGACCAGTCGCTCCAGGATGTCGGGCGAAGAGGAGGCGGGGCCTAGGGTGGCGACGATCTTGGTGTGGCGGGGCATGTACCTGTCCTGATGCGGGTGAGGGCAGGCGGTATTCTAGCCGCCGTTTGGTGGCGGCAGGGGGGTCACCCGAGCGTTCCGTCCCTTGCTGTGGAGTGTTGGCACATCAAGGAATTGGCGGGAAAATTGCTACCAAAAGTTATAGACGGGCGACCGCAGGCGGCCGCCGACTGAACAGAGAGATCCATGCCTTGCATTGCCGATGCGCCTGAAATGAAGGACGTTTCCACGCGGATCGCGTCTGCGTGCGGCTTTCCAGGGAGACCACATGCGGCGCGAGTGGATCGGCGCATTCCCGGGCCATGCAGCCGGGTTGTGGCCCGCCGGACGGCGCAGGGTCTTTCCCGCAGCTGCATTTTCCCGGACTCAGGAATGCACGACGGGCCGGTTCCTGCATCCTGGACTGTTTTCTTGCCGCGGCGAGGCCTGAAATGGGCAAGCGGCAAATGAACGACCGCTCGACACCCGCCGCGATTCCCGCGCCTGTCGAGCCACGCCGCGTCGCCCGGCGCGCGCTCTTCGGCATTTCCATTTCTGACGGACAGCGCGTCCTGCTGCTGTCGATCCTGGCCTTCCTGTTCATGGCAGCCGCGAACCTGGCGGTGCTCTACGCGATCGAGCGCAGCCGACTCGACGAGGAACGCTCCGCCGCCCGCTACGCGGCGCTGGATGCCGCCGCCGACATCCAGATGCAGATCACCCAGTCCCTGTCGACCCTGCACCTCCTGTCGGCGCTGGTGCGTGAGAGCAGCGGCCTGGCGCCGAACTTCGAACGGGTGGCGGGTCAGATGTTGCCCTCGTTCCCGGCCGTTTCCGCGCTGCAACTGGCGCCGGGCGGGGTGATTCAGCGGGTTGTCCCGATGATCGGACATGAGCGGGCCGTCGGACATGACCTGCTGCGCGACCCGTCGAGGGAAAACGAGGCCCACAAGGCCGTGCGGACCCGCCAGATGACCCTGGCCGGTCCCTTCACGCTGATTCAGGGCGGCACCGGCATGGTCGGGCGGATGCCGATCTTCCTGCGCGACGAATTCGGCGACGACTTCTTCTGGGGCTTCGCCACGGCCCTGCTGCGGGTCGAGGACCTGATGCGCGCCGCGGGCATCGAGCAATTGCCCGATTCGGGCTACGACTACCGCCTGACCCGGCCGATGCCCGGCAATGGCGAGGAACAGGTGATCGCGGCCTCGATCGGGACGCGGATCCTCGGTGGCGAGGTTCAGCACGTGTTCGTGCCGAACGGCGAATGGACGCTCACCGTGGGTCGGCGGGGAGGCTGGGGGTCGCCGCTCCTGATCGTCTTCGAGGTGGCGGTGTCGGTTTTCGTGGCCGGCCTGGTGGCGGGGCTGACCTACCTGTTGCTGAGTCAGCCGTTGGTCCTTCGCCGGGAAGTCCGGCTGCGAACGACCGAGCTCGAGTTCCAGGCCAGTCACGACACCCTCACGGGTCTCGCCAACCGCACCCTGCTCTGCGACCGGGCCGAGCAGGCGATTCGCCATGCCAAGCGTACCCGCAGCGGCGTCGCCCTGTTGCTGGTGGACCTGGACCGCTTCAAGACCATCAACGACAGTCTCGGCCACTCGATCGGCGACGATCTTCTCGTCACCGTGTCACGCCGCCTCGGCGCTACCCTGCGCGAGAGCGACACCCTGAGCCGCCTGGGAGGTGACGAATTCGTCATCGTGATGCCCGATGTACGCCACGAGTCCGACGTGGCGGCCGTGTGTGAAAAGCTCATCCAGTGCCTCGGTCAGCCCACCAAGGTTCGCGGCGCGGTGGTGTACACCGGTGGCAGCATTGGCGTGGCGATGTATCCGCGGGACGGCGAGGATGCCGAAACCCTGCTGCGCAATGCCGACGCCGCCATGTACACGGCCAAGGAGAGCGGGCGCGGACGTTTTCACTTCTACGAATCCGCGCTCAACGACCGGATGATGCGCCGGCTGTCCATCGAGGCTGGCCTGCGTGAGGCCCTGGAGCGGGAGGAACTCGAGGTCCATTACCAGCCCAAGGTCTCGACACGCACCGGCCGCATCGAGGGTGCCGAGGCCCTGCTGCGCTGGCGCAGTGCCGACATGGGCTATATCTCGCCGGCCGAGTTCGTGCCGATGGCGGAGGAAACCGGCCTCATCGTCGAGATCGGCGAGTGGGTGCTGGGGCAGGCCTGCCGTCAGCTACGCGCCTGGCACGACGCGGGCTACGCGGAAATGACCGTCGCGGTGAACCTCTCGGCGCTCCAGTTCCGCCAGCGCGACCTGGCCCGGCGGGTCGAAAAGGCCATCGGCGAGGCCGGCGTGCCTGCCTCGTCGGTCGAACTCGAGCTGACCGAGACGATGGTGATGGAGAACGCCGCCGAGGCCATCGAGTTGCTCGATGCGCTGCGCGCCCTCGGCGTGTCCCTGTCACTCGATGACTTCGGCACCGGTCAGTCCAACCTCTCCTACCTCAAGCGCTTCCCGATCGATTCGCTCAAGATCGACAAGTCCTTCATCGATGACGCCCCGCGCCAGGGCGACGATGCGGCGATCTCCCGGGCCGTGGTGGCGCTGGCGCGCAGCCTCAACCTGCGGGTCGTGGCGGAAGGCGTGGAAACACCGGCCCACTGGAACTTCGTCTGCGACATCGGTTGCGACGAGGCCCAGGGCTTCCTGTTCTCGAAGGCCATCACCGGCGACACGCTGGGCCTGTTGCTGGCCGAGCAGCAGGCGCGGCCCGAGGCGGTCTGGGCGAACCTCTGAGCGACCGTTCGTCATTTCTTGCGCTTGATGACAATGACGTGTCCTGCCAGTAAGTAATATGGCACCCGTTCTGTTGCGGGTGCCGTTTCGTGAATCTGACGTTCCTCATCATCCTGGCCGGCTTCGTGGCGCTTGCGCTGTGGCTGGTCAGCCTGCTCCGATCCGTCGGGCGGCCGGCGGCGCCCGCGTCCGCACCCTTTGACTGGCAGGACTGTCCGTACCGTTGCGTGTCGATCCGCCGACCGGGGCGTTCCTGTGAGGCGGTGCGAGCCCTCGCCGGAAAGCGCTATCTGCCCGACGAGGCCCCGCGCCTGCCGCTCGAGACGTGTGACGAGGCTTTCTGCAGTTGCGGCTTTCGCCGCCACCGGGACCGGCGCAGCCACGACCGGCGCAACGCCTTCGACCCCCGTACCACCTGCTGGACGGCGGATCAGGATGAGCGCCGCTCACTGCGGCGGGGCCGGCGCCGGGAGGACTGAAAGGCCGCTCGGGTCGCGATGCCCGAACGCGTGATAGTTTCCGTCTATCAACCCGGCAAGCAAACAGGTAACGATTGCGGGCAGGTCTCCCACACCCTTGGGGAGGGCGCGAGTGGACCTCGCAGTGCCTGAACTGGAATCGCCTGACGGATTGCCGCGTCAATCATCCGGTGGGGTGGTCGGCGCGCCACCAGGCTCGGCAGGGGTTGTCATCTGGCCGTCGGGCAGGCCGACGAGGGCCTGGGCCAGCAGGGTCGCCACATGCAGACCGGTCCGCCCGTCCAGGTCGCGGATCTGGTGGCGGCAGGAGAAGCCGCTGGCCAGCACGGCGGCGGAGCGTCCGCGGGCGGCGAGGGCGGGCAGCAGATCGAGTCGCGCCATCCGCCGCGACATCGCGGCGTTCTCCCGTTCCAGGCCGAAGTTGCCGGCCATGCCGCAACAACTCGCCTCGATGAACTCGAAGTCGAGCCCGGGCACCATGCGCAGGACCTTGCGCAGGGACTTCATCGCCCCGACGGCCTTGGCGTGGCAGTGACCGTGAACCAGAACGGCTGGGCCCTGCCACCGCGGCATCTCCAGCGTCATGCGCTGCCGCTGTGCTTCGCGCGCGATGAACTCCTCGAACAGGAACACTTGCCCCGCCAGGGTGTGGGAGTCCGCGCCGAGGCCCAGCTTCAGGTGGTCGTCGCGGAGCGACAGGATGCAGGAGGGCTCGAGACCGATGACCGGTGTGCCGCGGGCGAGCGCCGGGCCGAGCGCGCGCAGCATGCGCTCGGCCTCATGCCGGGCTTCATCGATCCGGCCGTGGCTGAGGTAGGTTCGGCCGCAGCACAGGGGACGGTCCGGTGTTGGATCGTCGGCCGAAGGAGACAGCACCTCGACCCGGTAGCCGGCCCGCTCGAGCACCGTGATGGCCGCCGTGGCCAGGTGGGGCTCGAACTCGCGGGCAAAGGTGTCGACGAAGAGAATCACATCCCGGTCGCTGTCGCCGGACCCGGCCGGGCGCGCTGGCGCGGTGAAGGGGGCGTCTGCCGGTACGGGCAGGCTGCGCGCCGCGCTGATGCCGAGGACGTACTCGGTCAGCCGGGCGAGCCAGGGCGCGTGGTTGCGCTGTCGGACCAGGAAACGCAGCAGGCGCCGATGCCGTAGCAGGGCCGGCAGGGAGGAGAACAGGCGGTCACGCAGTGGCAAGCGCATCCGGGCGTTCCTCTGGGCGAGCACCTCGATCTTGATGGCGGCCATGTCGAGCTGGTTGGCGCATTCCCGCTTGCAGCCCTTGCAGCCGACGCACAGTTGCATGGCCTTGGCCAGCTGAGGCGACGCGAACGGATCGGGCCCGAGTTCGCCGTTGAGGGCAGCCTTGAGCGCGACGACCCGCTCGCCGGGGGATTGGGCCGGGTCGTCGGTGGCGCGAAAGCTCGGGCACATGACGCCCTTGGGCTTGCGCTGGCACTGTCGGTCGCGGATGCAGACGGCGACCGCACGGGCGAAGTCGCCCCCGGTGGCCGGGATATCTGCGTAGGCGTCGCCCTGGCCGGCGTTTTCGAATGCGCTCCAGTCGAGTCGGGTCTTCATGGCGGTGAACTCCTGTTCCCTGCCTAGCAAGCCAGGTGCCACGAACCAGGAGCCGCGCCGGGCGAGGGATCCGGTGTCTCGGGGCCCATCCGTGCGCGACAAAGCCCACACGGACAGGGGCGCCATGTCGGGTTCCCGCCAACGAAAAAGGGCGGCCGTCTGGCCGCCCCGTGTGCTGCCCCGCGGGGGGACTCAGCCGTTGTTGCGGGACTCCAGCGCCGAGATGGCCGGCAGGGTCTTGCCTTCCAGGAACTCCAGGAAGGCGCCACCGCCGGTCGAGATGTAGCCCACGTCGCCGGCAATGTCGAACTTGGCGATCGCCGCCAGGGTGTCGCCGCCGCCAGCGATCGAGAAAGCCTCGGAGTGGGCGATGGCCGAGGCCATCATCTTCGTGCCGCCGGCAAACTGGGCGTACTCGAAGACGCCGACCGGGCCGTTCCAGACCACCGTGCCGGCGTGGGCGATGATCTCCGCCAGCTTGGCCGAGCTCTTCGGGCCGAAGTCGAGGATGCGGTCGTGCGGGCCGACGTCGTCCACCGAGATGCGGTTGGCGCGGGCGAGCGAGGAGACCTCGTCGGCGACCACCACATCCACCGGCAGCGGCACTTCGGCGCCCCGGGACTTCATGACGTCCATCACCTGCTGGGCCTCGCGGACCATTTCGGGCTCGGCCAGGGATTCGCCGATGCGCTTGCCGGCGGCCAGCAGGAAGGTGTTGGCGATGCCGCCACCGACGATCAGCTGGTCGACCTTGTCGGCCAGCGTCTTCAGGATCGTGAGCTTGGAGGACACCTTGGCGCCGCCGACGATGGCCACCAGGGGTCGGGCCGGGCTCAGGGTGGCCTTGGTCAACGCGTCGATCTCGGCACCCATCAACATGCCGGCGCAGGCCGTCGGCGCGAAGCGGGCGATGCCGTGGGTCGTGGCCTCGGCACGGTGGGCGGTGCCGAAGGCGTCATTGACGTAGATGTCGCACAGGGCCGCCATCTTGCGGGCCAGTTCCTCGTTGTCCTTCTTCTCGCCTTTGTTGCAGCGGCAGTTCTCCAGCAGAACGACCTGACCCGGCTCGACCGTGAAGCCGCCATCGACCCAGTCGGTCACCAGCTTGACCGGCTTGCCTAGCAGCTGGCCGAGGCGAACGGCCACCGGCGCCAGGGTGTCGTCGGGGCCGACGGTTCCCTCGGTCGGGCGGCCGAGGTGAGAGGTGACCATGACGGCCGCGCCGTTCTTCAGGCAGTACGCGATCGACGGGATCGAGGCGCGGATCCGGGTGTCCTCGGTGATGTTGCCGGCCTCGTCCTGAGGTACGTTGAGGTCGGCGCGGATGAAGACCTTCTTGCCGGCCACATCCTGTTCGGAGAGTTTCTTGACGTGCATGTGCAGGTGTCCTGATCACGAAAAACGCCCTGCGAGGCAGGGCGTTTCGGGGGTGGGTCGGCTTACTTGGCGTTGGCGAAGGCGCGCGCGGCGTCCAGCATGCGGCAGGAGTAGCCCCACTCGTTGTCGTACCAGGCCAGGACCTTGACCAGGGTCCCGTCGATGACGCGGGTCTGGGTGGCGTCGAAGGTGGAGGAGTGCGGGTCGTGGTTGAAGTCCATCGACACCAGCGGATCCTCGTTCACCGCCAGCACGCCCTTCAGCGCGCCACGGGCGGCTTCCTTCATCAGGTTGTTGATCTCCTCGGCAGAGGTCTCGCGCTCGGCCGTGAAGGTCAGGTCCACCAGCGAGACGTTCATGGTCGGTACGCGCAGGGCGAAACCGTCGAACTTGCCTTTCAGTTCGGGCAGCACCAGGCCGACAGCCTTGGCCGCGCCGGTCTTGGTCGGGATGATGTTCTGGGCGGCGGCGCGGGCGCGGCGCAGGTCCTTGTGCCGCACGTCCACCAGCACCTGGTCGTTGGTGTAGGCGTGCACGGTGGTCATCAGGCCCTGCTTGATGCCGATGTTGTCCTGCAGCACCTTGGCCACCGGCGCCAGGCAGTTGGTCGTGCACGAGGCGTTGGAGACCACGGTCATGTCCTTGCGCAGGATGTCGTGGTTCACGCCATAGACGATGGTGGCGTCCACATCGTCGCCGCCCGGCGCGGAGATCAGGACCCGGTTGGCTTTTTGCTGGAGCAGGACCTGGGCCTTGGCCTTCGAGGTGTAGGCGCCGGTGCACTCGAGCAGCACGTCCACGCCGTGCTTGCCCCAGTCGATGTCGGTCGGCGTCTTGGTCGAGTAGTAGGCGATGCGGTCACCGTTGACGATGAACGCGTCTTCGCCGTCGATCTTCACGTCGGCGTTGAAGCGGCCGTGGGTCGTGTCGAACTTGGTCAGGTGGATGTTGGTCTCGATGCTGCCCGAGGCGTTGATTGCGACCACCTCGAACTCGTCCCGCAGGCCCAGTTCATAGATGGCGCGCAGCGTGCAGCGGCCGATTCGGCCATATCCGTTGATGCCAAGCTTGATCGTCATGGATGCTTCTCCCGAATTGAACTCAAAAAAAGGTGCGAGGGGCCCCGCGGGCGGGGCCGGGGCGTCCGCTCAGGACGCCAGCGTTCTTGCGGCGTCGGCGACCGCCTCGGCGGTGATGCCGAAGGCCTTGAAGAGCTGGCCGGCTGGTGCCGACTCGCCAAAGCGGTCGATGCCGATCACGGCGCCTTCAAGGCCCACGTACTTGCGCCAGAAATCGGTCACGCCCGCCTCGACGGCGACCCGTGGCACGCCGGCCGGCAGGACGCTGGCCTTGTAGGCGGCCTCCTGCCTGTCGAAGACATTGGTGCAGGGCATCGACACGACGCGCGCGGCGATGCCCGCGCCGGCGAGTTGTTCGCGGGCGGCCATGGCCAGCGCCACCTCGGAGCCGGTAGCGATCAGGACCACGTCCGGCTTTGCCTTGTCCGCCTCGGCCAGTACGTAGCCGCCGCGGCGGATGTCGGTGATCTGGTCGTCGCTGCGCGGCTGGAACGGCAGGTTCTGGCGCGAGAAACAGAGTGACGCGGGGCCGTCGGCGCGCTCGATCGCGGCGACCCAGGCAACGGTCGATTCGGTCGTGTCGCAGGGGCGCCAGACGTCCATGTTGGGCATCAGGCGCAGCGTGGCGATCTGCTCGACGGGCTGGTGGGTGGGGCCGTCCTCGCCGAGACCGATCGAGTCGTGGGTGAACACGAACAGCTGGCGCACCTTCATCAGCGCGGCCATCCGCAGCGCATTGCGGGCGTACTCGCTGAACATCAGGAAGGTGGCGGTGTAGGGAATAAGGCCGCCATGCAGCGACAGACCGTTGCCGATCGCTGCCATGCCGAACTCGCGCACGCCGTAGTAGATGTAGTTGCCGCCGGTCTCCCGGCTGACACCCCGGGCACCCGGCCACAGGGTCAGGTTGGAGCCGGCCAGGTCGGCCGAACCGCCGATCAGTTCCGGCAGCTTCGGCGCCAGCACTGCGATGGCGTTCTGGCTCGCCTTGCGGGTCGCGATGGTCTTGGCTTCGGAGTTGACGGCGGCGATGGCGCTCGCCGCCTGTGCCGACCAGTCGGCCGGCAACTGGCCCGCCATGCGGCGCGAGAATTCCGCCGCCAGCTCCGGGTGGTCCTTGGCGTACGCGGCAAAGCGGGCGTCCCACTCGGCCTCGGCAGCGGCGCCCTTGTCACGGGCGTTCCAGGCGGCGTAGACATCGTTCGGGATTTCGAACGGCGGATGGTTCCATCCGATGTGCGCGCGCGCGGCGGCGATCTCGTCGCCACCGAGCGGGGCGCCGTGCACGTCGTGCCCACCCTGCTTGTTGGGGGCGCCGGCGCCAATCACGGTCTTGCAGCAGATCAGGGTCGGCCGCGCGGTGTCGGCCTTGGCCGCCTGAATGGCAGTCTCGATCGCCGCCGGATCGTGGCCCTGGACGTTGTCGATCACCTGCCAGCCGTAGGCCTCGAAGCGCTTCGGGGTGTCGTCGGTGAACCAGCCATTGACGTCACCGTCGATCGAGATCCCGTTGTCGTCGTAGAAGGCGATCAGCTTGCCCAGGCCGAGCGTGCCGGCCAGCGAGCAGGATTCGTGGGAGATCCCTTCCATCAGGCAACCGTCGCCCAGGAAGACCCAGGTGTTGTGGTCGACGATGGCGTGGCCGGGCCGGTTGAATTCGTCAGCCAGCACTTTTTCGGCGATCGCCATGCCTACGGCATTGGTGATGCCCTGGCCAAGGGGGCCGGTAGTCGTCTCGATGCCCGGTGCGTAACCGTATTCCGGATGGCCCGGGGTCTTGCTGTGGAGCTGGCGGAAATTCTTGAGATCGTCGATCGACAGATCGTAGCCGGTCAGGTGCAGCAGCGCGTAGATCAGCATCGAGCCATGACCGTTCGACAGCACGAAGCGGTCGCGGTCGGCCCACTTCGGGTTGGCCGGGTTGTGCTTGAGGTAGTGGCGCCAGAGGACCTCGGCAATCTCGGCCATGCCCATCGGCGCACCCGGGTGACCCGAGTTGGCCTGCTGGACAGCGTCCATCGCGAGGGCGCGGATGGCGCCGGTGACCGGATTGAAGACGGGGGCTTTGACCGAAGCGGACGACGACATGGGCTCCTCGCGGCCGGCAGCTGGGCCGGCTGAAAAAAGACCGAAATTATCGTCGATTCCGCGACTTAATGGTAGTCGGCGGTGCTCGGGTGGCCGATGGGCGGTGTGCCGGGCATCACACCCACTGGCGGCGGCGTTCCATCAGTTTCCAGATCAGCGGGGTCAGGATCAGCTGCATGGCCAGATCCAGTTTTCCGCCCGGCACCAAGATGGTGTTGGCGCGCGACATCGACGAGTCATGCAGCATGCGCAGCAGGTAGGGGAAGTCCACACCGCGGGGGTCCTTGAAACGGATCACCACCAGCGACTCGTCCAGGGAGGGGATGTCCCGCGCGACGAAGGGATTGGAGGTGTCCACCACCGGGATGCGCTGAAAATTGATGTTGGTGCGCGAAAATTGCGGAACGATGAAGTGCACGTAGTCGTGCATGCGCCGCAGGATGGTGTCCTGCACGGCCTCCAGCGAGTAGCCCCGCAGGCGGGTATCCCGGTGGATCTTCTGGATCCACTCCAGGTTGATGGTGGGCACTACGCCGATCAGGAGGTCCACGTGGCGCGAGACATCGACCTTGCCCGACACCACGCCGCCATGCAGCCCTTCGTAGAACAGGCAGTCGGTCCCCTCCGGCAGATCTTCCCACTCGGTGAAACTGCCCTGGGGCTGCCCCCACCGGGCGGCCTGCTCGGCATTGTGGATGTAGTAGCGGCGCTTGCCGGTGGCCGACTCGCCATAGGCCCGGAACAGGCCCTCCAGGTCTTCGAACAGGTTGGCTTCGGGACCGAAGTGACTGATGCCACGCTTGCCCTCGCTCTCGGCAGCCTCGATCAGCCGCTTCATGTCGTCCCGCGTGTAGCGGTGAAAGCTGTCGCCCTCGACGATGGCTGCGTTGACGTTCTCCCGGTGGAAGATCGCCTCGAAGGTGTGCTTGACCGTCGTGGTGCCCGCGCCGGACGAGCCGGTCACCGCGATGATCGGATGCTTCATGGACATGGGTCCGCTCCGGGAAAGTCAATACGTGATTGCCGCCATGATAGGCGACAAAACGGCCGCCGTGAGCGGTCTCTTGTTGCAGTGCGATAGCCGGCCTCCGGGCGCGGGATGCCCGGTGAATCCGCGCCCTATGCCAACTGCGCGTGAGGCGCTACAGGTGGGCCCGCAGCCAGCGATGCCACTCTTCGAAGAGGGTCGGCGTGGCGGCCGCGACGACGCCGCGCTTGACCGCCGGCCCGGCGGCCAGGGTGCCGCCGTCGAGCGCCGCGGCCTCGCCGCCCGCCTCGGCCAGGATCAGGCGTCCGGCCGCGTAGTCCCACAGCATCTGGCC
>JAGRGD010000117.1 GCA_020445665.1 Rhodocyclaceae bacterium
AAAGCCGCAGCCGGAGGAGGCCCGGATCGCTTCCACGAAGGGGGGATTTCTGGTCCAGCTCGGCGTGTTCGGTGTCAGCGGCAACGCCGAGGCGCTCTTCGCCGAGCTGAAGAAGCAGGGCGTACCGGCGCGGCTCGAGACCCGTGTCGTGGCGGGGCCGTTTCCGAACCGCAAGAGTGCCGAGGCCGCGCGGGAGCGGCTGGCCCGCGCGGGCCTGGCCAAGGGAATCGTCGTCCAGTCCCGTTGATCCAGGCCGCGAATTGGGGCCACTTTCCGGCCCTGTTCCCGCCAACGGGATTGGCCGCGCGGGACTAGAGTTGCAAGCTGCAGAGATGGCGTTTGATGGGAGGAGCCCGAAAATGAAAGTGGAAAGCCCGGTGTTTGGTGCGCTCGACGTGAGCGCCGACAAGATTCTCGAGTTTCCGGCGGGGCTGCCGGGCTTCGAGGACTGCAAGCGCTTCACGCTGGTGCACGAGGAAGGCGCGAAGAGCATCCTGATGCTGCAGAGCGTCGATGACCCGCAGATCGTATTCTCGCTGGCGGGCGCCGACACCCTCGGTGTGAACTACGAGTTCTCGCTGACCGACGACGAAGCGGCCCTGATCGACCTGGGGAGCGCGGAGGACGCCGCTGTCGCGGTGATCGTCCACAAGGCGCCGCCGGAGGCGTCGCCCGCAACCGCGGGCCTGCAGGCCAACTTCATGGCGCCGATCGTCATCAACACCCAGTCCCGCAAGGGGCTCCAGAAGGTGATCAGCAAGCTCGGCTGCGACGTGACCCTGCGCGCCCGCGAGTGATCAGCCGGCCGGGCGGCCGGCCTTCTCGAGCCGCCTGGCGAAGACGGTCATTTCCTTGGCGGCCTGAAGGTCGCCCCGGCCGGTGGCGACCTCGATGCCCTTGCGATAGGCGTCGAGCGCCTCGGCTTGCCGCCCGCCCTCCGACAGGGCCTTGCCGAGCGCTTTCCAGGCGGCCGAGTAGTCCGGGTCGAAGGCCAGCGCTTCGCTGAAGCGGTCTATCGCCGCCGCCGTGTCCCCCTCCTGCATCAGTGCGATGCCGAGCGAGTGGCGCAGCATCGCGCCGTCGCGTGGCCCGTCGATCATCCCTTCCAGTCGTTCGCGCATCGTCGTCATGGCTCGTCGTTCCTCGTGCCGGCCGGTGGGCCGGTGTGTCAGCGGTTACAATGCAGGGCGCTGGCGGCGGCGCCGCCCACCCATCGACAGGAGACACGCAGCATGAGCCGGACCATCATTTCGACCCCCAGTGCCCCCGCCGCGATCGGCACCTATTCGCAGGCGGTCCGAGTCGGCGACACCGTCTACCTGTCGGGCCAGATCGGCCTCGACCCGGCCACGATGGAGATGGTCGAAGGCTTCGAGGCCCAGACCGAGCGTGTGTTCTCCAATCTGAAGGCAGTGGCAGAAGCATCGGGCGGTTCGCTCGCCGATGCGGTCAAGCTCACGATCTACCTGACCGACCTGGGCAACTTCGCCAAGGTCAATGAGATCATGGCGCGCTATTTCGCGGAACCCTATCCGGCTCGCGCCGCGGTTGGCGTCAAGGAACTGCCCAAGGGCGCCCTGGTCGAGGCCGACGCGATCCTGGTCTGCGGCTGAGCCTCCTGCATCGATGACGGTCGCCGCACCGCCCGCCCGCGGCTGGGGCGGCATCGGCGCGCAGTTGGCCGGGCGCCTTGCCAAGCTCGATATTCGCGGGCCCCTCGACCTGCTGTTGCACCTGCCGCTGCGCTACGAGGACGAGACCCGTGTCACCCCGATCTGCGCGGCGGCGGGCGGTGAAACCTGCCAGTGCGAGGTGGTGGTCCAGGCGAGCGAAGTGGTGCTGCGGCCCCGGCGCCAGCTGGTGGTCCGCACCGCGGACGACAGCGGCGAGCTGGTCCTGCGCTTCCTGAATTTCTATCCGTCCCAGCAGAAGCAGATGGTGGTCGGCAACCGTCTGCGGGTCTTCGGCGAAGTCCGGCGCGGTTTCTTCGGCGACGAGATGGTGCATCCGAGGGTTCAGGTGGTCGGCGCGGGCGAGCCTCTGCCCGAAGGCCTGACGCCGGTCTATCCGACTACCGCCGGGCTTGCCCAGTCGGCCCTGCGCAAGCTGGTCGATGCCGAGTTGCGGCGCCACGTCCTCGAGGACCCGTTGCCTGCCGAGTGCCGCAGGCGCCTTGGGCTGATGCCCCTGGCCGAGGCGGTGGCGACCCTGCATCACCCGCCGCCCGACAGCGACCCCCAGGCCCTTGAGGCACGTACCCACCCCGCCTGGCAGCGGGTCAAGTTCGACGAGTTGCTGTCCCAGCAGATATCGCTGCGCAAGGCCTATGCGGCGCGCCGGGCGCGCCGGGCCGCCGCTCTGCAAGCCAGCGGCGATCTCACCGGCCGCCTGCTGGCAGCGCTGCCCTTCGCGCTGACCGGCGCCCAGCGACGGGCCTGGCACGAGATCGCTGCCGATCTGGGCAGTGACCACCCGATGCAGCGCCTGCTGCAGGGGGATGTGGGCAGCGGCAAGACCATCGTCGCGGCGCTGGCGATGCTTCATGCGGCCGAGGCGGGTTGCCAGTCGGCGCTGATGGCGCCGACCGAGATCCTCGCCGAACAGCATTACCGCAAGATCGCGGCCTGGCTGCAGCCCCTCGGGCTGGAGGTGGCGTGGCTGTCGGGCAGCCAGCGCAAGAAGGCGCGCAGCGGGATGCTGGCGAGACTGGCGGCCGGCGAGGCGATGTTCGCCATCGGCACCCACGCCTTGATAGAAGACATGGTGGACTTCCCGCGGCTCGGCCTGGCCGTCGTGGACGAGCAGCACCGGTTCGGCGTGCGCCAGCGACTGTCCCTGCGCGAGAAGGGCCGTGCGGGGGTGCATCCGCACATGCTGATGATGTCGGCGACGCCGATTCCGCGCACCCTGGCCATGAGCTTCTATGCCGACCTGGATGTCTCGGTCCTCGACGAGCTGCCGCCCGGACGCACGCCGATCGTGACCAAGCTGGTGTCTGATGGGCGTCGCGACGAGGTCATCGGTCGGATTCGCGACGGCTGTCTGCAGGGGCGGCAGGCCTACTGGGTCTGCCCGCTGGTGGAAGAGTCCGAGGCGCTGGCCCTCCAGACCGCGGTGGATACCCATCAGGCCCTGTCCGAAGCGCTGCCCGGCCTGCGCGTGGGCCTCGTCCACGGACGAATGAAGCCCGACGACAAGGCCGCCACGATGAAGGCCTTCGAGGCGGGCGATGTCCAGGTGCTGGTCGCGACGACGGTGATCGAGGTCGGCGTGGACGTACCGAACGCCAGTCTGATGGTGATCGAGCACGCCGAGCGCTTCGGCCTGGCCCAGTTGCACCAGCTGCGCGGGCGGGTCGGTCGCGGTAGCGCCGATTCGCTCTGCATCCTGCTTTATGCGCAGCCCCTGTCGCAGAACGGGCGTGCACGTCTGAAGGTGATCTTCGAGAACACCGACGGCTTCGCGATCGCCCGCGAGGACCTCCGCCTGCGGGGGCCGGGGGAGTTTGTCGGTGCGCGCCAGAGCGGCCTGCCGATGCTGCGATTTGCCGACCTCGACCGGGACGTGGCGCTGGTCGAGTCG
The DNA here is from genome assembly GCA_020445665.1 of Rhodocyclaceae bacterium. Lineage (GTDB taxonomy): Bacteria > Pseudomonadota > Gammaproteobacteria > Burkholderiales > Rhodocyclaceae > Cognatazoarcus. Next base: position 3,583 of record JAGRGD010000117.1, read on the forward strand.
GCCCGCGATGAAGCCCGCCGGCTGTTACGGGACGAGCCTGCGGTGGCCGAGGCGGTGGTGCGCCTGTGGTTTGCCGGGCGGGAGGGGTTGCTCGGCGCCTGAACCGGGGTGGCCGGTAACATTTGCGGTGGCGGCTTCGTGGTAGGGTGTCGTCAGCCTGTTCCATCACGCGAATCGCATCATCCATCCCATGGGTTTCACTGTTCGAAGGGCCATGGCGGCATCTCGCCGGGGCCTCCTGGCCGCGTTTCATGTGGCGCTCGCCCTGTACACCCAGGGGGCCGGGGCGGCCCTGCCGGCGCCGGTCGCGGATGAACTCTCAAAGGTCCGGATTCCCGAGGAGGCCGTGTCGGTCTGGGTGCAGCAGGTGGGGCAACCGGAGCCCGAGGTGGCCCACTACCCCGACCGCCCGATGAACCCGGCCTCGGTCATGAAGCTGGTCACCAGCTTCGTGGCCTTCGATGTCCTCGGGCCGACCCACACCTGGAAGACGCGGGTGCTGGCCGACGCGGCGCCGCGCGATGGCATCCTCGACGGCAACCTCTACATCGTCGGCGAGGGCGACCCCGCCCTGACCCTCGAGCGACTCTGGCTGCTGCTGCGCGGCATTCGCCAGAAGGGCATCGACGAGATCCGCGGCAACCTGGTGCTCGACCGCTCGGCGTGGCGTCTGCCACCCTTCGATCCAGCCGCCTTCGATGGCCGCGGCACCCGGCCCTACAACATCGGGCCGGATCCGCTGATGGTCAATTTCGCCGCCCTCAAGCTGCGCTTCGTGCCCCAGCCCAAGGGGAGTCCGCGGCTGCAGCCGGATCCGCCCCTCGACGGGGTGTCGGTGGTGTCGGCCCTGCGCTCGACACGGGGCGGCTGCGGCGACTGGGACGAGCGGCTCGACGTGGCGTTCGTGACCCCCGGCAGCCGGCCGGTGATCCGGGTGGGCGGCGAATGGCGGGACAGCTGCGGTGAGCGGGAGTGGTTTGTCGCGCCGATGGCGCCGGCCGACTTCTCGCGCCTGGTCGTGGCCGGCATGTGGAAGGAACTGGGCGGTCGCCTGACCGGGCGCGTCTTCGACGGGGAAACCCCGGGTGAGGCCCGATTGATCAGCGTCGAGGTGTCGCCGACGCTGAGTGAGGTCGTGCGCGACATGAACAAGTGGTCCAACAACGTGCAGGCACGGCACCTGCTCGCCACGCTCGGCGCTTCGGCGGGCGGCCTGCCCAACGCCGTGACGGCGGGCGCCCAGGTCGTCGAGGCCCGCCTGCGCGCTGCCGGCATGGACACCACGACGCTGGTGGTCGAGAACGGCTCCGGCCTGTCGCGCATCGAGTCGATCAGTGCGCGGACCCTGGGGCAGATGCTCGACAGGGCCTTCGCCCAGCCGTGGATGCCGGAGTTCATCTCGTCGCTGTCGGTGGCGGGGGTGGATGGCACCGGTCGGCACCGCCTGAGCGGCAGCCCGGCCCGCGGCTTCGCCCACATCAAGACTGGCACCATCAACGGGGCGCGGGCGGTGGCCGGCTACGTGCTCGACCGGGACGGCCGCCGCCACGTCGTCGCGATGCTCGTGAACGACCCGTCGGCGTGGGCGAGCCGGGCTGCCCAGGACGCGCTGCTCGAGTGGGTCTGGTACGGCGCGCGGCGCGTCGGCCCGGCCGCGCAGGCGAGCGGCCGGTAGGAGTGCCCGGATCTGTCCGGTATCATGCGCGACGCCTTTTCGCGCCTCCCCCGATGACGAGCCGAACCGAACGAGAAAACTGGCTGCGCCGCGTCCCGCGTGGCGCCGAGACCACGCTGCTGCGCCCCTGGCTGACCGAGACCGGCTCGTTGACGGCCCGGATTCGCGCGCGCTGCACGCGGTTTACGGTGCGGGTCGTCGCCCAGCGGCTGGCCTGCCCGCACCGCGACGAGGCGCGCCTGCTCGGACTTCGTCGCGGGGAACTGGCCTGGCTGCGCGAGGTGGTGCTGGAGGCCGACGGCGTCGCGGTGGTGTATGCCCGCTCGGTGCTGCCCCGGCACAACCTCAGGGGTGGCTGGCGCCTCTTTGCCGGCATTGGCCAGCGCCCCCTCGGCGCCGCGCTGTTTGCCGATCCGCGCATCCGGCGCGCGCCGCTGGCGATGCGTCGGCTCGACGGGCGCGACATCCGCCACGCCCGGGCCCGGGCCGCCACTGGCATGGATGCCGGCCCGCTGTGGGCCCGGCGATCGGTCTTCCGGCGGCGGGGTCGTGCGCTGATGGTGTGCGAGGTCTTCCTGCCGGCGATCAGGGCTCTGCGATAATGGCAGGGTGCCGCCGGCTGCCCGGTGGCGTTGCTGCGAGTGTGACCCGAACGATGTCTTCGATAGCCGAACGCCTGTCCCACTACGAGAAGCTGATGCGGCTCGACAAGCCGATCGGCATCCTGCTCCTCCTATGGCCGACCCTGTGGGGCCTGTGGATTGCCGGCGAGGGCAGGCCGGCCGGTTTCGTGGTTGCGATCTTCGTGATGGGGACGGTGCTGATGCGTTCCGCGGGCTGCGTGATCAACGACTACGCAGACCGCAATTTCGATGGCCACGTGGCGCGCACGAAACACCGTCCGATGGCCACGGGTGCGGTCAGCACAAAGGAGGCCCTGCTCCTCGCGGCGGGCCTGTCGCTGGTGGCCTTCTTGCTGATTCTTCCCCTCGATCCGCTCGTGATCTGGCTGTCCGTCCCGGCGCTTTTCCTGGCGGGCAGCTACCCCTTCACGAAGCGTTTCTTCGCGATTCCCCAGGCCTACCTGGGCATTGCCTTCGGTTTCGGCATCCCGATGGCCTTCGCTGCGCTCCAGCAGAGCGTACCGCCGGTGGCCTGGGTGATGCTGATCGCCAACGTCTTCTGGGCCATTGCCTACGACACCGAATATGCGATGGTTGACCGGCCTGATGATGTGAAGATCGGTATCCGGACCTCGGCGATCACCTTCGGACGATTCGACGTACTGGCCGTGATGGCCTGCTACGGCATCGCCCTCGGCCTGATGCTGGCGGTGGGCCTGCAGGCAGGGCGGGGGAGCATCTACGTGGGGGGCATCCTGGCGGCGGCCGGAATCGCCGTCTATCACTACTCGCTGATCCGACATCGCGACAGGGGCCAGTGCTTCAAGGCCTTCCTGCACAACAACTGGATCGGCGGCACGGTCTTCGCCGCGCTGGCGCTGGACTATCTCGTGAACCCGGCCGGTGCCTGAGGCGATCCGGCCCCTGCCCAAGCGGGACTTCCCGACCATGACCTTCATCGACCAGATTCAACGCCGCTGGGCGGACCAAGACACCCTGCTGTGCGTCGGCCTCGACCCGGATCCGACCCGGTTTCCCGACGCGATGCGTGATCGCAGCGACGGCATCCTCGCCTTCTGCCGGGAGATCGTCGACGCGACGGCCGACCTCGCGTGCGCCTTCAAGCCCCAGATTGCGTACTTCGCCGCGCACCGGGCCGAGGACCAGCTCGAGGATCTCATCGCCTACATTCACGACCGCCATCCCGGCGTGCCGGTGATCCTCGACGCCAAGCGGGGCGACATCGGGAGCACGGCCCAGCAATATGCGGTCGAGGCCTTCCAGCGCTTCGCGGCGGATGCGGTGACGGTGAATCCCTACATGGGGCGGGACTCGATCGAGCCCTATCTGGCCTGGTCCGACAAGGGCGTGATCCTGCTGTGCCGGACGTCGAATCCGGGCGGCAGCGATCTGCAGTTTCTCGATGTCGGCGGGGAGCGCCTGTTCGAGCGGGTCGCGCGCCTGGCGGCCACCGAGTGGAACAGCACCGGTCAGTGCGCGCTGGTGGTCGGGGCCACCTTCCCCAGGGAGATCGCCCGCGTCAGGGAGATCGTCGGCGACATGCCCCTGCTGGTGCCCGGCGTCGGGGCCCAGGGGGGCGATGTCGAGGCGACCGTCAAAGCCGGCCTGACGGCCGCGGGCGGGGGCCTGATGATCAACTCGTCGCGGGCGGTGCTCTATGCCAGCCGGGGGGAGGATTTTGCCGCCGCGGCGCGCCGCGTCGCCCAAGAGACACGCGACGCCATCAACCGCTATCGCCCCTGAGCGCTACGGCGCCGGCTCACCATGGCCAGCAGTCCGAGCCCGGCCAGCATCAGCGCGTAGGCATCGTTCTCCGGCACCGCAGACACGGGGCTGACCTCCCAGCCGATGTCGGCCAGCGCGGCCCAGTCCAGATCGGTGAAGTCCTTGCGCACGCCAAATCCGATCGTGCCGTCGAGGGCAACTTCCTGCCGCACGCCGCCGACAAAGGACGTCAGGCCGTTCGACCAGTGGGACAGGCCGCCGGCAAGCGGTACGCTGCCCTGGGGGCTGCCCTGCTCGGCCGAATAGGTGGCGACGGCGGCGTCGCCGACGAAGCCGCTGCCGGACACCTGGGAGAACCAGGAGCCCGCGGTTCCGAAGCCGAGCACATGGCCCAGTTCGTGGGTCGCCACCGAGTAGAAGTCGAAGCCGCTGAAGGCCTCCCGAGTGGTCGGGTCGTTGTCCACATACCAGTTGGTGTCGACATCGAAGCTGATCGCACCGCCCCAGGGCGCGAAATCGGTGCTGCCGACGCCAGTTTCGCCGCGGCTGCGGATCGAGCCGCCGCCGGGGCCGCCGAGGCCGACCGTGCTACCGCCCAGTTGCGACGCGCCCACATAGACGCGCAGGGTATCGGCCGCGATCGTCTGGTTGGTGAGCTGGATGCCGGCGCCGCCAGGGCCCGCCGGATCGAAGAAGTTCAGCAGGCCGTAGGTTTCGCTGTCGAGGGTATCGGTCAGGCGGGAACCGAACTCTGCCGCGACGTAGTCGAGTACGTTGCGCTGTGCCGAACTCAGGCGGGTCGCGCCGTCGTCGAAGCTGTAATCGAATTCGATCGTGATGGCCTGTGCAGAGAGGCTCGTCGCCACCAGGCCCAGGCTGGCAAGCCCGTGAAGTCGCGTCATGTGTGTCATCGGGTTCCCTCGATCCGGCCGGCCGCCGGCCGGGCAGCAAATGGATGGCATGACGCCATTGAAACCCATTGGCATGGTTGGTGGGGCGGCGAGACAGGTTTGCTTACGTTTTCGCCGGCCGCTGTCGCCGTGGGCCGACAATCGGCTGCCGGCGGATTGTATCCGCCGCTTACACGGCTCACCGATGCTTACCCATTTTCCAAGCGTGCGCGCCGGCCCCGGCATAGTCTGGCGTCCTTGGGCAATCGGCCCAAGTTCCATCCTGGAGACGAGCGTGAAAAGAGGTGTGTTGCTGGTTGCGGCGCTGGCCGCCCTGGTGTCGTCGAGTGCCTTTGCGGACAACTGCGAGGCGTCGATCAAGAAGATCGATGCGGCCATGGGGGGGGACCTTGATCCGGCCCTCAGCGGAGCACAGATCGAGCAAGTGATGAAGCTGCGCGCCGAGGCGCAGGCGCTGCACGAGGCCGGCAAGCATGACCAGGCCCTCGCACTTCTCAAGCAGGTCCGCAAGACCATGGGCATCTGACCGGCAAGCAGGTCAGCACGAGGGGCCGCAGGATGCGGCCCCTTTTTCTTGGGCGTTGGGTCTGCGCTCCTATAATCGGCTTTTGGTCCCCGCCGGAGCGAACATGCAGTACACCGACCTGCGCGATTTCATCTCCCAGCTGGAGGCGGCCGGCGACCTGAAACGCATCGCCGAGCCGGTCGATACCCGCCTCGAGATGACCGAGATTGCGGATCGGGTCCTGCGCGCCGGCGGGCCGGCGCTGCTCTTCGAGCGCCCGGTGAGCGACGGTCAGCCTTGTGCCATGCCGGTACTGGCCAATCTGTTCGGTACGCCGGAGCGCGTCGCGATGGGCATGGGGGCAAACCCGGCGGCCGGCTGGCAGGCGCCCCTGCGCGAAATCGGCGTCCTGCTGTCGCAACTGAAGGAGCCGGAGCCGCCCAAGGGCCTGCGGGATGCCTGGGACAAGCTGCCGATGCTGCGGCAGGTGCTCAACATGCACCCGAAGACGGTCAGCCGGGCACCCTGCCAGGCGACGGTGCTGGAGGGAGACGCCGTGGATCTCGCTGCGCTGCCGATTCAGCACTGCTGGCCGGGTGACGTGGCACCGCTGATCACCTGGGGCCTGGTGGTGACCCGGGGGCCGAACAAGAAGCGGCAGAACCTGGGCATCTACCGCCAGCAGGTGATCGGCCGCAACCGGGTCATCATGCGCTGGCTGGCGCATCGCGGTGGTGCGCTCGATTTTCGCGATCACCAGCGTCAGCGGCCCGGCGAGCCGTTTCCGGTCGCGGTCGCGCTCGGCTGCGACCCGGCGACGATTCTCGGTGCGGTCACCCCGGTGCCCGACACCCTCTCCGAATACCAGTTCGCCGGCCTGCTGAGAGGCGGCAGGACCGAACTGGTGCGCTGTCTGGGCTCGGATCTCGAGGTGCCGGCACGGGCCGAGGTGGTCCTCGAAGGCGTTATCCACCCGGATGACGAGGCCCTGGAAGGGCCGTACGGCGATCACACCGGTTACTACAACGAGCAGGCGCGCTTTCCGGTGTTCACGATCGAGCGGATGACGATGCGGTCGGATCCGATCTACCACTCGACCTATACCGGCAAGCCGCCCGACGAGCCGGCCATGCTCGGGGTGGCGCTCAACGAAGTCTTCGTGCCACTGCTGCAGAAGCAGTTCCCTGAGATCACCGACTTCTATCTGCCGCCGGAGGGGTGCTCGTACCGTATGGCGGTGGTCGCGATGCGCAAGCAGTACCCCGGGCACGCCAAGCGTGTGATGTTCGGCATCTGGTCCTTCCTGCGTCAGTTCATGTACACCAAGTTCATCGTGGTGGTGGACGAGGACGTGGACGTGCGCGACTGGCGGGAGGTGATCTGGGCCATCACGACGCGGATGGACGCCGCGCGAGACACCACGATCGTCGGCAACACGCCGATCGACTATCTGGACTTCGCAAGCCCGGTGGCAGGGCTGGGTTCGAAAATGGGGCTGGATGCGACCAACAAGTGGCCGGGCGAGACCAGCCGCGAGTGGGGCCGACCGATCGAGATGGATGCGGCGGTGAAGGCCCGCGTCGACGCGATCTGGGACCGGCTCGGGCTATGAGTGGCCGACTCCCGGCTTCCGGTGAGGGCCTGGCCCCCGGTTGGGCGACCCAGTTTGCCAGCGACAATACCGCCGGCGTGTGCCCCGAGGCGATGTCTGCGCTGCAGGGGGCGGACGCAGGCTGGCTGCCGTCCTATGGCAACGACGAAATAACACGGCAGGTCTGCGATCGCATGCGGGCACTGTTCGAGACGGATTGCGACGTCTATTTCGTCTTCAACGGTACGGCAGCCAACTCGCTGGCGCTCTCCGCGATGTGCCAGTCGTACCACAGCGTGATCTGCGCCGACTCGGCTCACGTCGAGACCGACGAGTGTGGTGCGCCGGAGTTCTTCTCGAACGGTACCAAGCTGCTCAAGGCGCACACGGACGAGGGGCGGCTTCGCGTCGATGAACTTGAACGGCTGGTGCGCCAGCGCACCGATATCCACTATCCGCGCCCGCGGGCGGTGTCGGTGACCCAGGCGACCGAGCTCGGCACCGTCTACCGCCCAGAACAGATCGCCGAGATCGCGACCCGGGCGCACGACCTGGGCCTCGGCGTGCACATGGACGGTGCCCGTTTCGCAAACGCCGTGGCATCCCTCGAGTGTGCACCCGCCGACGTAACGTGGCGGGCTGGCGTCGATGTGCTGTGTTTCGGGGGCACCAAGATGGGCCTGCCGGTGGGCGAGGCGGTGGTGTTCTTCGATCGCGGCCTGTCGGCGGAATTCGCCTGGCGCTGCAAGCAGGCGGGCCAGTTGGCCTCGAAGATGCGCTATCTCTCGGCGCCCTGGCTCGGCATGCTGGACGATGGCGCCTGGCTGCGCCGTGCGGGTCATGCCAACCGGATGGCGCGCCGACTCGCCGACCGGCTCGGCTGCCTGCCCGATGTCACGGCCCATGTACCCTGCGAAGCCAACGGGGTCTTCGTCCACCTGCCGGCAGATTGTGCGAACCAGTTGCGCGAGGACGGTGTCGGCTTCTATACCTTCATCGGCGGAGCCGCCCGCTTCATGTGCTCCTGGGCGACGACCGAAGCCGCCGTCGATGCGCTGGCGGCGCACATCGAACACACCCTCCAGAATCCAAGGACCTGCGAATGACCGAACCCGAAATCATGCCGGCCGACAGACCGACCCGAGCAGCGCCGGATGGCGGCCTGGTCAATCTCACCCACGTCATCTACGGATTGCACGCCCTGGCCGTGGTCATCGGGGTGGCCAGCGGAGCAGCCACCGTGCTGGGCAGCTTCGTCGGCGGCCTGCCGTCGATCATCGCGGTGATCCTCAACTACGTGAAGCGCTCGGATGTGCGCGGCACCTGGCTCGACAGTCACTTCAGCTGGCAGATCCGGACCTTCTGGTACGCGGCCGTCTGGATCGTTGCCTTCTACATCCTGTTCTTCACGCTGATCGGGATTCCGCTCGCCTTCGTGGCCGGCATCGGCGCGACCCTGTGGGTGATCTACCGGGTGGCGCGGGGGTGGCTGGCATTGAACAAGGGCGAGCCGATGCCGTACTGACGCACGCCGGGGTGGACGCCGTAGCGGCCCGGGTTCGCCAATAGGCACAGGCCGCGGGCCTCATCGGAGGTGTGGCTTCGGGCCCCCTTGGCCGGATGTGGTCATTGCGGGGAAGCCGGCGCCAGGCCCCGGATCGGGCGCTCCCGCGGCTGGCTGCAATCTGGGGCGGTCAGTAGGCGTGCCGGTCGCGAAAGACGACCCACACCGTCTTGAAGACGATCCACAGGTCCAGGGTCAATGACCAGTTGCGCAGATACTCGAGGTCGAAGGCGATGCGCTTGGTCATGTGGTCCAGGTCGTCGCCGCCGCGGAAACCATTGACCTGGGCCCAGCCGGTGATGCCCGGCTTGACCTTGTGGCGGACCATGTAGCCCGGGATCAGCTTGCGGTACGACTCGTTCACCGCCACGGCATGGGGCCGGGGCCCGACAATGCTCATCCGGCCCTGCAGCACATTGAAGAACTGGGGCAGTTCGTCCAGCGAGGTACGGCGGATGAAGGCGCCGAAGGGGGTTACGCGGGCGTCATTTCGCGTGACCTGCGTATAGCTCTTGTCACCATCCTCGGTCACCGTCATCGATCGGAACTTATAGACGACGATCTCCTTGCCGTCGAGGCCGTAGCGCCGCTGACGGAAGATCACCGGTCCGGGCGAAGTCAGCTTGACGCCCAGCGCCGTTACAAGCAGGACCGGCGCGATCAGGATCAGGATGATTGTCGCCAGCAGGATATCGGCGCCACGCTTTACCAGCCCGTTGAAGCCAGTGAATGGGGTGTCGCAGACCGCCACCGTCGGCATCCCGCCGACATAGTCCAGGCGCCCCTGAATCAGGTCGGTGACGAAGATGTCCGGCACGAAATAGATCGAGGCCGTGGTGTCGCGCAGGTCGTCGAGGACTTTCAGGATCCTCGGCTGTGTTGCCATCGGCAGCGCCAGGTAAATGGCGTCAATGCCATTGTGCTTCACGTAGTCCCCCAGTTGCGAGAGGCTGCCCAGCAGCGGGTTGCGCGTGATGTCAGGCAGGCGATCGCGGGAACGGTCGTCGAAGAAGCCGACGAACTTGGTGCCGAGGAAGGGGTTGCCTTCGAATTCCGTGGCAACCCGCAGCCCGATGTCATTGACCCCGGCGACGACGGCCCGGCGCTCGGCGTGGCTCATCGCGATCACGCGGGGAAGCATCGTCCGGACCAGGGCATGGGCGAGCATGACGGCCGGTGGCGTGGCGACTGCCCAGGCGACAAGCACCTCCTGCGGGAAAAAGCGGGTGTAGCCGCTGGCCAGGCCAAAGCCCCCGAGGATCAGGACGAACATCACCCAGTTGGTGAGCACCTTCCGCATGACCCGACCGGTGCTCTCGTGTAGCCGGATGTTGCCGGGGAACGAAAGCGTGAACGCGAGCAGCGCGAGGATCACGTACGGCGCCGAGAAGCGTTGGCCGGAGATGCCCGCACACAGCAGGAGCATCGCCGATACGACAACCGGGTCGATGAACGCTTCGAGGAAGCGCGTCAGCGTGAAGCTGGAGCGCAGGAAACTGGGATTTCGGTCGAGGACGGCGAACATGCGAACAGTGTAAGGAGGAAACCGCTATGACGATCAGCATATTCTGTAACCTGTTGCGACGCGATGACGGTGCGTTCTCTGTCATGCTGTTACGCAGGTCGCCCCTTGGTGCAACGCTGGCTGGCGAAATACCTATTCTTGATGGCGGAGAAAGATTTCATGAAAAACAGCACCTTGCGCTGCATTCTTGCCCTGCTGTCCGGCTCGATTGGCAGCGCCATGGCGGGGCAGGAGAGCGAGGGTGTCGGGTTTGGATTTGCTGCGTCGCAGCGATTTGTGCGCGAAAGCAATCTCTATCGGCTCGCTGATGGTGTTGATCCTCAGCGGGGCGAACGGGCCGACTGGGTGTCCATGACGCGACTCGGCGGACGCTTCCGGCAGGAACTCGGGCGGCAGGCGTTTCGTCTGGACGCCGGCGTGACCGCGGTCCGCTACCGGGACAATGATCATCTCGATCATGAGGGCGTCGATGCCGATGGCCGCTGGGACTGGCGGCTCGGACGGGCCCTCGATGGCCACCTGTCTTTCCGGCAGGCGCAGACCCTGAGCAGCTATGACGAGTTGTCGGTCGAGACGCGCAGCGTCAATACCTATCGACGGCTCGAGTTCGTCGGCGACCATGCCCTGACGCCTCGCTGGTTCTGGGGACTGGGGGCGAGCTACACCTCGAGTGATTACTCCGGAGACACGCGTCCGACGGCCGAATACCGGGCGCGTGGGCTGTCTTTGCGCGGTGGCTATTCGGGCCGTGCCGGCGAGCGCCTGGTGCTCTCGGTGGGGCGCTCGAAGGGCGACTATCCCGGGCGCACCGCGACGCGCTTCTCCGACCAGTCATACACCCAGAACGACTACCGCCTGAGCGGCAACTGGGCACCGAGCGGCGTGACACGCCTGAATGGCTACCTGGGTTATCTGACCCGGCAATACGACTTTGCCGACAATCGGGACTACGGCGGTGCCGTCGGCCGCCTCGAGATGGCCTGGCAACCGACCGGCAAGCTGCGCCTGACCTCCCACGTGAGGCGCGAGATCGGCGCCCAGGAAGACCTGGTCGACAACTATGTGGTGACGGATGCCGTGCTATTCCGGCCAATCTGGTCGGCTACCGACAAGATCGACCTGGCTGGCGAGCTGGAATTCCTGAGGCGCGATTACGGCGGGGATCCGGGCTTCCTGGACGGCAGTCTCTCGGAAGATCGCAGCGAGCGGCTACGGCGCGTTGGCGTGTCTGCCCAGTTCCGCTATTCGCGCGCTGTCGGGTTTGGTGCGTCGCTACGCTGGGAGACCCGCTCGGCAGACGAATCGGCGAGAGAATATGATGCAGGCATTGCGTCGGCGTCGGCGTCGCTGCAGTTCTGAGCAGGCAGGCCTTGTGGCGTGCTCCAGGCTCCGTATTTGTTTTCAATGTGTAAGAACGGCTTGCGCCGACTTTCGGCGGGAGTATCTTGAATGCTGTCGGGAAATGGCTATGAACCTCGCATCCGGCGGTGCCCTCCGGGAGGGCATTCCGGCACAAGAATTTCGTCATGCTCACGTGTGACGCCGCTTGCTCCCTTTGCAGTCTTGCTCACCGGTAATGGGCTGGCAACACGGGCCAGTGACAATCACGTCCGCCCGCGCGGCCACCGCCCTCCCACGACGAGGAATGGAGGTTCATTTATGAAGTTAAAGCACCGCTTGCTGGCACTGTGCGTCATGACCATGGGGTTCGGCGGCGCCCATGCCGCGCAGCAGACACTCAGTTCTGCCGCCTTCGACATCACCTACGACGATGCGCTCGTAGGCCTGTTCGGTACGCCGACCCTGCTGGGTTCCAGCTTGTATTTCGCGCCAAGCGGGTCGCCCGGATTCACGGCCCAGACTTCGGCCGGCATCGACGTCACGAACTCGACCTTTGCCTTCACCATCACGGCCAATCCCGGCTTCACGCTGGACACCTTCACGCTGACCGAGGAGGGCGATTACTTCTTCTTTGGTGATACGGCTGGCGTGGATGTCAGCGGCCAGCTGAGGGTGAAGCCGCTGTCGCCCGGTAGCGCCACGCTGACCGAAAACGTGGCGGACACGTCCTTTGTCGCCAATGCGGTTTTCGACTTCGGTACCCACGACTGGTCCACCGGGGCCTCGATCGCCACCGGCCCCATGACGACCGGGCAGGTGACAATCCAGAACATCCTGGCGGCCTATGCGGCCGGGGACTTCGCCTACAGCTTCATCGAGAAGAAAAACGTGGAGCTCTCGATCGGGGTGTCGGCGGTGCCGGAACCTGAGACCTACGCGTTGATGCTGGCCGGTATCGGCATGGTGGGCTTCGCGGCGCGGAGGCGACTGCAGCCCGGCATCTGAGGCGGGCCCGGGGCGCCCGCCGCGGCGGGCGCCAATGGAGTCGAACGGGGCGGGAAGACCGCCCCGACGTGTTTTTGTTGTGCGGGTGCACATAGGCTTTCTGGCAGGGGTATGATTCTGTCGAGGCCTTGCCGGGGCCCGGTAGTGCAAACATAAAAAAGAGAGTCAGGTCAGATATGCGGAATCGAAAATCGGCAATGTGGTGCGGCGCACCTTCCTGGTTGATGGCCCTCTGGCTAGCCGGCTGTGGTGCGGCCGGAGAGGGGGCTTCCGGTGGTTCGACACAGGTGGCCGCGCGGGTGAACTCGGACGAGATCACCGTCCATCAGATCAACACCGTGCTGTCCCAGTCCCGACAGCGCCAGGCTGCCGGGGCCGAACAGGCCGGCGCCGAGGCGCTTGAGCGCCTGATCGACCAGCAATTGCTGGTGCAGCAGGCCCAGGAGGCACAGCTCGATCACGATCCGCGCGTCATGCAGGTCATCGATGCTGCCCGCCGGGAGATCCTCGCGCGCGCCTATCTGGAGCAGAAGGCCACCTCTGCCGGCAGACCTGCCGACGACGAGATCGCCCGCTATTACCGGGAGAACCCGGCGCTCTTCGCGCAGCGGCGGGTGTACAACCTGCAGGAGCTCGCAATACGGGTCGATGCCGCGCGCCATGACGAGATCAAGGCCCGGGTCGAAGGGGCCAGTTCGCTGCAGGCGGTGGTCGACTGGCTGAAGGCGGAGGGCATCCCCTATGCCGCCAGCGCTGGCGCCAAGGCGGCCGAGCAGCTGCCGATGGAACTGCTGCCGCGGTTTTCGCAGATGCAGGACGGCCAGATCGCGCTGGTGCGCCAGCCCCAGGGCTTGACCGTGGTGCATCTGGCGGGCTCGTCTGCAAGCCCCATCGGCGAGGAGCAGGCCCGACCACTGATCGAGCAGTTCCTGATCAATCAGCGCAAGTCAGAACTGGCCAAGAGCGAATTGCAGCGCCTGCGCGGCAGCGCGGAGATCGCCTACGTGGGGGCGTTTTCCCAGCCTCCGGCGGCAGCTTCGGGCGACGGAGTTCCCGCCCGCTCCGTCGCCGCGGCGCCTTCCCCTGCGGCCGACGGCGATACGCTCGGCCGTGGTGTGGCCGGCCTCAAGTGATGCCGGCCCGGGTCGCCCGCTGCGCGGGCGCCGCGTTTCTCGAAGCTTCCCGACTGACTGAATGGCCCCACCCATGCGCCGACTGATTCGCCTTCTGACTCTTGCCCTTGTCCTCGCCACGGGCGCCGCCGGTGCTGCGGACCCGGATTATCGACTCGGTGCCGGCGATGTGATCCGCATCAGCGTGTTCCAGAATCCGGACCTGACCACCGAGTCCCGCGTGTCGGAAAGCGGACGCATCACCTTCCCCCTCGTGGGCAGCGTGCAGGTCGGGGGCGACACTGTGCAGGCGGCGGAGCGCACGATCGCGAGCCGGCTCAAGGAAGGGGGGTTCGTGCTGCGTCCGCAGGTGACGATCCTGCCCGTCCAGTTGCGCAGCGCCCAGGTGGCGGTGCTCGGCTACGTCAACCGCCCTGGCCGCTTCCCCCTCGAGACCGCGACCACGCGACTGAGCGAAGTGGTCGCGGCGGCGGGAGGCGTGGCCCAGGGCGGCGCCGATGTCGTGGTCCTGGTGGGCACCAGGGACGGCCAGTCGTTCCGGCGCGAGATCGATCTCCCGTTGCTGTTTCGGGAGGGCGATCTGACTGACGATGCCGTCCTTCAGGGGGGAGATGTCATCTACGTGGATCGTGCCGCGACCTTCTACATCTACGGCGAAGTCCAGCGCCCCGGCGCCTTCCGTCTCGAGCGGGACATGACCGTAATGCAGGCGCTGGCGACCGGTGGCGGCACGACTTCGCGCGGCACCGTCAAAGGGCTCCAGATTCATCGACGCGACGAGATCGGACGGGTCAGTGTGATCGAACCCCGCATGAACGACCCGCTGCGCCCCGACGACGTGATCTTCGTCCAGGAAAGCCTGTTCTGAATCTGGAGCGACCGCTATGAGCCTTGGACAATTCCTGCGCATCCTTCGCGCCCGCATCTGGGCCATCCTGGCCGTCACGGCCCTCCTGGCCGGCGCCGCAGCAGGCATCAGCCTGGTGCTCGCACCCCAGTTCACGGCCGAGACATCCGTCGTCGTGGACGCCCGTGGTGGTGATCCGCTGCAGGGGGCAACGACCCAGGGCCTGATGGTGCCTGGCTATATGGCGACCCAGATCGACATCATCAACTCGGATCGCGTCGCCCGTCGCGTCGTCTCTCTGGTGAAGCTTGACCAGTCGGCCAGCGTGCGCGATCAGTGGCAGGAGGAAACCGGTGGTCGTGGCGACATCCGGGTGTGGCTCGCCAACCTGCTGCAACGCAATCTCGAGGTCCGGCCCTCGCGGGACAGTTCGGTCATCACCATCGCGTTCTCGGGCACGGACCCCCAGTTTGCGGCGCTGGTCGCCAACGGTTTTGCAGAGGCCTATGTCGAGACCAATCTCGAGCTCCGCGTCGAACCGGCGCGCCAGTACGCCCGCTGGTTCGACGAGCGCACCGGTTCTTTGCGCGCGGATCTCGAGCAGGCCCAGAGCCGCCTTTCAGCCTACCAGCGGGAGTACGGCATCGTCGCGGCGGACGAGCGCCTCGATGTCGAGAGCGCGAAGCTGCAAGAACTCTCGAGCCAGTTGCTGGCCGTCCAGGCGCAGCGGGTGGACAGCCGCTCGCGGCAGGCGCAAACCGGCGCAGCCGAGACCCTGCCCGAGGTCATGCAGAATGGCCTGATCCAGAGTCTGAAGGCCGATCTGACGCGTCAGGAGGGCATGCGGGACCAGCTTGCCGCCCGCCTGGGGCGCAACCACCCCGAACTGGCGAGCGTCCGGGCCGAGATCGACAACCTGCGGACGCGCATCGCCACCGAGGTTCAGCGCGTGGCCAGCTCCCTCGGCACCACGACCCGCGTCAATGACCAGCGCGAGGTGGAAATCCGCGCGGCGCTCGACAAGCAAAAGGCGCGGGTGCTCGAACTCAAGAGCCACCGCGACGAGATCTCCGTCCTGCAGCGCGACGTCGAGAACGCCCAGCGGGCATACGATCTGGTGACCCAGCGCCTGGCGCAGACCAGCCTCGAGAGCGAGAACCAGCAGGGCAACGTGGCGGTGCTGACGCCGGCTGTCGCGCCGCTCGATCCGTCGCGGCCGCGGCTGGTGCTGAACGTGGCTGTCGCCACCTGCCTTGGCTTGCTGCTGGGGATCGGACTCGCCCTCATTCTCGAGTTGACCGACCGGCGTGTGCGCTCCGCCTCGGACCTCCTCGACGCGCTCGACCTGCCCATGCTGGGCACGATACCCGGCAAGCCGGGCAACGCGGCCCGCCTGGCGGCCTGACATCCGGGAGACGACATGAACACCGTCCATGACGCCGCCGAGACGGCCCGCCTGAAGGCCGTGCTGCCCCGCGACAGCTCGATCGGCGCGATATTGATCGCAGAGGGCCGTCTTACCACCGCCGATGCGCTTCGGATTCTCAAGCTGCAGCACGAGGAGGGAATGCGCTTCGGCGAGGCGGCCTGCCGGCTCAAGCTGCTGACCGAGGCCGACGTGGAGTTCGCCCTGGCCCGTCAGTTCGACTATCCCTACCTGGCCAAGGGCTCAAGCCAGGTGGCCGCCGAGGTGGTCGCCGCCTACAACCCGTTCTCGCCCCAGGTCGAGGCCTTGCGGGCGATTCGCAGCCAGTTGATGCTGCGCTGGTTCCAGCAGGCTGGCGGGCATCGCAGCCTGGCGGTGGTCAGTGCGGGCGAGAAGGAGGGCCGCTCCTGGGTCGCGGCGAATCTGGCGGTGGTGTTTTCGCAACTCGGCACCCGGACCCTGCTGATCGACGCGGATCTGCGCTCACCAAGACAGCACCGGATCTTCGGCGTCGACAACCGGATCGGCCTGTCCGCCCTGGTCACCGGTCGGGCGGGGGCCGAGGCGGCGTTGCGCATTCCGGACCTGCGCGACCTGTCGCTGCTGCCTGCTGGCACGCTGCCACCAAATCCGCAGGAGATTCTGGCGCGTCCGGCATTTGCCCGCACCCTCGAGCGCCTCGAGCCGCTCTACGACGTGATCCTGATCGACACGCCCTGCGGCAATCGCTTTGCCGATGGGCAGACGGTGGCGGTGCGCGCAGGCGGGGCGCTGATGGTGACCCGGCGTCACCACAGTCGCGTGGGCCTGGTGCGCGCCTATGGCGACATGATCCGGCAGGCCGGGGGCGAGGTCGTCGGCGCGGTGCTGAACGAGCGCTGAGGCGGATGGCTGGCGTCGCAATGGATCCTGTACAGGTCAGCGTGGCCGAACGTCTGCCCGCGCGGCTGGCCGGCTGGCTGCTGCTGGGGTGTGCCCTGGCGGTCGCCTACGTGCCGGTGTTCGCCGAACTGTTCCGGACCCTGTGGGCGACGGACCAGAACGCCCACGGTCCGATCGTCCTGGCCGTCTCCCTCTGGTTCCTGTGGTTCAAGGCGCGTCAGGTTCAGGCCGAGCGGGTGCCGGTGTCGCCGGCACCGGTGGCCGGCTGGCTGGTCCTGCTGGGTGGGGTTGCGCTTTACGTCGTCGGACGCTCGCAGGACATTCATCTGTTCGAGACCGGGTCTCTCGTGCCTGTCCTTGTCGGCCTGACCCTGCTCTTCTTCGGCAGCCGGGTGCTGAGGGCGATGTGGTTCGCCTTCTTCTTCATGTGCTTCATGGTGCCGCTGCCCGGCTCGATCGTGGACGTCCTGACCCAGCCGATGAAGCTCGCAGTCTCGTGGGGGGCGCAGCACCTGCTCCATGCTCTCGACTATCCGGTGGGGCGCAGCGGTGTGGTGCTCACGGTGGGCCAGTACCAGTTGCTCGTCGCCGACGCCTGCGCTGGTCTCAATTCCCTGTTCACGCTCGAGGCGCTGGGGCTGCTGTACATGAACGTGATGCGGCATGAATCGGTAACCCGCAACGCCATTCTGGCCACCCTGATCGTGCCGATCAGCTTCTGTTCCAACCTGGTGCGCGTCGTCGTGCTCGCCCTGATCACCTACCACCTGGGCGATGCCGCCGGGCAGGGCTTCCTGCATGGCTTCTCGGGCATGGTGCTGTTCATCACCGCCCTGCTGCTGATCATGGCCGTTGACGGGGTCCTCCATAAGGTGTCCGGACTCGGTCGCCGGCGTCCGGGTGTGGCCTCGTGAGTACGCTCGCCAGCCGCATCGGGCTGCACGTGGCCACGCTGCCGCTGGGGCGTTCGCTGGTGGCCGCCGCGCTCCTGGTCGGTGGTGCCTGGCTGGCCTGGTTTCTGACGCCACAGCTCACCGCCGTCGACAACGTGCCGGATCTCGCCCGCGAATTGCCGACCCGCTTCGGCGAATGGCGGGAGCGCCCCTCGCCGCTGCTCCAGGTGGACGTGGCCGTCGCCGACGAGACCAACCTCAACCAGCCCTACGACCAGGTCGTGATGCGTGCCTACGAGAACGACCGCGGCCAGGTCGTGTTCCTCGCTGTGGCCTGGGGCAAGCGTCAGCGCCAGGAGGTGAAGGTGCATCGCCCCGACCTGTGCTACGTCGCCCAGGGATTCGGCGTCGCGTCGCTCACGACCCGGCGCTTCGACGGCATCGAGGCCCCCGGTGGCACGGTGACGGGCAAGCGCATGCTGGCCCTGAGCCGACGAGGCGGCGAGGCCGTGTCCTACTGGATGCGGATCGGTGGCCTGTTCAGCGAAGATGCCTGGGATACCCGCCTGCACATCCTCAAGGAAGGCCTGAAGGGACGGGTGCCCGACGGTGTCCTGGTGCGCGCCTCGGTGCGCGTGCGGGACGCGCGAGACGCGGAAACCGCCTGGCCGCTGGCGGAGTCCTTCCTCTCCGATCTGGCCGAGGCCTCGCCAGAGGCGGTGCGGCGGGTGCTGCTGGGCTGGGGTGACGCATGAAGATCGCCTTCTTCGTCGCCGAATTCCCGGTCCTCTCCGAGACCTTCGTCATCCGCCAGGTCGCCGGCATGGTGCGGGCCGGGCACGAGGTCACGGTAATTGCTGGCCAGTGGGGTGACCGCGCGCTGACCCATGGGGCCTACCGGGAGTGTGGGCTTGAAGAACGCGTCGTCGTACTGCGTCCGCCGGGTGGGCGCGCTGCTCAAATGCGTGCTCTGGCCCAGCTGGCTGCGCGGGCACTTGGAAGCGGATCAGCGCGGCGGGCGCTTCGCACCGGACTCACCGCCGCGCTGCAGGGCAGCCGGGCGAGTCTGTTCGATATCGCGGGCATGTCAGGCCGTTCCGCCCTGGGCCGCTTCGATGCAGTCATTGCCCACTTTGGCCAGGCGGGGGTCCGTGCGATGCATCTGCAGCAAGCGGGATTGCTCGCTGGCCCGCTGGCGACGATCTTCCACGGCTTCGACGTGAGCGATCGCGCGACCTTGGCGCGGCTCAGAAAGGGTTACCAGGCGCTCTATGCCCACTGCGCCCGACTCCTGCCGATCAGCCATCTCTGGCAGTCACGCCTGCGGGATTGGGGCGCGCCGGCGGGCAAGATAGAGGTGCTGCGCATGGGCGTGGATGTAGCGAGTTTGAGCCTGCTGTCGCCGCAGCGGCCACTCCATCGGCCCCTGCGCGTGCTCTCGGTCGCCCGCCTGACCGAAAAGAAAGGCATCGCGTACGCCATTAACGGCGTTCGTGCTGCGTCCTCCGAGATCCACTTCCGCATCATCGGCAGCGGGCCGGAGGAAAACGGTTTGCGCGCGAGCGCGAGCGAACTGCCTGCCGGAAAGCGTATCGAGTTCCTCGGGCGGCGCCCCCATGCGGAGGTCTTCGAACAACTCGCATGGGCAGACGTATTTCTCCTGCCTTCGGTGACGGCATCGGGGGGCGACATGGAAGGCATTCCTGTCGCCCTGATGGAGGCGATGGCGAAAGGCGTGCTGGTCCTGGCCACCCGACACAGCGGCATTCCCGAGTTGATCGACAATGGGCAGAACGGTTTCCTGGTGCCGGAGCGCGACGCAACTGCGATCGCTGCCGGGCTCGATCGGCTTGCTGCGCTCGCTGACCCCGGCGAGATTCGCGAGGCTGCCCGGCGCAAGGTCGAGATGGCCTTCGACGAGGCGCAGTTGCTGGGGCAGCTCGAGCGCATCTGCCGGTCCATGGCAGGCGCTGCCGACCGATCCGGGCCAGAGCCCCGTTTTGCCGAAGGCCTGCCCTCCCAGGAGACCTTGTGAGGATCGCCCTCCTGAACAGTTTCTACTATCCGACGGAGCCCGGCGGAGCAGAGCGTTCGGTCCGGCTGCTGGCGGAAGAACTGGCTCGGCAGGGGCACGAGGTCAGTGTCGTTTGCCTGGCCGATGCCGCACGATCCGAGCGGATTGGCGGGGTGATGGTCGAGCGCCTGCCCATCCGCAATCTGTATCTCCCCGACGCGAATGCCGGCCGTCCCGATGCAGCCCGACGATTGCTCTGGCACGCGCTCGATTCATGGAATCCGCTCGCCGTCGCCGGGTTGGGTCGCATTCTCGATCGATTGCGTCCCGAGATTCTGCATACCAATAATCTGGCCGGGTTTTCCGTCTCGGCCTGGCGGGCTGCAAGCTCGCGCGGCATCACCGTGGTGCACACCACCCGCGACTTCTATCTGATGTGCCCCAGTACAACGATGATGCGCGGCGGTCGATCCTGCCAACGTCCTTGCGCGAGCTGTCAGCCCTTTGCGTGGGCGCGCCGCGCGGCCTCGTGCGGTGTTGACAGGGTGGTCGGAATCAGCCGCTTCATCCTCGAGAGGCATCTGGCCAATGGCTACTTCGCGGATGTCCCGTCTTCGGTGATCTACAACCCCTTCGAGACCCGTGAGCAGCGGCCCAGGTCTCCCGGCCCCGTCATTCGCCTGGGCTACATAGGGCGTCTGGTGCCCACCAAGGGGCTCTCGGAACTGATGCAGGCGGTCACCGAACTGCGCGCGGCGGGCCTGGATCTGGAACTCAGGGTGGCTGGTCGTGGTCGTCCGGACTTTGTATCGGCCCTGCGTGCCGCCCATGCGGACCTGCCAGTCGAATTCCTCGGTGAGGTCGCTCCGGCGAGCTTCTTCGATCAGGTCGATGTCACTGTGGTCCCGTCCCAGTGGGATGAGCCCCTCGGTCGAGTGGTCATCGAGTCTCTCGCCTTCGGGCGCCCCGTTGTCGCGTCACCTGTCGGGGGTATACCGGAATTGGCGGTTGATCCCTGCGTGCTGCTCGCGGCCTCGCCATCGCCCGAGTCGTTGGGCATGGCCATCGCCGAAATGGTCCGCAGGGTTCGTGCCGACACGCCATCGCTGGCCGCCGCGTGCCTCAGTGCTGCCTCCGTGTATGCGCTGGCCCCGGTGGCCAGTCAGTATGCGGGCGTATTCGAAGCCGCAATGGGTAGGGCGACCGAGGCCTGGGCCGGCTGAGATGTATCCGACCGCGTTCCTCCCCTTCTTCCTGGTGCTGGTTCTGATCTCCCTTCGCAGTGCGAACGCGTGGGCGGCATGCATGGGTGCTGTCGCCTTCTTTCAGGCAGCGTCGCCGATCCTTCTGGTCGCGGGCGGGCGTATCAGTGGCATCGCACCCGCCTACGGCCTGATGTTCGTTGGACTCTGGCACGTTTATGGGCACCTCTTCGCGCGTCGCGACCTCGACCGGTTGCGCCTGACCGGCTCGACCGAGACGACCCTGCTGATTCTGTTCGCATTGGTGGCCATCGCCGGTGCGCTCCTCTTCCCGCGCCTGTTCCAGGGGATCGTCCAGGTCCTGCCGCCGAGAGAGGGGCTCGATAGTGGTTTCACGTATCCCCTGAAGCCGAGCGGGACGAACTACATCCAGGCGTTCTACATCGCCTGCATCCTGATGCTGTATGCGACGACGCGCTACCTCTGTGCGGTCGGTGTCGTCTCGAGGGATCGCATCGTTGCGGGCGTGGCGATAGGCGCGGCGATCTCCGTTTCGCTGGGCTTCTATCAGGTCGCCGCCTTCTACCTGGGCCTGCCATGGCCGGCGGCGGTCATCAACTCCAACCTTGGCCTGCCCCATTTGCTCGACCAGACCGCGCTGGGCCTGAAGCGGATGTCCGCGACATTCCTCGAACCGAGCCAAATGTCGGCCCATTTCCTGGGCGCGCTTGGGCTTGTGGCCCTGGGCTTGCGGCGCAAGCTGCTCGGTGGGCTGTTGCTCGTGGCGCTGCTGCTCTCCACCTCATCAACCGCGTACTTCGGCCTCGCCCTGCTGTTGCTGGCGTGGGTCGGGTTCGATCTGACGGCGCGTGCAAGGGTCGTGCTCCCGACTCTGCTCGCGATCATCGCCGTGGTCGGCGTGGCATGGATGCTGGATCAGTCGTTGACCGACGGCCGCCTGGTCGAGTCGCTGATCATCGGCAAGTTCGACCAGGGCTCCGGCGCCGCCCGGCTCAACGCCGACCTGACGGCGCTTGAGACGCTCGTTCAGACCTTTGGTCTTGGTGCCGGCGTTGGCAGCGCTCGCGCATCGACCCTGCCGGCCACCTTGCTGGCGACGACCGGTATGCCGGGATTTCTCCTCTTCGCGGGGTTCGTGTTTGTTGTCATCCGGCGCTCCCTGCGTGACACCTCCGACGGCGGACGCGCACTGAGTCTGGCGCTGATCGGTCTGCTGGTGGGGTGGTCGATCAGCGTGCCGGACGTCAATTTCCCCCTCTTCTGGATTCTGGCGGCCAGCGTCGGAGCCGCGTATCCGCGGAACCGGCAAATGGCGAGCGTGGCATTGCCGCAGGCGGGGCCAGTCATCCACGGAGCCCGAGCATGAGCATCAGGGCGTGGCGCGAATACGCACGGAATGCTTTGATGACCGGCTGCCTGGGATGCCTGCTCTCCACGGCCGCGCTGGGAACTCGCGCGGCGGATGCGGATTCCTCGGCGACCACTCCGTTCGAGGTCGGCGTAGGGGTGCATCTGGGGCTTGGCAAGTCGGATCGAGCGCGCGTGCGCAGCCTGCTGGAAGGTGGCGTGTTTACGTCCGTCCGCGATGAGGTTCTGTGGAGTCGCGTCGAGCGCGAGCGTGGACGGCTGGCCATGCCGGGCTCGCTCGCGGCCATTGACGGCATGTTGAACGTAGATTCACCGGCGCTCGGCTTGCGGCCCCTGCTGATCCTCGACTATGGCAATGCCCTCTACGGTGCGGGGCTACCTGTGACCGCAGCGCAGCGCGAAGCATTTGCCCGCTACGCCGCGTTTGTCGCTGCCCGCTACAAGGATCAGGTCGCCTACCTCGAAATCTGGAACGAGTGGAACGAAGGCCTGGGTTCGCACTCCCGCCCACGGATCAAGGGCTCGGCCGACGACTACGTTGCCTTGCTGCGCGTCGTCGTCCCGGCGATTCGTCGCGTAGCGCCGACGGTGCGCATACTGGCAGGCGCAACCGCCCATATCGACCGTCGCTGGTCCGTGCGCATGGCGGCCCTGGGCGGACTCGATCTCGTGGACGGCTTCTCGGTGCATCCGTATACATATGCACACACCGACGCGGTCCTGCGCCGACCGGAGCGCGCCATTCGCGGCCTGCAAAGCCTCGAGCGCGACATGCGCGCCGCCGCCGGGCGGGCCGAGGCGATCCCGTTCTACATCACCGAGATCGGCATGCCCCATGGGGTGGCACCCAACCACCTGGACGAGGCGGAGGTGGCGGACTATCTGACGCGCTTCCTGTTGCTGGCGAGGGCCCAGCCCTTTGTCCGAGGCGTATGGGTCTATGAACTGCTGGACCGGGATGTCGGGATCCGGGGCGCGGAGAGTCGGTTCGGATTGCACGACTTCAACGGGCGGCCACGCGAGGCGATGCTCATGCTGCGAACGTGGCTGCGGCGCCTCCATGGTGCGTCGCAGGTCAGCCACCAGGAGGATGGCGACTACCACGTGGTCCGCTGGCGCTCGCCGGACGGGGACAGGCTTGAAGCGCACTGGTCAACCTCCGGCACCGTGGCGCTGCGTGGCGAAGTGGGTGAGGGCAATCCCCGGAACGGCCTGCCGGCCCGCGTCGGCGCTCGGCCCCGTTTCATCTCCGGCGGATCGGACTCATGACGGCCGGATCGCACCGCTACCTCCACGTGGACGCCCTGCGCGCCGTGGCCGCGCTGCTCGTCGTGTGGCTGCACTCGATCGAGTTCTTCGGTCGCCTGAGCGTGGGTGGTGACTGGGTGCATACGCTGGCCGGTGGCTCGCTGGATCTGGGCCGGGTCGGGGTGGTGATCTTCTTCGCAATCAGCGGCTTCGTGATCCCGGCGAGCCTGTCCGATGCCCCCGGCGCGATGAAACGCTTTGCGGTCAAGCGCTTCTTCCGCCTCTATCCGGCCTACTGGGTGTCGGTCCTGCTGGCGTCGGCCCTGGCGCTCGCCATCGCCGACCGGGCCGATCCGACGCCGCTGCAGTTCGCCGCCAACCTGACGATGGTGCAGGAGTTCTTTGGCGTGGTCTCGGTCCAGGGGCTCTACTGGACGCTGCACGTCGAACTGGTCTTCTACGCCCTGTGTGCGCTGGCCTGGGCCCGTGGCCTCGGTCGCGCGCCCGCCTTCCTTCCTGCGGCCGTGGTGGTCATGCTGGCGGGCTTTGTCGTCTGCCTGGTGCTGGCCCGCCTGGGGGGCGGCAAGGGCAGTGCGATACACACCGCCGGCATGTATTGCCTGCACCTGTCGATCATGTTCTGGGGGGCGATCGTGCGCCGCTGGTACGACGGGGCGTCGCTGGTGCGGGCGGAGCAACTGGTGCTGCGCGGCGTCGTCGCGGGCTGGCTGGTGCTGCTCACGGTGGCCCTGGTGGGGTGGG
>JAGRGD010000118.1 GCA_020445665.1 Rhodocyclaceae bacterium
ATGCCGACCCGAAGGGCGAGCCCCGCCTGGGCGGTACCTGCCTGAACGTGGGCTGCATCCCGTCGAAGGCCCTGCTGCACACCTCCCACCTGTTCGAGGAGGCGGAGCACGCCTTCCCGGCCCAGGGCATCAAGGTCAGTGGCAAGGTCAGCATCGACGTGCCGGCGATGATCGATCGCAAGTCCAAGGTGGTCGACCAGCTGACGATGGGGATCAAGGGCCTGTTCAAGAAGAACAAGGTCACCTTCCTGGCCGGCCACGGCAGCTTTGTCTCGGGCGACGCCGACGGCTACAAGGTCAAGGTCGGCAAGGACACCGTGCAGGCCAAGCACGTGATCATCGCCACCGGCTCGTCGCCGCGCCATCTGGACGGCATCCCGGTCGACAACAAGATCGTCTGCGACAACGTCGGCGCCCTCGACTTCGACGCGGTGCCGAAGAAGCTCGGCGTGATCGGCGCCGGTGTGATCGGCCTCGAGATGGGCTCGGTGTGGCGCCGCCTCGGGTCCGAGGTGACGGTGCTCGAGGCCATGCCCGATTTCCTCGGCTTCGCCGACAAGGACATCGCCAAAGAAGCCCAGAAGGTCTTCACCAAGCAGGGCCTCAACATCCTCACCGGCGTGACCATCGGCGAGACCAAGATCAGCAAGAAGGGGGTCTCCCTCGCCTACACCGACAAGGACGGTAACGAGCAGAAGCTCGACGTGGATCGCCTGATCGTCTCGGTCGGTCGGGTGCCGAACACCGATGGTCTCGATCCGGCGGCGGTTGGCCTCGACATGAACGAGCGCGGACAGGTCGTGGTCGACGAGCACTGCGCCACCAACCTGCCGAACGTTTACGCAGTCGGCGACGTGGTGCGCGGCCCGATGCTGGCCCACAAGGCCATGGAAGAGGGCGTGATGGTCGCCGAGATCATCGCGGGCCAGGCTGGCCACTGCAATCTCGACATGGTGCCGGGCATCATCTACACCTCGCCCGAGATCGCCTGGGTCGGCAAGACCGAGCAGCAGCTCAAGGGCGACGGCGTCGCCTACAAGGTCGGCAAGATCCCGTTCCTGGCCAACGGCCGGGCCCTGGGCTCCGGCGACCCGACGGGCTTCGTCAAGATGCTGGCCTGCGCCGAAACCGACCGCATCCTCGGCGTACACATCATCGGCGCCAACGCCTCCGAGCTGATCGCCGAGGCAGTGGTCGCGATGGAGTTCAACGGCGCGTCCGAAGACCTGGCGCGGATCTGCCATGGCCACCCGACCCTGTCGGAAGTGGTGCATGAGGCCGCCCTCGCCTGCGACAAGCGGCCGCTGCACTTCTAAGCGCAGTACGCCGAATCACGGGCAAGGGGCGGTCACGCCCCTTGCCCGTTTGTTTTTTCCGACCAGCCGAGAGCCCGCACAAGACGGTTTCCCCCATGCCCCACAAGATCCTGCAAGTGCCCGAGAAGGGCATGATCGACGCCTACGAGTCGCTGCTGAAGGCCCGTGGCTACAAGACCGACCCGGCCCAGCGCGCCGCTGCCCAGAGGCTGCAGGGCCTGTACTCCGAGCTGGTCGCATTCAAGGCGGCCCGGCGCACCCGGCTGCGCAAGCTGCTGGCGCGCCCGCGGATGCCCAAGAGCGTGTACTTCTGGGGGGGCGTCGGGCGCGGCAAGAGCTTCCTGATGGATTGCTTCTTCGACTCCGTGCCCTACGACCGCAAGCGCCGGGTGCACTTCCACGCCTTCATGCAGGAGGTTCAGAACGACCTCAGGATGTTCAACAACGAGCCGGATCCGCTGCAGAAGGTGGCCGACCGGATCAGCCGCCAGACCCGCCTGCTGTGCTTTGACGAGTTCCACGTCTCGGACATCGCCGACGCGATGATCCTCGGCCGCCTGCTCGACGCGCTGTTCGTCCGCGGCACGGTCTTCGTCATGACCTCCAACTATCCCCCCGACGGGCTCTACCCGAACGGGCTGCAGCGCATCAACTTCCTGCCCACCATCGAGATGATCAAGCGCCGCTTCGACATCGTCGAGGTGGACCACGGCACCGACTACCGTCTGCGCCAGATGGAGAAGATCGAGACCTACCTAGTACCCGCCGACGAGCAGGCCGACGCCAAGCTGGCCCACGACTTCCGCCAGATCGCCGCGCTCGACGAGTCAGGCGACACGATCGACGTGCTGGGCCGCACCCTACGCGTGCGCCGCCATGGCCCCGGCGTCGTGTGGTTCGATTTCGATGACCTGTGCGGCGGACCGCGCAGCCAGAACGACTACCTCGAGATTGCCCGGGAGTACCACACCCTGCTGCTGTCGAAAGTGCCGAAGATGGACGCCGGCATGTCCAACGAGGCGCGCCGCTTCACCTGGCTGATCGATGTGCTGTACGACCACCGGGTCAAGCTGGTGATGAGCGCCGAAGTGGCCGCCCACGACCTCTATGTCCAGGGCCACAACGCCCACGAGTTCGTCCGGACCGTCTCGCGCCTGATCGAGATGCGCTCGCGCGACTACCTCGCAGAGGCGCACCGGGTGGATTGAGCGGGAAGCCCTTCAGCCAGCCCCTCCGTTCCGGGCGACCCGTTGCGCCAGCGCGGCACTCAACGCGTCCATCACGCCGCGCCAGTCGCCGGCGCGCTGTTGCCGGAAGAGCCGCATCGAGGGATACCAGGGCGTGGTGTCGCCGCTGCGGCCAAACATCCAGTACGGGCAGATGTCGAGCAGGTTCCAGATCGGGACGCCCAGCGAACCGGTGAGATGGGCGAGGGCGCTGTCGGTCATGATCACCAGATCCAGTTCGCGCACCAGGGCCGCGGTCTCCGAGAAGTCGTCGTCGTCGCAGTCGATGATCAGGTTGCCCACCCCGGTGTCGCGCAGGACCGCCTGCTCGGGGCCCTTCTGCAGACTGTAGAGCTGGACGCCGGGCACGGCCAGCAGCGGCAGGAAGTCGTCCAGGGTTGCCGCGCGGTGGTGCTGGTTGCCGTAGCTTTCGCTACCCGCCCAGTGGATGCCCACCCGCAGGCGGCCCCGGGCACGGGCGAGCAGGGCGGGCAGGCGCTCTTCGGGGAGGGCACGGGCGACCAGCGAGGCCGGCGGCCAGTCTGCAGCATCGCTGACCCCCAGACATCCGGGCAGGTCCAGCAGCGGCACGTAGAGGTCGAACTCCGCAGGATCGGCGTCAAGGGAGACGGTGCCGGACAAGCCGCGGAGATCGGCCAGCAGCGTTGCCAGGGCCGGTCGCATCTGCAGAAAGACATCGCCGTCCTGGCGGCAGGTGGCTTCGATGAAGCGGGCCGCCCAGATCGCATCCCCGTGGCCGCCCTCGGCGACGATCAGCAGTCGTCGGCCGGCGAGGGGCTCGCCATGCCAGAGGGCCGCCCCTGCAGGCCTCGCGAAAGCCGGATCGAGCTCGGTGCGCGCCGTGTAGTCCGGCCAGCCTTCGCTCAGGCGACCCTGCCCGAGCAGGATCATGGCGCGCCGGAAGCGCAGCCCCGGGTGACCCGGCGAGGCCGCCAGCGCCGCGTCGATGCGGGCGACGGCCGGTTCGACCCGGCCAAGCTGGTCGAGCAGGCAGGCGTGGGCGAGGGCCAGCTCGGGGTCGCCCGCGGGGTCCGTGTCGGCCGATGCCACGACCGCCAGGGCCGCCTCAGTCAGCTTGGCCCGCTCGAGCAGGCCGGAGAGCCACAGGGACACCTCCCGGTCGCCCGGCATCACCTCGAGCAGGCGCCGCAGGCACGCGATGGCCGCTGTGTCACGGTCCGCCGTCTCATGGACCTCGGCAAGCAGATACAGGGCATCCACCCGATCCGGCTGTCGCTCCAGGATCGCGTCGAGCAGGGCCCGGGCGTCGTCGAGGCGGGCGCGACCGAACTGGCGGGCCGCCAGGTGAAAGAGGGCGTCGTCGGTGTCGTTCATCGTGCTTCCCGTTTCCGGCGGACAGGACGCCGGCAGATCCTTCCACCACTGGTCCGGGTCCGTGACCGGGAACAGGTCGGCAGGCGGTGGTGTGGCGCCCGGGGGCGCACACAGGAGATTGATGCTCACCACATCGGCGAGGCGGTCGAGCGGGGCGCCGCGGAAGTTGTCGGCACGATACAGCGGCGGCAGGTGCCACCAGACCTGGTAGCCCAGGTCGAAGAGCGCCGTCAGTAGCGGTCGCGAACCCTCGCGACGGTCGTTCTCGATGTACAGCCAGGGGCGGTGGCGGGCGATGGTCTCGCGTGCGCCCTCGACAAGCGCGCGCTCCATGCCCTGCACATCGGCCTTGATCAGTCGACAGGCGGGCAGGGCGAGTGCGTCGATCGTCGTGACGGGGGCGCATCGGCCGGCACCGCTCCGGTTCAGGGCCGTATCGCCGTGGTTGCCCTCCACGCGCCAGTCGATCGTCGGCACGCGCCATTCACCGGCTGTCGCGCCAAGCCCGGCTGCGTGGACCGTCACCTGGGCCAATCCGTTGCGGGCCAGATTCGCAACCAGCACCTGGCAGGCATCCGGCTGTGGCTCGAAGCAGTGAAGTCGACCGGAGGGCCCGAGTCGGCGCGCGAGCGGCACGGAGAGGGCGCCGATGTAGGCGCCGGCCTCGACGACCGTGTCACCCGGTTGGCACAGGGTGGTGAGCAGGCGCACCTCGTCCGGTGAATACTCGCCGTAGCGCACCAGCGCGTGGCCGATCACCGAGTCATGGGGCGACGCGAAGAACTCGCCCTCGCGGCACGGCCAGCAGTTCAGGCCCGCGGGCGTGGAAGGCTCGTGCTTGCCGGGGACAGGCTGGCGCGTCAAGGCGCAGCCCGTCGTGACCGGTGATAGATCTTGACGTCGCGAGCGGCCAGCCCCAGGGCCTCGTCGATGGCCGCCTTGACGCGACCGCGCTGGTCGTTCTCCAGATAGACGCGGCGGGCCAGCGCGACGAAGTCGGCATCGAAGCGTTGCTCGGCCTCGCAGGTGCGCAGTGCGTCCTCGATGTCCCACAGGCGGCGGTTGATGGCCTCGAGCTCCGCTGCCAGCGGCGCGAGGACGTCGTCGGCCTCGACCGCGAGGCTGCGGTGCAGGGCTTCAAGGGCCTCGATCTGTTCGAGGATCGCGGGCTGGGGTGCAGGCGACGCGTGGGCGCGCTTCAGATGCAGGATGGAGAGGCGATCGATCAGCTCGCCGGGGCCGATCTCGATCAGGAGGGGTTCGCGCACGGGCGGTCTCCAGTCGCGTTGCAGGCCGATGTCTGCAATCATCCGAGGACACGGCTTGGGGGGCGGTTTATGACGGACATCCTAGCATCGGTCGACGGGCTCGCCCGCGCGCGCGACGCCGCCGATGCCATACGCGTCACGCTCGAGGGTGCGCTCGAAACGGCGGTGGGGCCGTCCCGCGGCGCGCTGCGCGACCAGTGGTGGCAGGCCTGCCGGATGCTGGACCTGGTGCCGTGCCACTTTTCCCAGTCCGGCCAGGATCACTTCATCGACGTGGTGCTGACCGACGGCGCCCGCGATCGGGTCTTCGTCGAGGTCGGCGCCCTCGACGGGGTCACCGGCTCCAATACCCTGTTTTTCGAGATGTTCCGGGGCTGGCGGGGCCTACTGGTCGAGGCGGTGCCGGAACTGGCGGAGGCGGCCCGCCAGAACCGCCGCAGCCCCTGCGTCAGTGCCGCGGTCGGTGTGCCCGGCCCGGCGCGACTGATCCAGGTCGAATCCGGCTATACCCAGATGAGCGGCCTGGTATCGGCCTACGACGACGTCACCCTCGCCCATGTGCGGCAGCATCCTGCGCACCGGGAGCGCACCTTCGAGGTCGAGGTACGCGATCTCGCCGACGTGCTGGACGAGGCCGGCATCACCCGTGTGGACTACCTGTCCCTCGACATCGAGGGGGCCGAGGTGGACGTGCTGGCGCGCTTTCCCTTCGAGCGCATCCCGGTGGCGGTGTGGAGCGTCGAGAACCCGGCCAGCCGGCCCGAAGTCCCGGAGATCCTGGGCGCGGCCGGCTATGAACGGGTCGAGTACGTGGGCGTGGACGAGATCTACGCCCGCTGAGCGATCCCCCTCAGGCCCGTCGCACCGCGGTGCCGCTCACCGCCACCATCATCATGCCGTTCGACTCCCCCAGGACTTCGTAGTCGAAGTCGATGCCGATGACACCGTCGGCGCCCAGTTCCCGTGCCGCCTCGATCATGTCCTCGAGGGCCGCGTCGCGCGCGCCGGAGAGGGCGCGCTCATAGCCGCCGGCGCGCCCGCCGACCACATCGCGCACCGAGGAGAAGAGATCGCGGAAGATGTTGGCGCCGATGATCGCCTCGCCATGCACGATCCCGAGGTAGGCCTTGATCGGCGCGTGCTCGGCTGACGGGATCACCGTCGCCAGGAAGAAGTCCTTGTCCTGCTTGGAAAACCAGCCCATGTCCGTCTCCTCGTGGTGTTTCAGCGCCTGGTGGTGCGGCATCAGCGCAGGCGGATCTCGGCGACTGCCGGGTTGCGGGTCGGAAAGGCGACCCCGTCCATCACGTTGGGCAGGCGGCCGACAATCTCGACCGGCCCCTCGACGGTGCCGTCGAAGCGCGGTCGCTTGCCCTGCTGCCACTGACCGCTGCCGTCGAACTTCAGTTCGCCGGAGAGGGTGCGGATGTCCACCGAGATCGCCCGGTCGCGGGCGACGGCGGCGACCTCGTAGTCGCCGAAACGCTGCCCCGGTACCAGCTCGACCCCCGCGTCGAGCCAGGTCAGCTTGAGCCGACCGTCGCAGGCCCCCTGCCAGTCGCACTGCCACCCCGGCACCTGCAGGTGGGCCGCGCCGCGCCAGCCAGCGCGTGCGAGGGGGTGGGGAATCGAATCGAGCAGGGGCTTGAGCGGTGCGTCGAAATCCGCCTCGACCACCTCGAGACCGCCCGGCGTCGCCCGCAGGCGCAGGACCGTGGCGTCGCGATTGACGAGCCGCCAGCCCAGGCCGCCGGCCAGCAGCGGCGCGAACTCGGTCTGCCAGCGTGCGGTCAGCCACGGCTGGGCGCTGCGGCCGTCCGGGGTGAGGCTGGCGAAGGTCCCCTCGCCTCGCCAGACCGTGCCGCTGGCGCCGAGAATACGCAGGCGGCCGTCGCTGACCCGCGCCAGCGTGGCGTCGAGCAGCGTCGCGGGCGCCCAGGCCAGGACGAGCCCAGCCGTCGCCAGGGCCAGGACCAGCAGGCGCAGGATCATGGGGTGGCGCTGCCCACCGCCAGCAGGCGGCCGTCGATCGACAGCAGCGCGTCGTCCGCTGCCAGCTCGAGCTCGAGGGGACGCAGGCGCTGCTCGGCCTGGACGCTGGCGAGCCATCCGAGGACGGCGGCCGGGGCTCCGCGACCGGAGATGGCGACGCCGTCCGGCAGGACCTCCATCTCGATCGTCACGCCGCCTGCCTCGGCGGCGGCCTGCGCCGCGG
>JAGRGD010000119.1 GCA_020445665.1 Rhodocyclaceae bacterium
ACGGCATTTCCGGTACCAGTGCCGGCGCGATGAACGCCGTCCTGCTCGCCCACGGCTGGGTCAATGGCGGGCGGGACGGTGCACGCGCGGCGCTGGATACCTTCTGGCACGCCATCGCCGATGCGCCACCTTTCGAACTGGCGACCCCGGCGCCAGACGGCGCCGGGGTGTCGGTCAGCCCCGTCATGAAGTTCATGATGCGGCTCAGCAGCGTTTTCTCACCGAGCGAGCTCAATCCCCTCGACCTGAACCCGCTGCGCGCGGTGCTGGAGACGCAGGTGGATTTCGAACGCCTCCGCCGCCGGTGCCCGGTGCGCCTCTTTGTCGCGGCGACGGAGGTCAATACCGGCAGGCTTCGCCTGTTCCGAAACAACGAGCTGAGTGTCGACGCGGTGCTGGCCTCTGCCTGCCTGCCGACGCTCCATCACACCATCGAGATCGACGGCGAACCCTACTGGGACGGTGGCTACGTGGCCAATCCGGCGGTTTTTCCCCTGTTCTACGAGTGCGGCAGTCGCGACGTAATGCTGGTACTGCTCAATCCGATGCGGCATCAGCACACGCCGTCGACGGCGGAGGAGATCCGCATGCGAGCGGTCGAGCTGTCGTTCTCGGCCAATTTCCTGCGCGAGATGCGCATGTTCGCGCATGCCCGGGAGTTCGCCGAGGCGTCGCCGTGGTGGCGGCGGGGGCGGCTGGAGCGCCGGCTTCTGGGGGTTCGGTTCCACCTGATCGACGCCGGCGAGGCGCTGAGGGGGCTCGCGCCGGAATCGAAGCTCGCTGCGAGCCGCCCGTTCCTGCTCGGCCTGCGCGACCTGGGACGCGAGCACGCCATCGGGTGGCTGGAAGGCAAGAGCGACTGCCTGGGCAGCCGCTCGTCGGTGGAGATCTCGGGTCTGTTCGAGTGAGGCCGTCGGGCGGCGGCCTCAGGGCAGCATCATGCCTCGGATCATGTAGAAGATCATCGCCGCCATGATCGCCGAGGCAGGCACCGTGATGACCCAGGCGGCGGCAATCCGCAGCAACTGGGAGCGCTTGACCAGTTCATGCTTGTAGACCTTGCGCAGGCGACGGCGCTCGACCTTTGAGAAATGCGCAGGGTCGAGCTTGGCTTTGCCCTGACGCTTGAGCTCACGCAACATCTCGCCCTTTTCCTCGACCTTGGCCTTGGTGAAGCGCTCCATGAAACCTTCGATCGCTTCCTTGTCGCCTTCCGGGTGGTGATCCACGATCTCGTCGA
Organism: Rhodocyclaceae bacterium; assembly: GCA_020445665.1. Lineage (GTDB taxonomy): Bacteria > Pseudomonadota > Gammaproteobacteria > Burkholderiales > Rhodocyclaceae > Cognatazoarcus. Next base: position 1,241 of record JAGRGD010000119.1, read on the forward strand.
CCATCCGGGCGTAGTTGCGCTTCAGGTACTCGCGCAGGAAGCCCACGCCGAAAACCCCGCCCACCGCGATATGGGTGGAACTGACCGGCAGGCCGAGCTGGCTGGCGACGATCACGGTGATGGTGGCTGCCATGGCGATGCAGTAGGCCCGCATCTGGTCGAGCTCGGTGATCTCGGAGCCAACGGTGCGGATCACCTTGGGGCCGAACAGGCCCAGACCGACCGCGATGCCCAGCGCGCCGACCATCATGACCCACAGCGGGATCGAGGCCTTGCTGTGGAGGGCCCCGTCGACACTGGACAGGGAATCGACGATCGCAGCCAGCGGGCCGACCGCGTTGGCGACGTCATTCGAACCGTGGGCGAAGGACAGCAGCGCCGCAGCGAACACCAGCGGCACCGTGAACAGCCGGTTGACGCCCGACTTGCTGTTCTCGATCTGGCTCGCCTGACGGCCGATCATCGGCCGCACCACCAGAAAAACGAGCACGGCGACGCCAAGGCCGTAGATGATCGCGGCGCCGAAACCGATCTTGACGATGTGCTTGACGCCCTTGAGCATCAGATAGGTGCCGAAGGCCCAGGCCATGATGCCCACCAGATAGGGCACCACGCGTCGTGCCGCGCCGGCCATATCCGACTGGTAGGTGATGAAACGCTTGATGAAATACAGGAAGGCCGCCGCGATGACCCCGCCGAGCACCGGCGAGATGACCCAGCTGGCAGCGATCGAGCCGACCTTGCCCCAGTTGGCCACCGACGGGCCGGCAGCCGCGATGCCGGCACCAAGCACCGCGCCGACGATCGAGTGGGTGGTCGAGACCGGGGCGCCGACGGCCGTGGCGATGTTCAGCCACAGGGCGCCTGCCAGCAGCGCCGCCATCATCAGCCAGATGAAGGTCTGCCCCGAAGGTAGCTGGTTGGCATCGACGATGCTGCTCTTGATGGTGTCGACCACCTCGCCGCCGGCGATCATCGCACCAGCCGCCTCGAATATGGCGGCAATGACCAGTGCGCCCGCCAGCGACAGGGCCTTGGAGCCGACCGCGGGGCCGACATTGTTGGCCACGTCGTTGGCGCCGATGTTCATGGCCATGTAGCCGCCGATCATCGCAGCGACCACCAGCGCCATGCTCGGCGCCTGGCCGCGGGTCGAGGCGAAGAGCATCACCCCGACGATGAACAGCAGCGCTATGCCGAGGCGTGCCAACTCGTTGCGACCGGGCTTGGTTGCCCGCTCGATCTCGCTCAAGTGCTTGAGTTCCACCAGAGAATCCCGGCCCGGAAAAGGCGCGATTGTTGCAGAAATACCAGTGCAACAAAAGGGTCATCAAGCGCCTGCGAGGTCAGAAGTTGATCTCGATCCCCATTCCCGCCGCCCAGCTGCGGTCGCGCTCGGCGTCGTCCTCGTCGCGGGGCCAGAAGTGGCCGACGATGAACTCGCCGAGCAGCCAGTCCTCGTAGAGCGCGGTGCGGTAGATGGCACGCACGCCGTATTCGGCCACCGGCAGCGTCGAACCGGTTTCGCCGCGGATCAGGGCCTCCAGCGAGACTTGCCGCTGCAGGCCGAACCGCACGTAGGTGCCGGCGCTCGACTGCCAGGCGAGGGCGTCGGTGGACTGCGAGACGGTGGCCGAGTTGCGCCAGCGGAAGTCCACCTGGTCGGTAAAGATGTGACGGTAGTTGAGCGTGGTGGTCAGGCCGACCCCTTCCGAGGTCTGCCAGAACAGCGTCTCGCGGAATTCGATCTCGTCGCTCGAGGCGGGATACCACTTGCGCTGGTAGCGGGCCTGCACGTAGGGCTTGAGACCGCCCTTGATGCCGCCCCGCAGATCGATGTTCTCGCGGATGGCGTAGCCGAGGCCGGCGAAGAAAGCGCGATCTTCGTCGTCGTCATCGGCGAGCAGGCGCTGGTGGCGGCTGAACTCATCCGGCTGGTCGGTGATCAGCTCGCGCTCGTTGTCCTGCCCGAAGTAGAGGTAGGCCTTGTTCTCGAGGTTGGGCAGGTCGAACTTGCCACGGAAGTTGACGCCGGTCTGGATGCCGTCATCGCGGCGCCACAGGCCGTTCAGGATCAGGCGGCCATTGACCAGGCGGCGCCCTTCATCGTGCTGCTCGTCGCCGAACCAGCCGTCCACCGTCCGACCCACGCCTTCGAAGAAGTCGCGCAGGTGCTCGCGTGTGTCGTGCAGCCACGCGACATGCCAGTCCCGATCGGCCCGGGCGTCCTCGCCGATCGACGCGCGGATCGGGCTGCGAACCAGGTCGCTACCGGGTGCGTCCTGGGCGTCGGCACCAAGGCAGATCACGAACAGGGACAGGGGCAGCAGGGTCCGGAAACTGGTCATTCGGGCTCCTCGGCGAGTGCCGTTGCGCGGAGGAACCCAGTATAGCGCCGGGCCGCCGTGGCTCATTGACTTCGTCATGTGCCCCGGCAACAGGCCGTCGGCTTGTTGTAGCATTGCCACTCGATCATCGCCTCGGCCGGGGCAGGGGGAGAGACTTGTCCGCGAAGGATTGCGAAGCCTGGTTCCGCTTTGTCAGTGAGCTGGCCGCCGATTTGTCGGGTGACAGGGTCGTCTTTCCGACCGCCTTCGAAACGACGCTCCGGCTGCGCGATCTGCTACGGTCGGAAACCGCGTCTGCGGACGACATCGCGCGCGCGGTCAGCGCCGACCCCTTGCTCTCCGCGCGACTCGTACAGATTGCGAACTCGGCAGCGTTTGCTGCCGACGGGCGGCCTGTCTGCACGATCCGCACCGCCGTGTTGCGCCTCGGTCTGAGCCAGGTGCGCCATGTCGCGGTGGCGCTGGCCATGTCGCAGCTCGTGACCTACCGCAAGATGGTGCCCTATCGTGAGCTCTGCCAGCGGATGCTCGCGCACAGCCGCTGGGTGGCGTCCATTTCGGTGGTGCTGGCGCGCGAACATGCAGGTACCGACGCGGGCGTGGCCTATCTTGCCGGACTGGTCCATGACATCGGGGTTTTCTATCTGCTCTATCGCCTGGCCGAGCGGCAGGATTTCTTCGACAACCAGGACGAATTGCTGGCGCTGATCCGCGACTGGCACGGCCAGATCGGTCACGCGGTGCTCGGCGCCCTCGACGTTCCTGAGGAGATTCAGCTGGCCATCGCCGATCATGATGAAGCGCGTCGGGTCGTGAGCCTGGCGCGACTGGCTGACCTGCTGTTTGTTGCCAACGTACTGGCCGAGGAAGCGAGCGAGGCCAGTTCGCCTTTTGCCGATGATGGCGCGCCCGGCAGGCTCGGTGCGGGCATCGAGCGCATCGGTGACTACCGGGCAACGGTCGCCGCGCACCGGGACGAGTTGCTGGACCTGACGAGGACATTCGCCTGATGAACCAGACGGGCAACGGCAAGAAGGTGGAACAGGCCGCCTGGAGCGAGTTCGTGCGCGAGCTCGCCATCGACCTGTCCCGTGGCAAGGTGGTGTTCCCGACATCGTTCGACACCACGATCCGACTGCGGGAGGTGCTGCGCTCCGAGCGCACAGGGGCGGCCGAATTGGTGCGAATTATCGCTGCGGACCCCCTCCTGTCCACCCGGGTCGTTCAGGCCGCCAACTCGGTTGCCTATGCCCGGCGCGGTCCGCGGGTCAGCGACATCAAGTCCGCGGTCGTGCGGATCGGTTCGAACCAGGTCAAGACCCTCGCTACCGCGGTGGCCATGGCGCAACTGGTCACCTACCGGCGCATGCTGCCCTTCAAGGCCATCTGTCACAAGGTGATCGAACACAGCCGGCAGGTCGCCGCCTACGCCTTCGTGCTGACCCGCGAACACACCGGGCTCGATGGGGACAAGGCGCTCTTTGCCGGCCTGATCCACGACATGGGTACCCTCTACCTGCTGTTCCGTCTCTCCGAGCGGCCGGATCTCTTCGGCGATGCGGCCGGGCTGCGCAATCTGCTGATCGAATGGCGGGGGCAGATCGGTCACTCGGTCATGGCCGCGCTGGACGTGACGCCGGAGATCCAGGAGGCGATCGTGGGCTTCGACCAGATGGAGGCGACCACTGGCGCCGAGACGCTGGCCGACGTGCTGTTCATCGCCGACACCCTGGTGGAGCTGGACGGACCCAACGTCGAGCCGGTCCGTGCCGTTGATCCCAGGACCCGCGCTGAGCAGATCGAGGGGCTGGAGACCTATCGGGAAACCATCTCGTCGCAAGGGGAGTCGGTGCGAGAGCTGATGCGCGCCGTGGGCTGAGCGGCTCGGTCTGGCTCGCCCGCCGAGCTTGCGGGGCGACTGTCGGTGCGGATGACCCGCCCCCTCCGACCGGCGCAAGGCCCGCGCCCTAGGGTCTGTGGACATTTGTATGGCGGTCGCGCTGTGGTCTGCTGGGTTCGAGGACAAGGCGCGCCGACGCGGCCTGGGTGGCCCCCAGGCAAGGAGGCGTAACGCGGTCAACGGGCCCAGCA
>JAGRGD010000120.1 GCA_020445665.1 Rhodocyclaceae bacterium
AGCGTCATCCGCCATCCAACGCATCGGCCCCCGTAGGGCGGAAGAGCGAAGCGTCATCCGCCATCCAACGCATCGGCCCCCGTAGGGCGGAAGAGCGAAGCGTCATCCGCCATTCAACGCATCAAATAACCACTTTGCTCGAAATGGTCAGAACGAGCGAACCCACCAACGTTCCGGAGCCCCACCCCATGTCCAAAGTCTTCCTCATCACCGGCGCCTCCAGGGGCTTCGGCCGCCACTGGGCCGAGAGTGCCCTGCGCGCAGGTCACCGCGTGCTTGCAACGGCGCGCCAGCCCGAGTCACTCGCGGCCCTCGTCGAAGCATTCGGCGACGCCGTCCTGCCCGTGGCGCTGGACGTGACCGACCGCGCCGCCTGCTTCGCGGTGGCCGAGCAGGCAGCCTCCCACTTCGGCCGCATCGATGTGCTGATCTCCAACGCCGGCTACGGCCACTTCGGTTTTGTCGAGGAGATCACCGAGGCTGAGGCGCGCAGCCAGATCGAGACCAACCTGTTCGGCTCCCTGTGGATCGTCCAGGCGGTGTTGCCGACCATGCGCGCGCAGCAATCGGGCCACATCATCCAGGTGTCGAGCATCGGCGGCGTGATCGCTTTCCCCAACCTCGGCATCTACCACGCCTCCAAGTGGGCCGTGGAAGGGCTGTGCGAATCGCTGAGCCAGGAGGTGGCCGATTTCGGCATTCACGTCACGTTGCTCGAACCCGGCCCCTTCACCACCGACTGGTCCCAGGCCTCGGCCGTGCGCAGCGCGCCACTGGTCGACTACGACGCCGTGCGCGCCGGCTTCAAGGCCAGGACGCAGCAGTTCGACCGCGGCAACCCGGCCGCCACCGGCGACGCCATCCTGCAACTGGTCGCGATGGATGAACCCCCACTTCGCCTGATGCTCGGCCGCATGGCCTGGCAGGTGATCGAGCCTGCCGTGGCGGCGCGCCTGGACACCTGGAAAGCGTTTCTGGACGTGGCGAACGACGCCCACGAACGCTGAGACACCCATGGCGGGCGCGCCTGCGCTGACGTGCCAGAGCGGGTCGGCGCGCCTCGGGACCCGGCGAGCCCCATGTCGACTTTCTTGACAGTCGCCGTCTCGGCGCACATCAAGACGGCCACGCGCCGCGCTGTGAAGCCACGGAATCCGCCAGGATTATTGCAAACTTGTGTTTCGCGGCACGATTCCTGCTGTGCTTCCGCACCCACCTCCAATGCGGCTCGCCGCCCGTCACCATGGACCCAGCCCTGCTCACTTTCCTCGGCCTGATCGTCGCGCTGGCCGCGCTGCTCCACCACGTATTCGTGGTGCGCAGGGCTGACGACGCAGGTGCACAGGGCAAGGCGGGCCTGCTTGTCCTGATGGCCATCCTGATTCCCGTCGTGGTGGTTACGCTGTGGCATCAGGCCGGCGCGTCCGCGCGCCTGGCCGAGATCGGATTCGCGCCGCATCCGGCCTTTGATGCCAGCGTCGGCGTGGCAAGCGGCACGGGCGGCCATCCGGTCTGGGTCTTCTCGACCACCGCCGACCCGGAGTCGATCCTCGCGTTCTACCGCCAGCCGGGCAACCACGGCGGCTGGTCACTCAACTCGGAGGCCAGCCGCATGCTGGTGTTCGGCCGGGGGCGCGAGCGGGCCACCCTGACGGTCGGCCGCGAAGCCGTGGTGTTCTCCGTCGACACGGCGCGCAATTGAGCCGGCAGCCAATCCGGCGATTCCAGGTCAGGCATTCCGCGGGCCACTCGCTCCCTCCTCTCAAAGAGGAATAAAGCGGGGAATACGCGAAGCACGGCTTCGCGCCCGCGGAACGGACTGGCTGTGCAACGCCCGTCCTGGAAGGCCAGGAGGGAGATGGCTTTGAGTCACGCGCCTTGCCCATCCCCGCCCCAGCCCGTCCAATGCCGGCTCAAAAGCACCCCGGCACCCCGCAGTGCGTCGGCGGCCAGACTACCTGCTGCGCCAGAACACGCCCGTCTTGACCCCGTCGATACCGAAGGCCGTGTACTCGGTGTCCGAGGTCTTGTAGGCCCGGAAGCACTTCTCCGCGCCACCGCGGATCTCCCGCCAGGTCACGCAATACTGGTCGCCGTCGAGCCGCCAGACCCCCTCGTCACCGCCCCCGGCCCACTGGACCGAGGCGGTGTGATCGGTGTTGAAGACCACACCGACCACGTTGCCGTTGGTGCCCCGGTGTTCCAACTCGCCCGCCGTCAGCACCGCTTCAAGCGCGCTGCCCGCGAGCGGCTGCATGCCTTTTTCCCGCAGGCTCGACTCCGTTGTCACGCACCCGGACAGGCTGGCGAGCAGTACGACCGTCCATGTCTTTCCGATTGAACTGCGCATAATGCGATTCTCCTTGAGGATCGGCCCAAGCCGATGCCCACTGACCCAAACATCGCTGTGCAGACAACGACCACACTCAAGCCGCGATCGCGTCTTGCCGCCCCAGCGCGACACCTACGTGGAGTCACACGACACGAGACTGCGGATGAGAACAGCGAGCCCGGCGCAGTAGCGCGAAGCCAACGGCAAGTAGTACGAGGGTTTCAGGTTCCGGGATCGCCAATAGAACCGGCGTCATGGTTCCCGTGAATTGACCATTTCCCGCAAAGGTCAGGCCAGTGATGAATGCCGTTCCGTCGGAAGGATCAAATCCCGCGCTGGTTTCAATGCCTAGCACCCGAAACCGATCAACACCCACTGAGCCGAAGATGATCTCTTCCCCGCCTGCAACACCGGTACTGAAGGAGATCCAGTTGATGCCGTCCCACAGGTAGATATCGTAGAGTCCGTCACCGATCCCCTCGGGAAGAACTACGCTTCGAAACAGAGGGTCCGCATCGCCAATCTGATAGTCATAACCTACGGCAACGACCGGATCTACGAAGATCAGTTGATTCTCCGAAACTTCAACATTAAAGGAGAACACCGGAACGGTGCCGTCAAGAGATACCATCGGCAAGAATACCTGCGGAATCGTGCTCGTCTGGATTAGCTGAAAATCAAAGAACGACCGCGTTCGGCTCAAGATATTTGAACTGCCGAAACCGCCGGCCGTGCGAAGGTCCAGCAAACTGATTTCTAGCGAGTAGTTCCGGTTGAACTGCAGGTTGAGACCCGCTGATGCGATGGCGAAGCTTGTGGTTTCAGGCCCGAAGTCCCGCGAAAAGATGACGTCGGAAACGGTCGTATTTCCAACCGTGACATCATTGTCTCTGATATTGAGACGAATCGCGTCAATGTTGCTCCCAGCCGGATTCACCCAGCTAAACACTGGTGACACACCGCTACCCGATATCGCGACAGAAGTTGGATGTGGAATAACATTTGCGCCAAAAATATCAGGCGTGGTTGCGGAAGTTAAATCTCCATTATTCAAGAAGAATATGGTCCAGGCACCATCCGGCAGATCTTCAGCAGGTCGGCTACCGCTAAAGAAATCGGGTGCCACGGTGAAGGGTTGGAATCCCAGATTCAGGCGAACACCGTCTTGAAATGCGGCCGCTTGGGTTCCCTTGGACGGAATTGCACTGGAAGCACCAACCTGCTGCCTGACGCCACTGCCAATTCCTACCGAGTTGACGCTCCGATTGTCGAGATAGTGAAACGTATCAGTGATGACGACGGGCTCAGCCAGTGCGGACACACTGCAGAAGAAACCAGCAAGAATAGACAACGGCCTCAAGAGAACGTCAGCGCTCAAGTTTGAGGATTTCATCGGAAGACCTCCGTCGGTTGACCAGTTTGTTCAATTTCGAAGAACTCGAATCAGGAGCAACGTGCAGCCATCTCACGCGATTTTCATTCTTGGGTGAGGCAATGGCATGCCTGAAAAGATGCCCCTACCGAGCGGTTGCTCAACGATCCCGACTCCGGGCCGTTCAAAGGCCCATGTTGGTTCTCGGTTGACCGACTGGCGCCGATGCCGGGCGCCGATTCGGTCGTCGCTACCAAAGGCAAAGACGCGACCAGTCACTGCAGCACGCCCAGAACCGAACCTGCCCCTCCACCTGCAACATCACCATTGAGGCGACAGGTGCCCAGGGCAAGGGCCGCGAGCTTCCGAAGGGCTTCCTGTTTCATGCGTTGCTCCCCTTCCCCGCTATTCCGATGAACGGCGGTCCCGTCCTCCGGGCGCCTGCTCAGGCAGGCACCGGCATTCCGAAAGCATCAGTTATGCCGGATGAAATATTTCAGGACGAACAATGGCTTGCAATTCGCATTACCTTTCGACCCGATCGACATGTATGACAGGGCGACTCCCCCGAGCGGGGGAGTCCGCGCGTCACCGCGCTCGGGGCATGGGATGTCGGCCGCAAGATTCCCGCGGCGCCGGCATGGAGTTGGCCTATATTGCATTCGGCTCAGACACGCCGATTGGTGTGAAAAACGGAGCACCGAGATCGGCTGGGGCTCGAAACGGACCCGCTCACCGGGCCGGAGGCGGCACAGAATAAAAAGAACTGCGGAGGCTCAGATGACGGCGGACGGTGGACCGGCGAGTTCGCTCCGGAGTGATCCAGCGCTGCAGGCACTCGATGCCATTCACCTCGCCGCGGTGGTCCTGGATGTCCGGGCGGTGGTCGTCCATTGCAACCACTTCGCCAATCGCATCCTGGCGGCGGACGAAGGGCTTGAGCTCGATGGCGAAGGCTGTCTGATGTGCCGCAACCCATCCGACAATCGCCGCCTGCAGGCCGCGATCGATGCGGCTATCGGCAGCCCGGGCCAGGAACTGCCCCGCAAGGCGGGCCTGATTTCGCTCTCGCGACGCTCCGGCAGCACGCCCTACTTTGTCCGCGCGGTGCCGGTGTCTGCCCACTTCCTGCAGGTGGCTTCGGTGCCGCGGGGTGCGATCCTTCTGGTGGCGGATCCGGACGCGCCGGCACGGCACACGGCACCGCATCTGCAGTCGCTGTTCGGGCTGACCCAGGCCGAGTCGCTGGTCTGCGCGGGTCTGCTCGAGGGCCATTCGTACCAGGAAATCGCCCTGCTACGCGGGGTGTCCAGCCAGACGGTAAAGACCCACGCGCGCAGCGTCCTGCGCAAGACCGGCATGCGCAACCGGCACGCGCTGATGCAGATCGAGGCCACCCTCGGCCGCCTGCTGAGTGCGGGCCTGCCGCTGGACTGAACTCGCCAGGGCCGCGCGCTCCTTCGAGGCCTACTTCTCCTTGCGAGGGATCTGCACGAACACCTCGCCCGGTTTGGTCAGCCCCAGCTCGAAGCGGGCGCGCTCCTCGATCGCCTCGTAGCCGGTCTTGAGGTCGCGCACCTCGGCTTCCATCGCCGCGTTTCGCTGCTCCAGGGTCTGGTTCAGCTCGCGCTGGTCCTGCAGCTTGCGGTCCACCTCCCAGACGCGCAGCCAGCCGCCCTTGCCGAACCACAGCGGGTACTGCAGCAGGACCAGCAGGGCAGCGAGGATAAAGGTGGGCCAGCGCATGGGCGAGGTCGGGGGGTGGAAAGAAACAGGGCCGGTCGCCTTTCGGCCCGGCCCTGAATTCTAGCGGGTCGTGCGACCCGGCACCGTCAAATCCGCGATCAACGGTGGCGCAAATTGTAAAACGCGGAAAGGCCCGGGTAGGTCGCCACGTCGCCCAGATCCTCTTCGATGCGGAGCAGCTGGTTGTACTTGGCGATGCGGTCCGAGCGGCTCAGGGAACCGGTCTTGATCTGCATCGCGTTGAGGCCGACGGCGATGTCGGAGATGGTGGAATCTTCCGTTTCGCCCGAGCGGTGGGAGATGACGGCCGTATAGCCGGCGCGCTTGGCCATCTCGACGGCGGCGAAGGTCTCGGTGAGGGTGCCGATCTGGTTGATCTTGATCAGGATCGAGTTGGCCACGCCCTGCTCGATGCCCTGGGCGAGGATCCTGGTGTTGGTGACGAAGAGGTCGTCGCCCACCAGTTGCACCTTGTTACCCAGCAGGTCGGTCAGCTGCTTCCAGCCCTGCCAGTCATCCTCGGCCATGCCGTCCTCGATCGAGACGATCGGGAACTTGTCGGCCAGGGTCGCGAGGTAGTCGGCGAAGCCCTGGGAGGAGAGCGTAAGGCCCTCGCCGGAGAGCACGTACTGGCCATCCCGGTAGAACTCGCTGGAGGCGCAGTCCAGCGCCAGCACCACGTCGGTCCCCGGCTCGTATCCGGCGTTCGAGATCGCCTCCTGGATCAGGTTCAGCGCTTCCTCGGTGCCGGTCACGTTGGGCGCGAAGCCACCCTCGTCGCCGACCGTCGTCGGATAGCCCTTGCCGTCCACCAGCTTCTTGAGGTGGTGGAAGATCTCGGTGCCGCAGCGCAGGGCCTCGCGGAAGCTGGTCTGCGACACCGGCATGATCATGCATTCCTGGATGTCGAGGCTGTTGTTGGCGTGGGCGCCGCCGTTGATGACGTTCATCATCGGCACCGGCATCGACACCGCGCCCATGCCGCCGAAATAGCGGTAGAGCGGCAGGCCGGCCTCTTCGGCGGCGGCCTTGGCCACCGCCATCGACACCGCCAGCATCGCGTTGGCGCCGAGGCGGGACTTGTTCTCGGTGCCGTCGAGTTCGATCAGGGTGCGGTCGATGAAGGCCTGCTCTTCGGCGTCGAGGCCGACCAGCGCCTCGGAGATCTCGGTGTTCACGTGCTCGACGGCCCGCTGCACGCCCTTGCCCAGGTAGCGGCTGGCGTCACCGTCGCGCAGTTCGATCGCTTCGCGGGCGCCGGTGGATGCGCCGGACGGCACCGCCGCGCGGCCCATCACGCCGGACTCGAGCAGGACATCCGCCTCGACCGTGGGGTTGCCGCGCGAGTCGAGAATCTCGCGGGCGATGACATCAATGATTGCACTCATGGCATTTCCTCTAGCTGAAAGACGGGGTATCGGGAATTCGGGGGCTCAGAGGCTGAGCATGCCGGCCTGCTTGACCACACGGTCAAGGCCGACGAGTTGTTCGAGCAGCGCCTGCATCTTCGGCAGCGGCCAGGCGTTGGGCCCGTCGGAGAGGGCCTTGGCGGGATCCGGGTGGGTCTCCATGAAGAGGCCTGCCACGCCCGCGGCGACGGCGGCCCGGGCCAGCAGCGGCACGAACTCGCGCTGGCCGCCCGAGGCGGTGCCCTGCCCGCCCGGCAACTGGACCGAGTGGGTGGCGTCGAAGACCACCGGGCAGTTCGTCTCGCGCATGATCGCCAGCGAGCGCATGTCGGACACCAGGTTGTTGTAGCCGAAGGACGCGCCGCGCTCGCACACCATTATGGTGTCGGCGCCGCCATTGGCCTCGCGCGCCTTGTCGACCACGTTCTTCATGTCGCCGGGCGCCAGGAACTGGCCCTTCTTGATGTTCACCGGCTTGCCGGAGGCCGCGACGGCATGGATGAAGTCGGTCTGGCGGCACAGGAACGCCGGCGTCTGCAGCACGTCGACCACGGAAGCCACCGCCGGGATTTCCTCCTCGGTATGCACGTCGGTCAGCACCGGCACACCCAGCTGCTGCTTGACCGCCTCGAGCATCTTGAGGCCGGCGTCCATGCCGTGGCCGCGGAAGCTCTTGCCGGAACTGCGATTGGCCTTGTCGTAGGAGGCCTTGAAGATGTACGGCACGCCCAGCGCGGCGCAGATCTCCTTCATCCGGCCGGCGACGTCGAGGCACAGAGCCTCGGACTCGGCCACGCAGGGACCGGCGATCAGGAAGATCGGCTTGTCGATGCCGACCTCGAAATTGGTGAGCTTCATCGGTGATTCCTCACTTGCCCTTCCGGGTGCGGCGCTTCTGGCCCTCGACCGCGGCCTTGACGTAGGCGGTGAACAGCGGGTGTCCGACCCGCGGGTTCGAGGTGAATTCGGGGTGGAACTGGCAGCCGACGAACCAAGGGTGGTCGGGCAGCTCGATCATCTCGCACAGTTCGGTGCCCGGCGCGCGGCCCGACACCTTCAGGCCCTTGGCCTCGAGCTGGTCGAGGAGCGTGTTGTTGACCTCGTAGCGGTGGCGATGGCGCTCCATGATCTCGGCGCGGCCGTAGATCTCGCGCGCCTTCGAGCCTTCGGTCAGCTTGCACAGCTGGCCGCCGAGCCGCATCGTGCCGCCCAGGTCGGACTCGGCCGTGCGCTTCTCGACGGTGCCCTCCCGATCGTGCCACTCGGTGATCAGGCCGATCACCGGGAAGGGCGTGTTCTGTTCGAATTCGGTCGAGTGGGCGCCGGCCATTCCAGCGACGTGGCGGGCGAACTCGACCACCGCCAGCTGCATGCCGAGGCAGATGCCCAGATACGGCACGCCGTTTTCGCGGGCGTAGCGGATGGCGGCGATCTTGCCCTCGGTGCCCCGCTTGCCGAAGCCGCCCGGCACCAGGATGGCGTCCATGTCTTTCAGCACGCCGCAGCCCTCGGTCTCGATCTCCTCGGCTTCGAGGTAGTGGATCGTGACCTTCGAGCGGGTGTGCATGCCGGCGTGGGACAGGGCCTCGATCAGCGACTTGTACGACTCGGTGAGGTCAACGTACTTGCCGACGAAGGCCACGTTCACGGAGTGCTCGGGGTTCTCGAGGGCGTGGACCAGCTTGTCCCAGCGGGAGAGGTCGGCCGCGCGGGCCAGGATGTTGAGCTTGTGGCAGACGATCTCGTCGAGCATCTGGTGATGCAGCAGGCTCGGGATCTTGTAGATCGAGTCGGCGTCGAGGCACTCGATGACGGCCTCGGGCATGACGTTGCAGAACAGCGCGATCTTGCGACGCTCGTCGGCGGGGATCGAGCGGTCCGCCCGGCACAGCAGCACGTCGGGCTGGATGCCGATCTCGCGCAGCTCCTTGACCGAGTGCTGGGTCGGCTTGGTCTTCAGCTCGCCGGCGGTCGGGATGTAGGGCAGCAGGGTCAGGTGCAGGAAGCAGGTGCCCTGGCGCCCCTCCTCGATGCCCATCTGGCGGATCGCCTCGAGGAAGGGCAGCGACTCGATGTCGCCCACCGTGCCGCCCACCTCGACGATCGCCACGTCGGCGCCCTCGGCGCCGCGCTTGACGTAGCGCTTGATCTCATCGGTGATGTGGGGGATGACCTGGACGGTCTTGCCCAGGTATTCGCCGCGCCGCTCCTTCTTGATCACCGACTCGTAGATCTGGCCGGTGGTGAAGTTGTTGCGCTTGCTCATCTTGGCGCTGGTGAAGCGCTCGTAGTGGCCCAGGTCGAGGTCGGTCTCCGCCCCGTCCTCGGTGACGAACACCTCGCCGTGCTGGAAGGGGCTCATCGTGCCGGGGTCCACGTTGATGTACGGGTCCAGCTTGAGGTGGGTGACCTTGATGCTGCGGGATTCGAGAATGGCGCCCAAAGAGGCGGCGGCGATGCCTTTGCCCAGGGAGGACACGACACCGCCGGTGACGAAGACGTATTTGGTCATGAGATGGCGACAGCGGGAAAGCGCAATGATACCCGAAGCCCCATTCCCGCCTCAACGCGTCGCCACGCTTCGAAACGCTCGCGTGCGGTGCCCGCTCAGCGCAGGAAGTCCCGGCTGATCGCCCGGAATTCGTCGCTTCCCGCCTGCCCGAGCCATTCGAAGGCGACCATCTCCCGAGAGACGATCGTCACCCCCGCGGCCGCCATGCGCGACAGGGCGGCGGCCTTGTCCGACGCACGGCGGGAGCCGCAGGCCTCGGCCACCAGGAACACCGATTTGCCCGCCTCGACCAGACCGAGCGCGGTCTGCAACACGCAGACGTGGCTCTCGGTGCCGCACACCACCACCTGCGTCGCGGCGTCGATGGCGGTACCGGCCAGGCAGCCGTCGGAGGCGCAGGAGAAATGCAGCTTCTCCACCACCCGCGCGCCTTCGGCCGCCTCGAGCACCCGCGGGTCGGTATGGCCGAGACCCTTCGGGTACTGCTCCGAAACCACCGTCGGCACCCCCATCCGGGCCGCGACCCGGGCCAGCCACACCGCCTCGGCGATCACCGCCTCGCCATCATGAATGGCCGGCAGCAGGCGTCCCTGCAGATCGACGATCAACAGTGCCGCCCCCTCGCGTTTCATCAGCATCGCCCTGCCCTCCTTCAGCTCGCCAGCTCGGCGCGATCGCGGAAGTGCTCCAGCGCCTCGGGGTTGGCCAGCGCCTCCACGTTCTTGACCGGCCGGCCATGGACCACGTGGCGGACCGCCAGCTCGACGATCTTGCCGCTCTTGGTGCGAGGAATGTCCGCCACCTGCAGCACCCTCGCCGGTACGTGGCGCGGCGTGGTGTTGGCGCGCACCGTCTGCTTGATGCGGTCCACCAGCGCCTCGTCCAGGGTCAGGCCCTCGCGCAGCTTGACGAACAGCACCACCCGCACGTCCCGGTCCCAGTCCTGGCCGATCACCAGCGACTCCACCACCTCGTGCACCTTCTCCACCTGGCGGTAGATCTCGGCGGTACCGATCCGCACCCCGCCCGGATTCAGCGTCGCATCGGAGCGGCCATGGATGATCAGGCCGTTGTGGGCGGTCACCTCGCAGAAATCGCCGTGGCACCAGACGTTGTCGAAGCGCTCGAAATAGGCGGCCCGATACTTGGCGCCATCCGGGTCGTTCCAGAATCCGACCGGCATCGACGGGAAGGGTTTCGTGCACACCAGCTCGCCCTTCTCGCCGGTCAGCGGCCGGCCGTCCTCGTCGAAGACGTCGACGGCCATGCCGAGGCCCTTGCACTGGATCTCGCCGGCGTACACCGGCAGCACGGGGCAGCCCAGCACGAAGCACGACAGGATGTCGGTGCCGCCGGAAATCGACGCGAGGCACAGGTCCGACTTGATCGCGTCATAGACGAACGCGAAGGACTCGGGCACCAGCGGGCTACCGGTGGACATCATCGCCCGCACCGTGGTCAGCGCATGGGTGTCCTTCGGCCGACGGCCGAGCTTGGCGAGGTGGTCGATGAACTTGGCCGAGGTGCCGAAGTGGGTCATCCGCTCGGCGTCGGCAAAGTCGAACAGGATGTCGCCGTCGGCGATGAACGGCGAGCCGTCGTAGAGCAGCAGCGTGGCGCCGGTCGCCAGTCCCGACACCAGCCAGTTCCACATCATCCAGCCGCAGGTGGTGAAGTAGAACAGGCGGTCGCCGGGGCGCACGTCGGTGTGCAGCAGATGTTCCTTCAGGTGCTGCAACAGGGCCCCGCCCGCCGAATGCACGATGCACTTGGGCACGCCGGTCGTGCCCGAGGAATACATGATGTACAGGGGATGGTCGAAGGGCAGCGGCTCGAAGGCGATCTCGGTTTCATGGGCAAAGAGCGACACGAAGTCCGACAGCAGCCGGCCATGGGCGATGCCATGGATGTCCGGGCGCTGGTGCACATAGGGCACCACCACCGTGCGCTTCAGGGACGGCAGCGCGGCGGTGATCTCGGCCAGCTTGCCGAGACAATCCACGAGCTTGCCGTTGTAGTAGTAACCGTCCACCGCAACCAGCACCTTGGGCTCGGTCTGGCCGAAGCGGTCGAGCACGCCCTGCACGCCGAAGTCCGGCGAGGCCGAGGTGAAGATCGCGCCGATCGAGGCGGTGGCGAGCATCGCCACGATGGTCTCCGGCATGTTGGGCATGAAGGCCGCGACCCGGTCGCCCTTCTCCACGCCCATGTCGCGCAGCGCGGCAGCGAAGTGCGCCACCATGCGGTAGAGCTCGGCGTGGCTGACCCGGTTCTTGACCTCGTCCTCGCCCCAGAACACGATCGCGTCGGTCTCGTCGCGGGTGCGCAGCAGGTTGCGGGCGAAGTTGAGCCGGGCCTCGGGGAACCAGCGGGCGCCGGGCATGCGGTCGCCATCGAGCAGCACCGTGCCGCCCTTGTCGCCCACCACACCGCCGAAGTCCCACATCAGGTCCCAGAACCGATCCGGCGACGCCACCGACCAGGCATGCAACGCGTCGTAGTCCTCGACGCCCACCCCCCAGCGAGCAGCGGTCTGCTGCATGAATCGGGTCAGGGTCGCGTCCGCCACCCGCTCGGCCGAGGGTTGCCACAGGGGCGCGTCAGTCTTGTGATTCACGGCGTTCTCCTCCAGGTGTCTTATCACCCGGCGCCTCGTTGGCGGGCGCCGGTCTGTGCTGTCCGGGCCGGCTCAGGCCGCCTCGAACAGCGCCCTCAATTCTGCCGGCAGCGGTACCGACCTGCCAGTCGCATGGTCCATCCAGACCATCTTGGAGCTGCCTTCCGCATAGATCCGGTCGTCGCCTTCGACGCGCATCTCGTACCAGGTCATGACGCTGCTGCGCCCGGGCTCGCCCGCGCTCATCTCGAGCAGGACCGTGGCCGGGTAGTTGACCGGCAACAGGAAGGTGCAGGCGGCGTTGATGATGACCGGGCCGGTCGGCTGATTGGTGCGCACGACGAAGCCCATGTTTTCGCACCATTCCACACGGGCCTGTTCGCAGTAGCGAAAGTAGATCGTGTTGTTCACGTGGTTATAGGCGTCCAGATCCCCCCACCGCACCGGGATTCGGGTGGAATGGACATGCAATCTCTGTGCGCTCACGCGGGGGGCCTCCTGAGGTGTGTCCGGGAAATCTTGCGCCGGGGGCTATCACAAAACAATCGAGCTAATGTACCATACGCAACCGTATGTTCAACCACCCCCGTACCATCGGGGATGATGCAAGCTGTGGGAGGCGTCGCCGCATCCAAGGCCAGGCGCCCCGGAGACACCGAAGGAGGGAAGATGGAACGCGAGTCCATGGAATTCGACGTGCTGATCGTCGGCGGCGGCCCGGCAGGGCTGGCGGCCGCGATCCGCGTGAAACAACTGGCGGCCGAGAAGGGTCACGACTACTCGGTGTGCCTGATCGAGAAGGCGGCCGAGATCGGCGCCCACATCCTCTCCGGCGCGGTGATGGATCCCCGCGCGCTGACCGAGCTGATCCCCGACTGGAAAGACCAGGGCGCGCCGCTCAACACGCCGGTCACCGAAGACAAGGTGCTGTTCCTCAACGAGACCGGCGGCCGCCAGATCCCCAACGGCCTGTTGCCCGACTGCTTCGTGAACCACGGCAACTACATCGTGCGCCTGGGTAACGTCGTCAAGTGGCTCGGCGAGCAGGCCGAGGCGCTGGGCGTCGAGGTCTATCCGGGCTTCGCCGGGGCCGAGGTGCTGTTCGACGAAAACGGCGCGGTCAAGGGCGTCGCCACGGGCGACATGGGCCTCACCCGCGAGGGCGAGCCGGGCCCCAGCCACGAGCCGGGCATGGAGCTGCACGCCAAGTACACGCTGTTCGCGGAAGGCTGCCGTGGCCACCTGGGCAAGCAGCTCGAGGCGAAGTTCAAGCTGCGCGACGAAGCCGACCCCCAGACCTACGGCATCGGCATCAAGGAGCTGTGGGAGGTCAAGCCCGAGAACCACCGCCGCGGCCTGGTCATGCACACGGCCGGCTGGCCCCTGCCCGCCGACACCTACGGCGGCTCGTTCCTGTACCACCTGGACGACAACCTGGTGGCCGTTGGCTTCGTGGTCGGGCTCGACTACAGCAACCCCTACATGAGCCCCTACCAGGAGTTCCAGCGGTTCAAGACCCATCCCCTGGTCCTCGACACCTTCGCCGGCGGGCGCCGCAGCGCCTACGGCGCCCGGGCGCTGAACGAGGGCGGGTACCAGTGCCTGCCCAAGCTGGCCTTCCCCGGCGGCGCCCTGCTGGGCTGCGAGGCCGGGACCATGAACATGCCCAAGATCAAGGGCACCCACACGGCCATGAAGTCGGGCATGCTGGCCGCCGAGGCCGCCGCCGCCGCCATCGCCGCCGGCCGCGCCCACGACGAGCTGGCCGAGTACGCCGCGGCCTTCAAGGGCGCCTGGGTCCACGACGAGCTGCGCGCGGCGCGCAACG
>JAGRGD010000121.1 GCA_020445665.1 Rhodocyclaceae bacterium
GTCAAGGGTCAGCAGCAGGACGTCGTCGGGGGCCTCGAGCAGCCCCTCGGCCTGCAGGCGCCGGCCCGCCTCGAGCACCACGTGGCGCAGGCAGACATAGAGCCGGGCCTGCTTCATGCGCGCCCGCTCCCGCAGCCGGATCGATTCCTGGGTGGCCGCCAGCACCCGCTCGAACCACCAGGCCCGGCCGAAGAGCGGCAGGCGCGCCCAGCGTCTTCCCGCTGCCACGGCGCGGGCCATGTCGCGGGTCGCCGCCTCACGCTCCGCCTCCTGCTCGGCGAGGCGCGCATCGGGCGAGGGGCCCGCCAGGCGCAGGTAGGACTTGAGCAGGGCCAGTGTCGCCTCGGGCGCCTCGAGCGGGCTGGGATGGCACAGCATCAGCTCGCCGGAGCTGCGGAAGCCCCAGTCTTCGAGGTAGCTCTCGAGCAGGTCGAGGAAGCCGGCGTAGCGGGGCTCGCCCCGCAGGGCTGGCAGGATGCGCTCGACCGGCCCTTTGAACAGGGTCGCCAGGGCCGGGTCGTCCGGGATCCGGCGGGACAGGGCCCACAGTTTCTGCACCGGCAGGTGGCTTGCGAGATCCGGCAGGCCGACCAGCAGGCGGTTGTGTTGGCGCTCGTCGGCCGACCCGGGCAGCCAGCGGGCGAGCAGCTGACCGAGGGCGCCATAGCAGACCATCGCCGCGGTGTCGGCCAGCGCCGCGCCGTTCCAGTGCCGCAGGCGGATCGCCATGAAGCCGCGCAGGGCGGCCAGCAACTCGCCGCGGGAGCGTTCCGGCAGGCTCGCCAGCCTGAGGCCGTCGCAGTAGGCATCCACCCGCCGCTCGAAGGCGGCCACCCGGCGCTGGAGGAAGGCGTATTGCCACAGCACCGAGAGCGCCACCCGAAGCAACTCGGCCGCCTGCGCGATACGGCCGCCGGCAGGGCGCTGGCAGACATCCGCCGGGTACTCCCGGGCGCCGGTGAACTCGTTGAAGAAGCGGGTCAGCCAGGCGCCGCCGGGTGCCAGCCGGATCAGGGTGTGGATGTGGGTCAGGTTGTAGTAGAGGCGGCCGCGATGGGCGCCCACCACCGCGGCCAGCGCGTCTTCCATCGCGGCGATACGCCGGCGGGAGATGCCGAAGCCCAGGCCGAGGTTGCGGAAGTAGGCGGTATAGCCGGCGCGGACGATCGAGTAGAGGAGCGGCGAGACCGGCTCCGGGAAGTTCTCGGCGATGTTGGCGTTGCTCCAGCGCTCGCCCTCGCGATCAGGAATGCCCGCCGGGACCGTGATCGGCCGCGCCTGAACGATCCAGGGGTGGCCGGCCTGGTCGATCACCCACTCCACATCCACCGGGTAACCCAGCGCGACCTCGATCCGCAGGGCCAGCCGGGCCAGCTGCGTGAGGGCGGCGTCGTCGAGATCGCCCCCGTCGTCGCCCGCCTCATGGGCAAGCAGGCCGCAGCCGTCGCGGAACAGACTGGCGGCCGATGGCGTGACACTGCCATCCACCAGGCGGTCGGCCAGCCCGGCGCAGTACTCGATGCGCAGCGCCGCCGGGTCGACCGGGGACACCGAGAACATCACGCCGGCCCAGCGGGCGTCCACCTGACGCTGGACGATGACGCAGCCACCCGCCAACGCGTGGCCGGTGCGGGCCTGGTAGGCCAGGCTGCGATCCGACCAGGCCGAGGCCCAGACCCGGCGGATCGCCGCGCCGAGCCCGTCACGGTCGGCCACGCCGAGCACCGAATCGAGCTGTCCGGCAAACGAATGGCTGGCCGAGTCCTCGCCGGCGGCAGACGAACGCACCACCCACGGACCGCCTTCGGCCGCGATGCGGGCCAGAGCCTCGTCCACACCGGGCGGCAGGTCGAGGCCCTCGACCTCGGCCCGCAGGGCGGCGGCGCGCCGCGCCCGCTGCTCGGGCGACAGGGTCGCGAACTCGGCCGACAGCGCCTCGAGACGGGCGGCGAGCGGCGCCACCAGGGCTGCGTCGCGCGCCTCGGGAAGCACCAGGTGCGCAGCCGGCACATCGAAGCCGGCGCCGACGAGCCGCGCCAGGGTCGTCGCCTTGCCACCGAATCCGGCCTGATCGGCCGCGCTTTCCAGCGGCACAAGCCACCGAGCAGTGTCTTTCATCCAGGTCGAACCTTGAGTCGGAGGTGGTAGAGCCAGACGCTGAATAGCCAGTGCAGACCGGCACCGATGCCCAGTGCCCAGCCCCAGGCCGCGGCGGGAAGCGGCAGCATCAGGTGGAGTGCCAGCAGCACGCCGATGGCCGAGTCGAAGCGGTCGATGAGGAAGCACAGCGGGCGCAGCCAGGGGCCGGCAGCCGGCTGGCCGGGTGCGACCCCGAGACGCCGCTTGAGAAAGGAGTTCGGCAGCTCCGCCAGCATGAAGGCCAGGCCGCAGATTGCCCCCACCAGCGCCAGCGTGGCCGACGGTAGGGGCCACCATCCGGCGGCGAGCCCCTCAGGCATCAGCGGCCGCGACAGGCCCGCCAGGGCGAAGGTCGCGGCCGCGGCCGGCGGCATCGCCATCAGGCCGCGCCAGGTCTTGTTGGCGCCGAACACCGGCCGCCCGCGCCAGTGCCGGCCACCATCGATCGGCACCGCGAAGGCGCGCGACCGGGGCGAGCGGAGCCAGGCCACATGCATCGTGCCGGCCAGCGCCAGACAGGCGACGACAAGCACGGCACAGGGCAGGGCAGCGGGTACGAACGCGATGTCGGGGTGCATGGACGATGGGACAGGCCAGGGTCGCGTTGCAGGGTTCGGAGCGGGCGGCAGCAGGGGCCATTCGGCCACGGCAAACGACAATGGCCTGCGATTCGACCGCGGCCGGATGCCGACGTCAGATTACATGCGCATGACAGCAGCTTCCAGTTGGCGTGAAAAGCGGGCCCCCCGCTTGCACGAATCTTCACAATTGGCGAATCTCTGCGTTCCACCCGCCCACCGACACCATGCCCCCTGCCCCGTCCCGCTGCGAACAGGTCCCGGTTCGCGATCTCAGGTACAACGTCCGCCACTGGGGTCGCGACGGGGCCCCCGCCGTGTTCCTGCTGCATGGCTGGATGGATGCGTCGGCGACCTTCCAGTTCGTCGTCGATGCGCTGGCGCAGGACTGGCACCTGATCGCGCCCGACTGGCGCGGCTACGGTGGCTCAACCTGGCTCGGGCGGCCCTACTGGTTCCCGGACTACTACGCCGATCTCGACGCCCTGCTTGCCCACTATTCGCCGGATGTGCCCGCGCGGCTGGTCGGCCACAGCATGGGCGCCAGCATCGCGGGGACCTACGCCGGCGTGCGCCCGGCCCGCGTGGCGCAGCTGGTGATGATGGATTTCCTCGGCCTGCCGCCGACCGTCCCGGCCGACGCGCCGGACAGGCTCGGCCAGTGGCTTGATGCCCTCGCCGGCGAGCCCCCGGCCCTGCGCCGCTACCCGGACGCGGCGGCGCTGGCCCGCCGGCTGTGCCAGTCGAACCCCCGCCTGACGCCGGCGCGGGCGGATTTTCTGTCCCGGCACGTCTCGCGCACCCTCGACAGCGGCGAGGTGATGATGGCCTGCGACCCCTGGCACCGGGTGCAGGCACCGGTGCGCTACCAGACCGGGGACGTGCTCGCCGGCTGGCAGCGGATCACGGCGCCGGTGCTGAACCTGCTGGCCGCAGACGGCTATGTGCTGCAGCGCTTCGCGGCAGGCTCCGAGGCGCTGGCGGAGCGGCTGGCGTGCTTCGCCGATGGCCGGCACACCACCATCGACGACTGCGGCCACAACCTCCAACACGACCAGCCCGAGGCGGTGGCGGCGGCGCTGGAGGGTTTTCTGTCCCGCGGGGGGTGAGCGGCACCCACGGGCGCGACAGGGGGACGAATGAGGTCGCCGTGCCCCGCCTCGAACCCCATCCCCACCCCAACCCTCCCCTTGAAGGGGAGGGCATCGGCCGCGTGCCGCCGGACACCGCACCAAGCGGCGCGCACTCACCCACGCCCCAACCATCCACCGCCCCAGCCCGTCCAGAGCCGGATTTTCACAGCCGGTCCGCCCTGGCGGCGCAAGGCGATGATGGAGAGAAGGGGGGGCACCGTGGCCTACCTCGAACCCCACCCCCACACCAAGTACTCCCCTTGAAGGGGAGGGCGTCGGTCGCGTGCCGCCGGACACCGCACCAAGCGGCGCGCACTCACCCACGCCCGACCATCCACCTCCCCAGCCCGTCCAGGGCCGGATTTTCACAGCCGGTCCGCCCTGGCGGCGCAAGGCGATGATGGAGAGAAAGAGGGGGCACCGTGGCCCACCTCGAACCCATCCCCACCCCAAGCACTCCCCTTGAAGAGGAGGGAGTCGGTCGCGTGCCACCGGACACCGCGCCAAGCGGCGCGCACTCAACCACGCCCGACCATCCACCTCCCCAGCCCGTCCAGAGCCGGATTTTCGCTGCCGGTCCGCTCTGGCGGCTCAAGACGATGATGGAGAGGAAGAGGGGGTCACCGTGGCCCACCTCGAACGCATCCCCACCCCAACACTCCCCTTGACGGGGGAGGAGGCAGTGCGGGCGTCGGTGCGCGAGGCCGGCGCAGCGCCAGGCGACGATCGCCCCACCCAAGAATGCCGCGCGAGACCTGCTCCCTCCCCTTCAAGGGGAGGGTGGGGGTGGGGATGGGGTCATGGTGACGCGGTTTGGGCCGCGCCGGGGCACACCTCGCCGGGGTGACGCAAGGTGCGTAGCGCAAACACACACCGGCGCTCGTTCTCCGTGCCCCGGCCGCACCCAACCCTCAGGCCAGCGCCTCAAGCAGGCGCTGGCGGGCCGCCTCGAGGCCATCCCGGCCCGCCTCGCCGACAAGCGCCAGGGCCTCCCGGTGGTAGGCGTCGACGGCCGCCAGGACGCGGCTGGCGTCGAGCGCGCCGGACAATGGCGGGGGTGGCGCGGGCGGCGCCTCGCCGGGGGCCGGCTGGAGGACGGCGTGCTTCGGGATGAAGGTGGTGCCGCCCGACTCGCCGGCGGCGGTCATCGGCCCGACCTTAGTGAATGCCTTGCCCTTCAGCTGGAAGCGGGCACCAACGGGTATCTGGTCGATCTTCATGGGCAGGACCGGAGGTGGGTAAGGCCGCCAGTGTAGCGTCGGGGCACCGACCACACGGCGGCGTGCGATGATGCCGCAATGGACTTCAGTCTCCGCCCCGTCACCGTCGGCGACGTGGATGACCTGCGCCAGCTCTACCGCGAGTCGGTCGCGACGCTGGGCCCGGCGGCCTACTCGGCGGCGCAGGTTGCTGCGTGGCAAGCCTTCGCCGCCCAGCCCGGCTTCGCCGACTTCGTGCTCACGCCCGGCACCTGGCTGGCCCATCACGACGGCACGCTCGCCGGCTTCTGCGGCGTGGAGGCCGACGGCCACGTGACCGCCCTCTACCTGGCACCCGGCTACTGCGGCCGCGGCCTCGGCGAGACCCTGCTGCGCGCAGTGCTGGCACGCCACCCGGCGCCGGCGTCAGGCGGCTACCACGCGGAGGCCAGCGCCTTCAGCCTGCCGGTCTTCCTGCGCTGCGGCTTCGTCCACGCGGGCGTCGAGCACGTCGTGCGAGACGGCGTGGCCTTTGCGCGCATCCTCGTCAGCCGGCCAGCCCCCTGAGCCGCCGGCACCGCCGCGCTGCCCTTTCAGCCGCCGGAGGACAAGGCCGATGACGTCGGATCACCGCCGAGCCACTGGCCCAGCGCCTGGTACAGGCGCGCCTCATCGACCGGCTTGGAGAGAAAATCGTTCATGCCCGCTGCGAGGCAGCGTTCCCGGTCCTCGAGGAAAGCATTGGCCGTCATCGCGATGATCGGCACGTCCTGGTAGCCGGGCAGGCGGCGGATCGCGCGGGTCGCGTCCAGGCCATCCATGCGGGGCATCTGCATGTCCATCAGCACCACGTCGAAGAGGGTGTCGCGACAACTGTCGACCGCCTCGACCCCGTCGCAGGCCTCGCCGACGTCGATCCCTGCATCCTGGAGCAGGAAGGCACCGACCTCACGGTTCACCGGATCGTCGTCCACCAGCAACGCACGCGCACCGGGCCAGCGGATGGCTGGCGCCGCCGACGGCGCAGCCTCGGCATCGGCCACCGGCGCATCGGCGCGGCGCAGGCGGGCCGAAAACCAGAATCGGCTGCCCTTGCCAGGCACGCTATCAACCCCGGCCTCCCCCCCCATCAACTCGGCCAGGCGCCGCGTGATCGACAGGCCCAGCCCCGATCCGCCGTACTGCCGGGTCGTGGAGCTGTCCGCCTGCTCGAAGGGGTTGAACAAGCGGGCCTGCACCGCCGGCTCGATGCCGATGCCGGTGTCCTCGACCTCGAACTGCAGCAAGGTCCATTCGCCGGACACCCGGATCGGACGGACACGCATGGCGATGTGCCCGTCGCTGGTGAACTTGATGGCATTGCCGGCGTAGTTGGCAATGGCCTGCTTCAGTCGCGTCCCGTCGCCGATGTACCGGGTCTCGTCGCAGGCCACCTCGACCTGGATCTCGAGCCCCTTCTCGGTGGCGCGCTCGCGCAGCATGGCGGCCACGTCTTCGAGGAGCACGCCGACGTCGACCGCCGCATCCTCGAGGGCGAACTTGCCGGCGTCGATCTTCGACAGATCGAGAATCGCGTTGATGATGCCCATCAGATGTGTCCCCGCCGCCTCGAGCTGGCCGAGCCGTGCCAGTTGGGTCTCGCTCAGGCCCTCCCGCCGGAGAATATGGGCCATGCCGAACATCGCGTTCAGCGGGGTCCGGATCTCATGGCTCATATTGGCGAGGAAGTCGCTCTTGGCGATGCTCGCCGCCTCAGCGGCCTCCTTCGCGGCGGACAACTCCTCGGTCCGCTGGGCCACCACCGTCTCGAGGTTCTCGCGGTAGGCCGCCAGCTCCTCAGCCGTCGTCCGCTCCTCGGTGATGTCGTCGTACAGGCCCAGCACGCCGATGACGGCGCCGTGGCGATCCCGCAGGGGCACCTTTGAGGTGCGCAGCCAGGTCCGCTTGCCGTGGCGGTCGACCATCGGTTCTTCATAATTGAGCTTCGGTTCGCCCGAGACCATCACCTCGGTATCGTCGGTGCGATAGCGGACGGCCATCTCGCTCCACGCCAAGTCGAAGTCGGTGTGGCCGACGAGTTCGCGTGGCGACAGGAAGCCCGCGTCCCCGGCGAAGGCCCTGTTGCACCCCAGGTAACGCTGCTCGCGGTCCTTCCAGAAGATGCGCACCGGCACCGAATCGACCACGGTCAGCATCAGGTTGCGGGATTCGGCGAGGCTGTCGGTCAGGGCCCGCAATTCCACCTCCCGCGCGTCGGAGTCCCGCAGGGCAAGGCCTGCCGTGGCCTTGAGACTGACCACGGCGGCAGCCAGACGGTCGAACTCGTCGCGGACCAGCGCCCCTTCGGCCGGCGCGGCCGGCATGCCCCGGAGGTCCTTGGGGGTCAGTCCGACCAGTTCCCCGGCCAGCACAAGCAGCCGCTTGCGCACCACCACGTGGTAGGTCAGGCCGGTCGCCAGGGCCACCAGGAGCGTCAACGCAGCACCCAGCGCAAACCACCGGATGCCCCGCTGCAACAGCTTGTGCCGGTATTCCTGCAGATCGGTCACCAGCCGCATCTGCCCCAGGTCATGGGGCACACCCCGGTCCAGGTACACCAGCGGCAGCCGGACCTCGAGCGTGTCCGACGAGACCTGCCCGACGCCGAAACGTAGCTCGGGACGCTCGGGCTCCTGGAGCACCACGACGTGCACTTCCTTGAGCCGGGCGATGGCCGCCAGTTGCAGTTCAACCTGCGCCCGATCGAACGCCCACAGGCTCTGGACGAGCGACGGGCCGGCCGACTGCCCGATCGCGTCGAGACGCCCCGACAGTTCCTCGAGGGTCGACTCGAAATCGAGCATTGCCAGGATGGCTGCGCCGATGACCGCCATCGCCGCGCCGATGGCCAGCGGCCAGATGAGCAGTTGGCGGGTGATCGGACTGCGCAGGCCAGAGAGCGTGTGGCGCCCGATGCCGGCTCGGGAATCGCGACCGGTGGCCAGCGGATCACTCACGCCCGAGTTCCCGCAGCAGGCGCGCGTGCGTGCCGTCGCGTTTCATCTCGCGCAGGGCTTCGGCCAGGGGATCGAGCAGACCGGACCGGGTGCGATGGAGATACAGGTACATCTCCGCCTGCCGGAGGGGCGGCCCGACCGCCACGACGTTCGCCAGCCCCATCTCCCTCACCAGCGCCAGGCCATCGGCGAGCGTGTACAGCGCCAGGTCGACCCGGCCCGCCTCCAGCATCTGGAAGAGCTGACCCGGTGCATCGACCTTGGTCACCTGGCGCGCGCCCGTGGCCTTCTGCTCGAACAGCTTCCAGCCATTGATGAAGGCCACGCGGTAGGGCGCCAGGCTCGCCCACCCGTCGTCGAGCCGCAGGCTCGGGTCCACGCCGAAGGCGACGAACTGAATGTCCGCGAAGGGTTCCGGCACCGCCCGCAAGTTCGGATACTGCCGTTCCAGCCCGGCCACGCGGAGGCCCTCGCCATCCACACGTCCGGAGTTGGCCGAGTGCAGTGAACGGGCCGAGGGCTGGCTGACGAGCCGGAAGTCGTGCCCGATGCGACCGAACGCCTCGCGCGAGAGGACTTCCAGCGTCGCCCGGTCGAGGGGGGTGTTGTCGGTGCTGACGGTAATGGTGTCGGCAGCGACGACAGTGGTCGCGAACAGCGCGAGGGCAAAACAGATAATGCGCACGGCGCGATGCATCGGACGTCTCCCGAAACAGTCGGCTGCCAAAGCGGCACAGCACGGAGACACATTATAACTTTCGGGGTAGTTTGTTCGCACGACCCGGCGGTTTGATTCTGGTCAACAGTCGTCCGCGCCATGCCGCGATGCACGGCCGGCAGATCCCGGCAGCCCCCGGCAACGAAACCGTCATCAAACGACAACCTCTGAGCCCTAGACTGGCGGACCAAAACCCAGACCGCCCCCAGTCCAGACCATGCTCTTCTTCGATCTCTTCCGCCACGATCCGAATCTGGTCACCGTCGCACAGGATGCTCATCTGTTCGAGGAAGGAGAGGCCGGCAGCGACATGTTCGTCCTGCTGTCGGGGCACGCCGCGGTGGTTCGCGGGGGCGTCGAGATCGAGCGGCTGGCGCCGGGCGACATCGTCGGCGAGGTGGCCTTGCTGGGCGTCGCTCCGCGACTGGCCACGGTCCGCGCGGTGACCGAGTGTGTCTTTGCCACGGTCGACGAAGCCCGCTTCCGCTTTCTCGTCGAGGAGGCGCCCTACTTTGCGCTCGAGGTGATGCGGGTCATGGCCCGGCGGCTCGGTGAATCAAACGCACGGATGATTCCGGCGACCACGGCAGCCTGAGTTGCGCTGCGGTCGCTATGCGCTCCGCCCGCCCGCGCGCTGCCCACGCCCTCGGGCTCGCCACAAGGCGAGACACTCCACCAGTCCGCCCGCGACGGCCAGCGCGAGCCCGAGCAGGGCACGGAGGGTGGCCGCATGCCCGCTCATGACCACTCCGGCAGGTAGAGGAAGGGCCCTTCCGGGGGAAACAGGCGCTCAATCGGGCAACGGATCCACGTCATCAGTCGGTCTGGCATCGGGCAGTCCCCAAGGGAATCGATGGCGCTCAGGCTACGCACGGGGGGTTACGCATCGATTGCAGCCCGGCGCGGCGCGATGAACGGCCTGCCGGAACTGGCCGAACTGGACGCGATCCTGGCCATCGGCGGGGACGCGGTCCGGGTTCGCGAGGTGGCGCAGGTCGAGGCCCGCGGACACCGCTTCCCGATCCGTGTCATCACCCTCGGCACGGAACGCCCTGACGCCCCGGCGATCGGCTATTTCGGCGGCGTACATGGACTCGAGCGGATCGGTACGGCGGTGGTGCTGGCCTACCTGCGCAGCCTGATGGTGCGCCTGCGCTGGGACGACACCCTGCACGCGCTGCTGCGTCACGTGCACATGGTGTTCATGCCGCTGGTGAACCCGGCCGGCATGTGGCTGGGCACCCGCGCCAATCCGGATGGCATCGACCTGATGCGCAACTCGCCGGCCGAGGCGAGCGGCAGCGTGCCCTGGCTGGTGGGTGGGCAGCGGCTCAGCGCCGCGCTGCCCTGGTTTCGCGGCGTGGCAGGTGCCGCCATGGCGCCCGAGAGCATCGCCCTGTGCAAGACCGTCGAGGCCCGGCTCTTTGATCGCCCGCTGGCCCTCACCCTCGACTGCCACTCCGGTTTCGGCGCCAGTGACCGGATCTGGGTGCCCTACGCCCGCAGCCGCGAGCCGATCGAGCACCTGCCCGAGGCCGACGCGCTGCGCCGCCTGTTCGACGACACCTACGCCAACCACCGCTATGTCTTCGAGCCCCAGAGCCTCCAGTACCTGGCCCACGGCGACCTCTGGGACCACCTCTACGATCGGGCCCTGGCCCGCCAGCGAGGCAGCTTCCTGCCGCTGACCCTCGAGATGGGCTCGTGGCTGTGGGTCCGGAAGAACCCGCGCCAGGCCTTCTCCCGCGGCGGCATCTTCAACCCGGTCG
Source organism: Rhodocyclaceae bacterium (assembly GCA_020445665.1). Classification (GTDB taxonomy): domain Bacteria; phylum Pseudomonadota; class Gammaproteobacteria; order Burkholderiales; family Rhodocyclaceae; genus Cognatazoarcus. The sequence continues at coordinate 10,533 of JAGRGD010000121.1, forward strand.
CCACCCACCGCTTCCAGCGGGTGCTGCGGCGGCACATCTCGTTCCTGGATTTCCTCGCCCGGGCCTGCGCCAGCCATGCCCGCTGGCTGCCCCAGGAGCCGGCGCGCTCGGCGGCCCGCCGCGAGGTGGTGCATCGCTGGTACGGCAGCCCGCGATGAGCCGCTGGATCCTCCTGCGCGGCCTGACCCGCGACAGTCACCACTGGGGCGACTTTCCCGCCGCCCTCCAGACCGCCACCGGCCTCCCGGTGACGGCCCTCGACCTGCCCGGCAACGGGCGGCTCGCCGGCCAGCGCAGCCCGGCCCGCATCGACGCGCTGGCCGAGCACTGTGCGCTGGCCGTCGAGCGCCTCGGCCTGCTGCCGCCGTTCCGGCTGGTGGCGATCTCCCTCGGCGCGATGGTGGCGATCGAGTGGGCGCGCCAGCGGCCGGCGGCGTTCGAGTCACTGACCCTGATCAACGCCAGCGCGGCGCCGTTCGCCGCTGCCTCCGAGCGGCTGCGCCCGAGCGCGCTGCCCGGCCTGCTGCGCACCCTGCTGCCGGGCTGCAGTGACACCCGCGCCGAGGCGCTGATCCTCGCCCGCACCTCGAACCTCGACCCCCAGGCCCACGCCGCCACGCTGCGCGACTGGGCCGACTGGCGCGCGCGATTTCCGGTGAGCCGGGCCAACGCCCTGCGACAGCTCCTCGCCGCCGCGCGCTACCGGGCACCCGCCGAGCCGCCCCATCCGGCCACCCGCCTGCTGGCGTGCTGGGGCGACCGCCTCGTCGCGCCGGCCTGCAGCCTCCGCTTGGCCGAGGCCTGGCAGGTACCGCTGCGGCTCCACCCGTGGGCCGGCCACGACCTGCCCCTGGACGATCCGGCCTGGCTCATTCGCCAGTTGCTGACGCATTCCTGAAACGCGCCGGTGGGAGACTCGCCGGCATCCCACCGGACCGGAGATCCCGATGCTGAACCACGCCCACATGGCCCGCTATGAGCAGGCCTCCCTCGACAATCTGCACGCCAGCCTCCAGACCTGGCTCGAGACCATCCGCGTTTCGTCCGCCGCGCTGCTCGAACTGGCGCGGGTTTCCATCGAGGAGACCGGTCGCTGCGCCGAGCGTCAGCTGGCTGGCGAGATCGGCGCGCCGCTCGCCACCGAGCGTCTGGTGGTGACCTACCAGTCGGCCTGCCGCGACATCGTCACGGCCCATGCCGCCTGGCTCGACACGCTGGCGCAGCAGGCCCATCTCGATCGCGAACGGGCCCATAAGCTGTTCGGCGAAGCCGGCACCTGGGTTCCGAAGGCGGCCGAGCTGGCGCTGCGGTCTGCCGACATCGTCAGCGACGCCTGGAACCAGTCCCTCGAAGGGGTGGCCGAGGCCACCTGCGAGGCCACCGCAGCCTTCGCCGACCCCGACGTGGACCTGGTTGTCGACACGCCTCCGGCCCCGACGACCCCCCGGATTGCGCGCCGCAAGGCCGCCTGACGCGCCGCATTCCGGGAGGGGCCGGCAGCACCCGGTGCGGCCTCCCCGGTAGCGCATCGGGTGCAGCCGCTTGCAGGCCGTCCCCCGCCGGGACGGCCTTCTTTTTCTCTGACCACGCTACCCGATATGCATGGCGTCACAAACGCGCAATGTGCCGCCGGTAGGCTCATCCGACCCGGAGATGCGTTGCGGGCCGACACGACGGCCGCCCAGGGCGACCGGGGATGCGACCTGAGTCGGGAGCCTCGATGCATATCCTCCACCTGACGGATGCCTACAGCCATGGCGAGGGCTCGATCGGCCATGCCATCGACACCTGCCGCCGTGGGCTCGACCTGCAGGGCATCCGCAGCACGCTGGTAGCGCCCGACAGCGGCTCGTCCCCTGTCAACCCCGACCGAATCGCAATACCGGCCCGCCTCCTGCCGGGCGGCGGTGAGTTGCGGCTGCTCAACTGGTCGGCCCTGTCCGCCGGTGTCGCCCTGGCGCTACGCGGCGGGGTCGACGCCATCCATGTGCACTCCCCCCTCCTCGCCCACGCCGCCGGTGCGCGCCTGGCGGCCCGCCACGGCGTGCCGCTGCTGGTGAGCTGGCATGGACCGGTGGAAGCCCTGCTGCCCGGCCTCGACCGCTACCTGCCCGGCGCGGCAGCCCGGCGCCTGGGGCGGCAGCTGACGCTTGCCCGCTGCCGTGCCGCCCATTGCGTCGTCGCGGCCAGCGAGCGGATCGGCAGCCGGCTCGTCTCCTACGGCGTGCGGGGGCGTATCGAGGTGGTGCCGGAGGGCATCGACCCGGCGCACTTTGCGGCCGGCGACGGGCGCGCCTTCCGCGCCCGCCACGCCCTCGACGCCGACCGCGCGCTGGCGCTGCTCACCGGCCCCCGCGGCGCACAGGCCCATGGTGACGACGCCCAGTGGCCTTTCCTCCTCGACACGATCGAGCAGTTGCGCGCGCAGTCCCCGCGACTCCAGATCCTGCTCGCCGGAGAGATGGAGGGTGCCGACCGGGTGCGCTACCGCGTGCGGGCCGCCGGACTGGCGTCCCACGTGCGCGTGGTGGGCCTGGACAGTAGGCCCCGCGCCCTCGCCGACTGCTACGCGGCGTGCGACCTGATGGCGCTGGCGAGCCGCGACGACGCCGACGCGGATGCGGTCCTGCGGGCCATGGCGGCCGGTCTGCCAGTGGTCGCCATTGCCCACCAGGGCGCGCCCGACGTACTGCGACGGGCGCGCGGCGTGCGCCTGACCCCGGACACCGCGCCCGCCCTGGCCCAGGTGGTGGGGCGCCTCGCTGCCAACCCGCGCCAGCTGGCGCTGCTTTCCCGCGAGGCCAGGGCCGAATGCCGCCACTGGAGCCAGGCGACGATGGCGGAACGGCTGGCCGACATCTACGCCTCGCTGCGCCCGCAAGCCACCCGGCGCGATCTGCCACCGGTCAGCCGCATCCACGCCGCCCGCGTCAAGACCGGATAAGCGACGTCGCGACAGCCACGCTCAACCCGCGCGGCGCTCTCGCGACCAGCCCTCGTCGGGGCTGTCTGGAGTGGCACTTGCCCGGCGCGCAATCATGGCTGGCCCGGGCGCGGGGAGGTCGCGGCCACGCGACACCGGCTCGCCCTTCCAGTGGACCACCTCCATCCGTCCGTCGTGGTGCTCGACGATGGCGCTGCAGCTGTCCACCCAGTCGCCACAGTTGAGATAGCGAACGCCGTCGATCTCGCGCTCGGTGGCCCAGTGGATGTGACCGCAGACCACGCCGTCGAGCTGACGTCGGCGCGTCTCCCGGGCGACCGAGTCCTCGAAGTCGAAGATGAAGCCGACGGCGGTCTTGACCTTGCGCTTGGCGTAGCCGGCGAGGGACCAGTAGCCGGGGATGCGCAGCACCCGCCGCAGCCACGACAGCCACAGGTTGGCCCGCACCAGCGCGTTGTAGCCCATGTCCCCGAGCACCGCCAGCCAGCGATGGTGGAGGGTGACCTGGTCGAACTGGTCGCCATGCACCAGCAGGTAGCGGCGGCCGTCGGCGGCGGTATGGACCCACTCGAGCTCGACGCGGATGTCGCCGAAGGCGGTGCCGGCGTGCTCGCGCAAGGCCTCGTCGTGATTGCCCGGAATGAAGACCACGGTGTCGCCATGGCGGGCCCGGCGCAGCACCTTCTGCACCACGGTGTTATGGGACGGCGCCCACTGCACGCTGCGGTTCATCGCCCAGAAATCGACGATGTCGCCGATCAGGAAGAGGTGCTCCGACGGATAGGCCCGCAGGAACTCGAGCAGGCGCTCGGCCTGGCACGCCCGGGTGCCCAGATGCACGTCGGAGATGAAGACCGAGCGCACCCGGTGCGTCATGGCGCCTCCGGCACCGGCCTGGGGTCGGGCTCCGCCACGGGCCGCGGCCGGGCGACGGCGGCCAGGGCCGCCGCGAAGGCGTCGTTGATGCGGTCCCAGTCGTGGGCCTCGGCCACCTTGCGGGCGGCGCGCCCGATCGCCTCGGCGTCGGCGCGCGTGGTGGCGGCCTCGAGGGCCCTGTCCCGCAGGCGGGCTTCGTCATCAAAGGGCGCGAGCAGGCCACTGACCCCGTCGCGGATCAACTCGGCCGCACCCGCGTAGTCATAGGCGACCACCGGCAGGCCGCTGGCCATGGCCTCGAGGGTCACGTTGCCGAAGGTCTCGGTGCGACTTGGGAAGAGGAACAGGTCGCCGCTGGCGTAGTGGCTCGCCAGGTCTTCGCCATGACGCATGCCGGCGAACACCACGTCGTGCCGCTGGAGCTCGAGAGCCGCCCGCGAGGGCCCGTCGCCCACCAGCACCAGACGCGCCGTCGGCACCCGGCGGCGGATCGCGTCGAAGAGGCGCAGCGTGGCGGGCAGGTTCTTCTCGGGCGCCAGCCGGCCGACGCTGATCACCGCCAGCCCGTCCGGCGCCAGCCCCCAGGCGGCGCGCAGGGCCTCGCTGCGCCGGGCGGGCGAGAACAGCTGGCAATCGACCCCGCGGGCGATCACCTCGATGCCCCGGTAGCCCTTGCCCACCAGCCGCCGGGCCATGTCGTGGGAGGGCACGTAGGTGGCTGCGGTGCGATTGTGGAAGCGGCGCAGATAGGCCCCGACCGGCTGCTTGAGCCAGCCCAGGCCGTAGTGCCCGCTGTAGTGGTCGAAGTTGGTGTGGAAGTCGGAGGTCACCGGCAGGCCGAGTCGGCGCGCAGCCGACACGGCCGACCAGCCCAGCGGCCCCTCGGTCGCGACGTGCACCACGTCGGGCCGGTCGGAGGTCCAGCGACGGATCAGCGCGTTGCGGGCCGGCAGGCCGAACTTCAGGTCGGCGTAGCGCGGAATCGCGACGCCGCGTACGAGCTGCTCGTCAAGCGCAGCATGTGCGGTCTCGCCGGACTCGGCGCGCTGGCGCGGGCGGATCAGCTGGACCCGGTGTCCCCGTTCGAGCAGGCCATCGACCATCCGACCGAGGGTCATCGCGACACCGTTGACTTCCGGGGGGTAGGTCTCGGTCACGAGGGCGATCCGCAGCCGGGGCTCCCGGCACAGATCTTCGGCGATCAGGGCGGCTTCTTCCATGAACAGGGAGTCTGCATCCCGCCTGGGTCAGACCGATGACGTCCCGGTTACGGCTGCGTGAAGAGCACCCCGGTGAGCGCAATGGCCCAGACCACGCTGAGATTGCCGATCGCCACGAGCACCGCCGCACTGCCGATGTCCTTGGCCCGCTTGGCCAGCCGGTGATCATCGAGGCCGACGCGGTCGACCGTCGCCTCGACGGCCGAGTTGAGCAGCTCGACGATCAGCAGCAGCAGCACCGAGCCGATCATGAGTGCCTGAAACGTTGAACCGACGTCCAGGATCAGGGCCGCCGGCACCATCACGAGGGCCAGCCACACCTCCTGGCGAAAGGCTTCCTCGCAGCGATACGCTTCGCGCAGGCCGTCGAGTGAGTAGCCGAGGGCATTGACCAGCCGGGTCAGGCCGGTCTTCCCCTTGTACGGGCTTTCCAATGGGAACTCCGTTGGGATGGGATGGATGATTCGTTGAGGAGACCGCGATACAGCGCGGCGAGCCGCCCGGCCATGGCATCGTCGGACCAGGCGGCGGCGCCGTCGCGCGCCGCCAGGCCGAGCCGGTGCGACTGCGCCCTGTCGGACAGGCAGCCCGCGAGCCGCGCGGCGAAGTCGGCGACGTCGTCGCGCGCGGTCAGGCAGCCGCATCCGGTCTCGAGGATCGACGCGGTACCCATGCAGGACAGGGCCAGCACGCCGGTGCCCGAGGCCATCGCCTCGAGCAGGACCAGGCCCTGGGTCTCGGTGCGGGACGCGAACACGAAGAGGTCGGCGGCGGCGTAGCAGTCGGGCAGGGCCTGCGCCCGCTCCAGGTAGCCGAGAAAGCGGACATGGTCGTGCAGGCCGCGCGCCGCCACCTGCTTGCGCAGGGCCGCCTCTGCCGGCCCTTCGCCCGCGACCAGCAACAGCAGGGCGGGGCAGGCCTGGCGCGCCTGGTCGACCGCGGCGACCAGGAAGTCGATGTTCTTCTCGTGGGCGAGGCGGCTGACGGTCAGCGCCACCGGCCGCTCGGGCGCGATGCCGTGGGCCTGCCGGAAGCGCCCGCCGTCGGCGCCGCGAAAGGCGCCCAGCGGAATGCCGGTGGGAAGCACCTCGATGGGGGTGTCCACGCCGTAGTCGCGCAGACGCTCGCGCATCGCCGACGAGGGCGCGATCACCCGGTCGGCGTGCCCGCACTGCCAGCGCGACATGCGCCGCGCCAGGGCCGCGGTCAGCGCGCGGGGCGCGGCCGGGACGTAGTGGTGGAGGTATTCCTCGAACAGGGTGTGGTAGCTGATCACCAGCGGCACCTGCCAGTGCCGGGCCAGCCGGCGACCCGCGAAGTGGGCCGCGAACGGTGTCTGGACGTGGACCAGGTCGAAGCCCCCGGCGGCGCAGTCCCGCGCGGCGCGCACCATCGCCCCGACGCGGGCGATGCGGTCTTCCGGGTCGAAGGGCACCGCCCGCCCGGGCACCCGCACGACACCCGGCTGCGCCGGCTCGTTGCCATAGGCGGGGGCGATCAGCGTGCACGCCACGTCGTGGGGGATGAGGCCGCGCCGGAAGGTCTCGATCGAGGTCGACACCCCGTTCACCCGGGGGAAATAGACATCCGAAATCTGCAGGACGTGCATGGCGGCTCCGCGTTTGGCGGCGCCAGCCTATGCGGCACAGATGACGGCCTCGTTGCCTGCGGATGTCGCTTCGATGACGGCGCCCCGCCAGCGATGGCGGTGTCACCGCAGCGTCACGTTCCCGTCAAGCGGGTGCAATCGCCGGCCCCTAGCGTGGCGGCATGTTCACTTGCCCAGGAGACGGTCCATGCTCGAGACCCGAACCCAATCCGTCAAATCCCGCTCGCGCAACCTGCGGGTCGGACTCGCCCAGTGCGAGAGCGAGGTGCTGGCCGCCCAGCGCCTGCGCTTCAAGGTATTTGCCGAGGAGCTCGGCGCGCGCCTCGACAGCCGCACGCCGGGCGTCGACCGCGACATCTTCGACCCCTACTGCGAACACCTGATCGTCCGCGACGAGGCCGAGGGCCGCATCGTCGGCACCTACCGCATCCTGTCGCCGGAGTCCGCCCGCCGCGTCGGCGGCTACTACTCCGAGACCGAGTTCGACCTCACCCGCCTGGCCCACCTGCGGCCGCGGATGGTGGAGATCGGCCGCTCCTGCATCGACCCGGACTACCGCACCGGCGCGACCATCGCGCTGCTGTGGCAAGGCCTCGCGCGCTACATGCACGAGATGCGCTACGACTACCTGGTGGGCTGCGCGTCGATCAGCATGGCCGACGGGGGGCACGCCGCGGCGAGCCTCTACCGCCGCCTCTCCACCGACCACGAGAGCCCGCCCGAGTACCGGGTGTTCCCCCGCTGCCAGCTACCCCTCGACGCCCTGCGCGAGGACCTGGACGTGGCGGTGCCGCCGCTGCTCAAGGGCTACCTGCGCGCCGGCGCCTGGATCTGCGGCGCGCCAGCCTGGGACCCCGATTTCAATGTGGCCGACCTGCCGATCCTGATGCACATGAACAGGGTCGAGGGCCGCTACGCGCGCCACTTCGTCGAGCGGGCCGCCTGAGCGCCCGGCGGACGTTCAGCCCTTGTGGGCGGGCTTGTCGGCCACCGGCAGGCCCGCCGCCTTCCAGCCCTTGAAGCCCCCCTCGATGTGGGCGACCGGGGCCAGCCCCATGTCCTGCAGCGCTGCAGTGGCGAGGCTGGAGCGCCAGGCCGAGGCGCAGTACAGGACGAAGGTCTTGTCCTCACCGAACACCGGCTTGTAGTAGGGGCTGTCCGGATCCACCCAGAACTCGAGCATGCCGCGGGGCGCGTGCACGGCGCCCGGGATCATGCCGTCGCGTTCGAGTTCGCGCACATCGCGGATGTCGACGAAGACCACGCCGGGATCGCCGAACCGCGCCTTCGCCTCGTCGAGGCTGAGGGTCGTGATGCGCGCTCGCGCCTCGTCGATGAGTTGCTGGTAGCCCTTGGTGATCGGCATGGCGGGTCTCCGTCTGAGAGTTGCAATAGGATGGGGTGCCCCGGGCAGGGCTCAGAACGCGAGTTCGATGGTCCACTTGAGGGTGGTGTCGGGCGTGTTGCGATTCAGGCCGATCAGCACGCCACCCCCGAACAGTAATTCAATGCCGTCGTCCTCGCCGCCCAGCTCGGTGGTGTAGTAGATCAGCGGCCCGGCACGGTGCTGGTCGTGGTCGCCGAAGCGCTCCGCCGCCTCGCCGCGCCTGCCGCTGTTGCCGAGCCGGTCGATGGTGCCGTAGGCCTCCACAGCCAGGCGCCAGTGCGCGTCCAGCGCGCGGCCGAACTGGGCCGCATAGGCAAGATCCCACTTGTCGTCCCGGGGCCGCTCGCCGCCGAGGAAGTGGACGAGATACAGGTTGACGTTGCTCCACCAGGGCGCGCGCGCCACCTGGATGATCGAACCCAGCAGCACCGTGCTGGCCTCGTCACCGCCCACCGGTCGCTCGTATTCGGCGACCACGCCGAAGCCCCAGTCGTCGTCCTCGACCGGGTCGAGCACATAGATCAACTCGACCCCGACCTCCGACAGGCGCAGGCCATCGTAGTCTTCGGCGTGGGCCGGGCTCACCGGCTCGTCGACCCGCTCCTTCTCGTACTCGACCCCGACGCGGGACTTCAGCCGCGGCGCAATGCCGAACTCCAGTTCCAGTGCATGGCGCTGGCGGGCGACCGAATTGTCGTCGTACAGGGTCTCGTCGTCGCCCTCGGCAACGCGCCGCCCCGGCTGGCCGAACTGGTGTGCGTTCTGGGACTGGAACTCGATCTCGCCGGGCTCGACATCGAGGGTCTTGACCTCGAACTGGCCGATCGCCGGTCCGGCAAGGCTGTCGGCCGGCAGCAGCGCGAGGCCGCCGAGCAGGGCAATGATGCAGGCGAAAGGGGAGAAGGCAAGCACGGCTCGGAGGCCCTAGGGTCTGTGGACATTTGTATGGCGGTCGCGCTGTGGTCTGCTGGGTTCGAGGACAAGGCGCGCCGACGCGGCCTGGGTGGCCCCCAGGCAAGGAGGCGTAACGCGGTCAACGGGCCCAGCA
>JAGRGD010000122.1 GCA_020445665.1 Rhodocyclaceae bacterium
AGTCGGTCGAACAATCCAAGAAGTGCATCACCTCCAACCGCAAGTCGCTGCCGGGCGTGATGACCATCCGCGGCTGCGCCTATGCAGGCTCGAAGGGCGTGGTGTGGGGTCCGATCAAGGACATGATCCACCTCTCCCACCGCCCGGTCGGCTGCGGCCAGTTCGCCCGCGCCGGCCGCCGCAACTACTATGTCGGCACCACCGGTGTCGACAGCTTCGGAACAATGAACTTCACCTCCGACTTCCAGGAGAAGGACATCGTCTTCGGCGGCGACAAGAAGCTGGCGAAGTTGATCGAAGAGATCGAGATGCTGTTCCCGATGCACAAGGGCATCTCGGTGCAGTCGGAGTGCCCGATCGGCCTGATCGGCGACGACATCGAGGCGGTCTCGAAGAAGTCGGCCGCGGCCCTCTCGAAGCCGGTCGTGCCGGTTCGCTGCGAAGGCTTCCGCGGTGTTTCCCAGTCCCTCGGCCACCACATCGCCAACGACGCGGTGCGTGACTGGGTGATCGGCAACCGCGACGGCAAGCCCTTCGAGAGCACCCCCTACGACGTCACGATCATCGGCGACTACAACATCGGCGGCGACGCCTGGTCGTCGCGGATCCTGCTCGAGGAAATGGGTCTGCGCGTGATCGCCCAGTGGTCCGGCGACGGCACCCTCTCCGAGATGGAGAACACCCCGAAGGCCAAGCTGAACCTGATCCACTGCTATCGCTCGATGAACTACATCAGCCGGCACATGGAAGAGAAGTACGGGATCCCCTGGATCGAGTACAACTTCTTCGGCCCGACCAAGATCGCCGAGTCGCTGCGCGCCATCGCGGCCCTCTTCGACGACACGATCAAGGAAGGCGCCGAGCGGGTCATCGCCAAGTACCAGCCGATGATGGAAGCCGTCATCGCCAAGTACCGTCCGCGCCTCGAGGGCAAGAAGGTCATGCTGTACGTCGGCGGCCTGCGCCCGCGTCACGTGATCGGCGCCTACGAGGACCTGGGGATGGAAGTGGTCGGCACGGGCTACGAGTTCGCCCACAACGACGACTACGACCGCACCATCAAGGAAATGGGCAACGCCACGCTGCTCTATGACGACGTCACCGGCTTCGAGTTCGAGGAGTTCGTCAAGAAGATCAAGCCCGACCTGATCGGTTCCGGCATCAAGGAGAAGTACATCTTCCAGAAGATGGGCATCCCCTTCCGCCAGATGCACAGCTGGGACTATTCCGGCCCGTATCACGGCTACGACGGCTTCGCCATCTTCGCCCGCGACATGGACATGACCACCAACAACCCGGTGTGGGACAAGCAGACCCCGCCCTGGGCCAAGAAGGATGTCCCCGCGGCCGAGACCAAAGCCGCCTGATTTGCACTGCCTAGCGTGACGCACGGGCCCATCGGCCCGTGCTCCCCAACCCTTTTTGCCCATGTCCGCGGATTAGCGGCTCGGGCGAGGAGCGAAAAATGCAAGACGTGAATGAAATCCAGCCGTGCTACCCCCTGTTCCGCAACGACGAGTACAAGGATGTGCTCAAGCGGAAGGCGGATCAGTTCGAGGAGAAGTACCCCGAGGACGAGATCCAGAAGACCTACGAGTGGACCACGACGCAGGAATATCAGGACCTCAACTTCAAGCGTGAAGCCCTGACCATCAACCCGGCCAAGGCCTGCCAGCCCCTCGGCGCCGTGCTGTGTTCCCTCGGCTTCGAGAAGACGCTGCCCTACGTCCATGGCTCCCAGGGCTGTGTCGCCTACTTCCGGACCTACTTCAACCGCCACTTCAAGGAGCCGGTCTCCTGCGTGTCGGATTCGATGACGGAAGACGCCGCGGTGTTCGGTGGCCAGAAGAACATGTTCGACGGCCTCGAGAACGCCAAGGCGCTCTACAAGCCGGACATGATCGCCGTGTCGACCACCTGCATGGCCGAGGTCATCGGTGACGACCTTAACGCCTTCATCAACAACGCCAAGAAGGCCGGCCACGTTGCGCAGGAGTTCCCGACGCCGTTCGCCCACACCCCGAGCTTCGTCGGCAGCCACACCACCGGCTGGGACAACATGTTCGAGGGCATGGCCCGCTACTTCACGCTGAACACCATGGAGGGCAAGGAGGCCGGCAAGAACGGCAAGATCAACCTGGTGCCCGGCTTCGAGACCTACCTCGGCAACTACCGCGTGATGAAGCGGATGATGTCGGAGATGGGTGTCGATGCGACCCTGCTGTCGGATCCGTCGGAAGTGCTCGACACGCCGTCGGACGGCACCTTCCGCATGTACGCGGGCGGTACCACCCAGGACGAGATCAAGGACGCGCCGAACGCCCACACGACCTTCATGCTGACCCCGTGGCAGCTCGAGAAGTCGAAGAAGTTCGTCGAGAACACCTGGAAGCACGAGGTGCCGAAGCTCGATATCCCGATGGGCCTCGAGTGGACCGACGCCTTCCTGCAGAAGGTCTCGGAAGTGACCGGCAAGGAAGTCTCGGAGAGCCTCAACGTCGAGCGCGGCCGCCTGGTCGACATGATGCAGGACAGCCACACCTGGCTGCACGGCAAGAAGTTCGCCGTGTATGGCGATCCGGACTTCGTCCGCGGCGTCGTCAAGTTCCTCCTCGAGGTGGGTGCCGAGCCGACACACATCCTGTCGAACAACGCCAACAAGCGCTGGGGCAAGGCCATGCAGGCCCTGCTGGATTCCTCGCCCTACGGCTCGAGCGGCAAGGTGTATGTCGGGTGCGACCTGTGGCACATGCGCAGCCTGTGCATGACCGACAAGCCGGACTTCCTGATCGGCAACAGCTACGGCAAGTTCATCCAGCGTGACACCGCCCACAAGGGCAAGGAGTTCGAGGTCCCGCTGATCCGCATGGGCTTCCCGATCTTCGACCGCCACCACCTGCATCGCGCCACCACCCTGGGTTACGAGGGTGCCATGCAGATGCTCACCACGCTGGTCAATGCGGTGCTCGAGCAACTCGACAAAGAGACCATGTCGATGGGCACGACGGACTACAACTACGACCTGGTTCGCTGAGCCAGCACCGGTTGTCGCGCCCCGGGGCCGACTCGGGCGGGTGGAGCCTTCCGATTTGGATCTCCCGCCGTCCGGACTTCACTCGCCTCTCCCCGGCCCCGGGGAGCCCGCGGCAACCGCGACGCACGGCAGGCATTCGCCTGCCGGGTGTCTCCCAGCCGACCAACCGTACAAGGAAATCCCGTGGCCAACATCATGATCCGCAAGAACGCCGACGGTGGCCTGGTGTTCTATCTGCCGAAGCGCGACCTCGAGGACAACATCGCCTCGATCGAGTTCGACACGCCCGAGAAGTGGGGCGGCCAGCTCCAGCTCGCCAGCGGCGGCAGCTACTACATCGAGCCCCAGCCGGCACCGGAAAGACTCCCGATCTCTCTGCGCGCCAAGCGCGTCGAAGCCCCGGAATGAACTGATAGGAGCCGACCATGGCACTGAAAATCGATCAGGCTGAATGCACGTCCTGTGGTGACTGCAAGCCCGTTTGCCCGACCAAGTCGATCACCGACAAGGGCGGAATCTTCAAGATCAACGCCGACACCTGTACCGAGTGCGATGGGGAATTCGACGAGCCCCAGTGCCTCGCGGTCTGTCCGGGCGGCGAGACGACGATTCTCTACATCTGACGGCGCGAGCGGCCAGCGCATTGCTGGCCGCCGCCCCGAATCCATCTGCGGGAGAACACTGATGGCTGAACAGAACGGGATCGGACGCGACCTGGCATTGCGTCTCGCCCTCGCCGCCAAGGCCCTGCCGGGCGTCGAGGTGGGGGCCTTCGTGCATGCCCTCGCCGAACGCGCCGGTCTGCCCCTGAGCGCCGAGAAGCTCCAGTCGCTGGGCGCCGATGACGTCCGCGCCGCGATCGCCCCGGCATCGGCCTCCGACGAGGCCATCGAGAAGGCGCTGGCCAGTCTCGCCGGCCATGGCTCGGGCGGCCCGATGCCGGTGCCCGAGGCGTATCAGGAGGGCGACATGCCGGGCAGCCTGCGTGTCGCGATCGCCTCGAACAGCGGCGAAGTGCTCAATGGCCATTTCGGTTCCTGTGAGCGCTTCCTGATCTACCAGGTCAGCACCACCGCCAGCCGACTCGTGGCCGTGCGGGCGACCGCCGAGACGGAGAGCGCGGAAGACAAGAACGTGGCCCGCGCCAATCTGATCGGCGACTGCGATCTGGTCTACGTGCAGTCGATCGGCGGGCCGGCAGCGGCCAAGGTGGTGCGCGCCGGCGTCCATCCGGTCAAGCTGCCCGCCGGCGGCCCCGCGGCCGACACCCTCGCGAGGCTGCAGGTCTCGATGCACAGTCCGCCGCCGTGGCTCGCGCGTGCGATGGGCGTCGAGGCGGCCAGCCTGGCGCGCTTTGTCGAGGCGGCCGAGTCATGATTGCCGCCGAACTGGCCGGCGACCTGGCGCGGCGATTCGCCAGTGGCAGTGACGAAACCGCCGCGCTGTCCGCCTTTCGGCAGGAGCACCCGGAGTTGCGCTTCTATGCCTGCAGCGAGGACGACATCCCGCCGCGCCTGTCGCCCTGGCTCAGCGTGGATGGGGTCGGGGTGTACCTGATCGACGCCAGCGAGCACTGCATGTCGCTGACGCGCGACCCGGAGCATGCCTGTGGCCTCGTCTTCGCACTTGAAGCCGAGGAGTAGCCGCCCCTCCGGGCTCCGCCTGCTGGTCACCGACTGCAACGGCTGCGAGCATCGGGACGGACCGCGCGCGCGGGGCAGTTGCGAGCCTCAGGACGCCTGCGTGCGGGCGATGAGCGGACGACTGATCGACCGCTTCTTCCGGCGCAATCCCGAACTGGCCGTTGACTATCTCGCCGACGCCTTCTGGGAGCGGCGCGCGATCGCGGTACGGCATGCGCCGCTCGATCTTTGCGAGGCTCACCTCCGCGACCCCGACGAGGTGGTGCGGCGAACCCTGGCCTATCGGGCGCCGGTCGAGTGGCTCGAACAGCTGATCCAGGACCCGGACCGGGACGTGCGCATCATCGTCGCCGAGCGCCTGCCGCCCGAGAAGCTCAACTGGGCCGCCCTCGACGCCGACTACCGGGTGCGCTTCGTGGCCGCCCAGCGCCTGCCGTCCAATCGGCTGACGCAACTGGTACGGGATCCGGACCGGGAAGTGCGCAAGGCGGTCGCGCGGCGGCTGCCGCCCTTTGCGCTGGGGCTCCTGGCTGGCGATACGGACGCCGAGGTGCGACGGGCGGCGTGTGCCCGGATGCTGCCCGAACAGGCGGCCGACCTGCTCGACGATGCCGACTGGGCCGTGCGCTTCGAGGCGGCCGGGGTCGCGCCGCTCGACGTGCTGGCCCGGCGCCTTGACGACGAAGACGAACCCATCGTCCGGGAGCGCCTCGCGCGCCGGCTGATGGGCAAGGAATGAGTGGCAACGATACGAGCGATTCGACGGCAATGGAACAGACACTGGATATCGATACGGTCAAGGCGGTCGAGGAGGCGTGTCGCAGCGCGAGGCCCCGACCACAACACGGGGATCTGCTGGCCCGCCTCGAGCAGGCCCTGCCGGCGGCCCACTTCAAGTACCGGGCCTCGCGCAACGGCTGGTTCCGTCCGGGCGGCCTGATTACGCCCAGCGGCGAGCCGATCACGGACGAGATCCTCGGCTGGGCGGAGGCCGCCTGGGAGATGGCCGACGAGGACGGCGCGCGGCTGATGGCCGCCTGCCGCGGCGACGATACGGAACAGGCCCTGCGGCGCGCCATCGGGCTGCCCGCCGGTCGCGACGCACCGATCGTGACCCGCTTCTCCGGCGTCACCCACTACTTCTCGGCGCGCTACGGCGCTTCGCCGGAGTCCTTCCTCCAGCTCGAGGTCGAGGAGATCCGTGAGGTCACCTCCCACCGCCTGGGCGAGCAGGGCGAGCCGGACAGTGTCGAGGACCTCGTCTCGGCGCCCCGCACCGACAGCGAGGGGCGGCCGGTGGGCATGCCGGTGTATCGCATGCGCCGGGTGCACGACATGGCGCGGGTGATGGCCCGCATGACCCTGCAGATGGCGGGCGAGACCGCGGGTTCGGTGCGCTTCGCGTCGGACTGGGCCCGCTCCCGCGCGGGCAGCGTCGCGCTCTGCGATCACTGGGTGCTGAAGGTGTCGAACTGGACCGATCGCTACGGCGTGGAGCGGATCGGCATCCGCCCCGCGCCGGTGCGGGAGAGCCTGCGCCCGCCGGCGCCCGGGCTGCTGAGCGGCGTGGAACTGGCGAACGCGCTGAGCGACTACGATCGGCAGGCTGGCTATCCGATGGCCTGGTTCTTCAATCTGGTGGGCTCGCGGGGCGTGCCGGAATCGATCGCCCGGGCGGTGGACGACCAGTGGCAGGCCGGCTACCGCTTCCTGTCGGAGCAGGACATGGCCTGCATCCAGGACTATTGCAGCCGACCCTATCGTTGCTAGGGCGCCCTCACGGGCGCCGGCGCGAGCACGCAAGCGTTCAGACGAAGCGCCCACCCCCGGGCGCAGGCAGCAGCGGTGAATCTGGCGGCGGGTTGCGGGGTGTGGGTCGCTACTGCGCCTTGTTCACCCGCCCGTAGCAGAGGGAGAAATCCATGTCTTCGAGCTCGGCAGGGGTCTTTCCGCGGTAGGAACCGTAGGCATCCGCCTCTGCCTTCCAGCGCTTCAGGGCCTCACAGCGGGCCTTGGCCATCGTATCCCCCGAGGTGATCACCGCCGTGTCATCCGACGTGGTGCGGCCGGGTGGATTGCGGTAGGCGCGGCCGCTGTAATAGTAGGTATCCCTGCCAGCGCCGCTGGAGCGGGCGCGATTGACGTTCGGATTGGCATTGATCGGGGCCGAGTCGGCCGCGCACTTCTGGTCTGAATAGACCCACTTGCCATCGACTTTGCACTTGTAGACCCCGGCATGCGTGGCGGTGGTGGCGGCCGCGACGACCAGCGTCAGCAGCAGGCGGAAAATGGCAGGAGACATGACAATGTCAGGAGGAATTGGGGTTGCCCCGACTATCGCAACATCCGTGTTGCGATGCAACTGGTGCGGCCGTACGAGTGTGCCGATTGTCGCACTGGTGGCCGATTGTCGCCGGCATCCGGTGCACGCGGGAGGGGCGAGGCCGGTTACCCTGTCGTGATCGAGGCAAACGCGGGGAATCGGCAATGACGGAAGCTCGCGAGGCTGGCAATACGCTGGCCGAGGAAGTCGGTACGTTCCTGGGGCGGCTGGGCGTGCCGCTGGGGAGCGAGGGGGCCTGGGTACTCCGGACACCGATCGACGACAGCGTGATCGCATCGGTGGATCCGGCCGGTGAGGCCGAGGTCGATGCGGCCGTTGGCCGTGCTGCCGATGCGGCCGGGCGCTGGCGCGAGGTCCCGGCCCCGCGGCGGGGTGAATTGGTGCACCGCCTGGCCACCGTGTTGCGGCGCGAGAAAGCGCCGCTGGCCCGCCTGGTGTCGATCGAGTGCGGCAAGATCCTGCCCGAGGCCGAAGGCGAGGTGCAGGAGATGATCGACATCTGCGACTTCGCGGTCGGCCTGTCGCGCCAGCTCTACGGCCGGACCATGCCCTCGGAGCGGCCCGGCCACCGCATGATGGAAACCTGGCACCCGATCGGCGTCTGTGGGGTCATCACGGCCTTCAACTTCCCTGTTGCGGTGTGGGCCTGGAATGCGGCCATTGCGCTGGTGTGCGGCAACGCGGTGGTCTGGAAGCCGTCGGAGAAAACGCCGCTGACGGCGCTCGCCTGCCATGCCCTGCTGATCGAGGCGGCGCAGGCGCTGGACGAGGTGCCCCAGGGACTGGCAGCCGTGCTGGTGGGCGATGCCTTCATCGGCCGCAAGCTCGCCGACGACGCCCGTGTGGCCCTGGTCTCGGCGACCGGCTCGACCCGCATGGGCCAGGAACTGGCCCCGCGGGTGGCCAGGCGCTTTGGCCGTTGCCTGCTCGAACTGGGTGGCAACAACGCGATGATCGTCACGCCCAGCGCTGACCTCGAGCTGGCTTCGCGCGCCATCGTCTTTGCCGCGGTCGGTACGGCTGGCCAGCGGTGCACGAGCCTAAGGCGGCTGATCGTGCATGAGGCTGTGCGCGAGGCCTTGCTGGCCCGGGTCGAGGCCGCCTACGCGACGATCCGCATCGGCAATCCGCTCGAGCCCGGCGTGTTGCTCGGACCGCTCATCGATGCACGCGCCTTCGCCCAGCAGCAGACCGCGCTGGCTGCAGCCCGCGACGAACGCTGGCCGGTGCGGGGCGGTGCGCGGGTGCGCGTGGTCGGGCTGGAGGGCGGGCACTACGTGCGACCGGCCATCGTCGAGTGCAGTGAGCAGAACCGACTGGTATCCCGCGAGACCTTCGCACCGGTCCTCTTCGTCCTGGGCTATCGCGCCCTGGATGAGGCGATCCGGCTCAACAACGCGGTGCCCCAGGGCCTGTCATCGTCGATTTTTACATCGGACCTCGCAGAGGCCGAGCGCTTCCTGTCGTCCGCGGGCAGCGACTGCGGGATCGCGAACGTGAATATCGGCCCCTCCGGTGCCGAGATCGGCGGCGCCTTTGGTGGCGAGAAGGAGACCGGCGGGGGGCGCGAGGCCGGCTCGGATGCGTGGAAGGCCTACATGCGCCGGGCCACCAACACGATCAATTACTCGGGCCAGCTGCCACTGGCCCAGGGCGTGCAATTCGAATGACGACGAACCGCGAGACGAGCGGTGGCGCGCTTCTCGTGCGCCAGCTCGAGATGCTGGGCGCCGAGGTGGCATTCGGCGTGCCCGGCGAGAGCTATCTGCCGGTCCTGGATGCCTTCCTCGATGGCCCGATCCGCTTCGTCGCGTGCCGCCAGGAGGGTGGGGCCGCGATGATGGCGGAAGCCTGGGGCAAACTCACCGGCGCGGCCGGCCTGTGCTTCGTGACCCGCGGGCCGGGGGCGACCAACGCCAGCGCCGGCGTGCACGTCGCGCGCCAGGACTCCACCCCGATGCTGCTCTTCGTCGGTGATGTGGCGCGGGGTCACCGCGGTCGCGAGGCCTTTCAGGAGGTGGACCTGGTGGCCATGTTCTCGCCGCTGGCGAAGGCCGCCATGCGCATCGACGCCGCGGCGCGGATTCCGGAGCTCGTTTTCCGTGCCCACCGGCTGGCCATGTCCGGGCGACCCGGTCCGGTGGTCGTGGTGCTGCCTGAGGATGTGCTGGGCGAGCGCACCGATGCAGCGCCGCTTCCCCCCGTGCCACCGGCGGATGCCTGGCCGTCGCCGGCACAGGTGGCTGCACTGGCCGACCGGCTCGCTGCAGCCGAGCGCCCGTTCCTGCTGGTCGGTGGTCCGGGCTGGACGGCCGAGGCCTGCGCCGGCCTTGCCGGGCTGGCCGAGCGATGGCAGGTGCCGGTTGGCGTGTCTTTCCGCTGCCAGGACCTGATCGACAACGATCATCCCTGCTATGCGGGCCACGTGGGCATCGGGATCGACCCGGCGCTCGCAACGCGAATCCGCGACGCGGATCTGCTGATCGTGCTCGGGGCCCGCCTCGGTGAGATGACGACCGGCGGCTATCGGCTGCCCCAGGCCCCGCGACCCCGGCAGCAACTGGTGCATGTGCACCCGGACCCGGACGAGCCCGGGCACGCCTATCGGCCCGATCTCGCCATCACCGCCGGCATGGCCGCCGCCGTGGCGGCCTTCGCCGAAATCCCGCCGCCGTCCCGTGGCGGGGTCGGGGTTGCGGACACGGAGGCCTCCCACGCCGCGTGGCAGCGCTTCGCGACGCCGATCGATATGCCCGGCGAGGTGCCGCTCGGCGCCATGGTCCGCGCCCTCGAAACCCACCTCGGCGCAGGGGGCATCGTCACCAACGGTGCCGGCAACTTCTCGATCTGGTTGCATCGCCACTACCGCTGGCACCGGCGCGGCACCCAGCTGGCGCCGACCTCGGGCAGCATGGGTTACGGGCTGCCAGCCGCCGTTGCGGCGGCGCTGGCCTATCCGGGCCGAGACGTGGCGTGCTGGAGCGGTGACGGCTGCTTCCTGATGCACGGGCAGGAACTTGCCACCGCCGTCGCGCTGGGGCTGAAATTGCTGATCGTGGTGGTAGACAACAGCCAGTACGGCACCATCCGCATGCATCAGGAGCGGCGCTATCCGGGGCGGGTCAGTGGCACGGCCCTGGTCAGTCCGGACTTCGTGGCGCTGGCCAGGGCCTACGGGGCCGATGGTGAAGCGGCCGACGACCTTGCCGGATTCGAGGCTGCGCTGGCGCGGGCCGCGGCCACCGAGGGTCCCTACCTGATCCATGTGCGCCTGCCCGGAACGCGCCTGACGCCGGGATTGACCTTGGCCGACCTGCAGGGGAGGCAGCCTGGGTGAAAGCGTCCCCGACCCTGTCGCGAATCCGACAATGTGGCCGCCTGTCGCCCGTGTTCAGGGCGTGGGTGCGGCCCGGTGTGGCTGGCACGAAAGTCGCTGGACAAGTCCTGTTGAGCTTGCCGTGCCGGAGTTGGCCGCCCATGCGTTTGCCCGTGTTGTTCGCCATTCTGACCACCCTGTCGGCCTCCGCGCTGGCGGCGGACGTGTCGGTCGCCGTCGCGGCCAATTTCACGGCGCCGATGAAACGCATCGCGGCGGGCTTCGAGCAGGCCACCGGACACCGGGCGCGCCTGTCCTTTGGCTCCACAGGCAAGCTCTATGCACAGATCCGCAACGGCGCCCCCTTCGAGGTGCTGCTGGCGGCTGATGCCGAGACGCCGAAAAAACTGGTGGAAGCGGGCTTTGCCGTGGCGGGCACGCGCTTTACCTACGCGATCGGGCAACTGGCCCTGTGGAGCGCCGACGCGACACGGATCGATGCCGAGGGCGCGGTGCTGCGTGAGGGCGACTTTCGACGGCTGGCGCTCGCGGATCCGAAGCTCGCACCCTACGGACGGGCGGCACGGGAGACCCTCGATGCGCTGGGCCTGGCGGAGCGGCTCGATGGCCGCCTCGTGACCGCCGAGAGCATCGGCCAGAGCTACCAGTTCGTCGCCTCGGGCAACGCCGAGCTCGGCTTTGTCGCGCTCTCGCAGATCTGGCGCGACGGGCAGTTCCTCGGCGGCTCGGCATGGCGCGTACCGAATGGCCTGCACGAGATCCTGCGCCAGGACCTGGTGGTGCTCGCCCGGGGCGAGCACCACCAGGCGGCGCGCGCGCTGACGGCCTACCTGCGCTCCGACGAGGCCCGAGAGGTGATCCGCAGCTTCGGCTACGAGGTGGCCAATTGACGCGCATTGCGATTGCCACCCAGGGATTCCGGGAAGTCAGCCGCCACGCCGGGCGGGCGCGCGAATGGATCGTCGTGACGCTCGACGACGCTGCGGCCGCGCCGGTGTCCCAAGCGGTGACTCTGGCCCCTGACCAGATCCTTCACGTCGCCACCGAGGACGTGCCGCATCCGCTCGACGGCGTGGATCTCGTGGTGGCTGGATCGGCCGGCGAGGGCTTCATTCGCCACATGGCCCGTCGCGGTGCCGAGGTCGTTCTGACGGCCGAGACGGACCCCGACAGGGTTATCGAGGCCTGCCGCTCGGCGGAGGAACTGCCGGCGCCGGGTTTCGACCCCGCGCGCGTGCTGTGCCGCCTGCGTGACCTGTTCTCGCGCCATTGAGGCGAGCGGACGGCGCCGGCCGTGCCGGATTCCTTCGGGTCGTCGCGAATTGGGGCAAACTCGGGGACAGCGCACCTGACCGTAGCGACCTGAACCCCCGCCATGCCTGAGTTGAAGATTGGTCCCGAGGATTGGCTTGCCATCGGCCTCACCGCCCGCCTGGCGGCGGTGACCCTGGTGGTGCTGTTCGTGATCGGCACGCCGCTGGCCTGGTGGCTGGCGCGCAGCCGCTCGGCGGCGGCGAGCGTGGTGTCGGCCCTGGTGGCGGTGCCCCTGGTCCTGCCGCCGACGGTGCTGGGCTTTTATCTGCTTGTCCTCCTGGGGCCGCAGGGCCCCGTCGGGCGGCTGACGGAGTCCATCGGCCTGGGCACGCTGCCCTTCACCTTTGCGGGCCTGGTGGTGGCGTCGACCCTGTTTTCGCTGCCCTTCGTCGTGCAGCCGCTGCAGTCGTCCTTCGCTGCCCTCGGCGAGCGCATGCTCGAGGCGGCCGCGACCCTGCGGGCCGGCCCCCTCGACACCTTCCTGCATGTGGTCGTTCCGCTGTGCCGGCCGGGCTTCCTCAGTGCAGCAGTGCTCGGCTTCGCCCACACGGTGGGCGAGTTCGGCGTGGTGCTGATGATGGGGGGCAACATTCCCGGTGAAACCCAGGTGCTGTCGATCGCGATCTACAACCGGGTGGAAGCCTTCGAGTACGACCACGCGCACCTGCTGGCGGGCGGGCTGCTGGTGTTCAGCTTCGTCTCCCTCTTGGCGCTGCAATGGTTCAACCGGGGTCGGGCGCCGGCGGGTATCAGCGGGGCGGACGCGTGAGCCGGCTCGAGGCCCGCTTCGTGCTGCAACGGCGTGGCGGCTTCCGGCTGGACATTGACCTGTCGCTGCCGGGCGCGGGGGTCAGCGTGCTGTTCGGGCCGTCGGGCTGCGGCAAGACCACGGTGCTCCGCTGCCTGGCCGGGCTGGCACAGGCGGAGGAGGGCCACCTGCGCCTGGGCGAGCGTTGCTGGCAGGATTCGGAGACGGGGCGCTGGGTGCCCACCCATCGCCGCCCGATCGGCTACGTCTTCCAGGAAGCCAGTCTCTTTCCCCATCTGAGCGTGGCCGGGAACCTGGCCTTTGCCCGCAAGCGTGGCGCGGAACCGGATGGCGACGACGGCGACCTGATCGACCTGCTCGGGATCGGGCCGCTGATGACACGGCGACCCGCCCAGCTGTCGGGCGGTGAACGCCAGCGGGTGGCGATCGCGCGGGCCCTCGCAACAGCGCCGAGGGTGGTGTTGATGGACGAGCCCCTCGCCGCGCTCGACGGCGCGCGCAAGGCCGAGATCCTGCCCTTCCTTGAGCGCCTGCATCGGGAACTGGCGGTCCCCGTCGTTTATGTCACGCACTCGATGGACGAGGTCGTCCGCCTGGCTGACTGGCTGGTGGTGATGGCGGATGGCCGGGCGGTGAGCACCGGGCCGGTGACCGAGGTGCTGTCCGACGTCGCCTCGTCGCTGGCCAGCTCTGACGATGCGAGCGTCGCCCTCGACGCAGAAGTGGTGGGGCACGATGCCGAGTACGGACTGAGCCGGCTCGATGTGGATGGCGTCGAGCTGTGGATTGCCGGGCTGGAGCGACCGCTCGGCACCCGGCTGCGGATCCGCATCCACGCCCGGGACGTGAGCGTGGCGCTGTTCCGGCCCGACGGTTCCAGCATCACCAACATCCTGCCCTCGGTGGTCGAGGCGCTGGCCCCGGCCGGTGCGCACCAATGCACCGTACGCCTGCGCATGGGCAATGGTGCCCGCCTGCTGGCCCGCCTCACGCGACGCTCCTGCGACCTGCTGGCCCTGGCACCTGGCGCCGTGGTCTACGCCCAGATCAAGGGCGTGGTCCCGATAAACTGAGACCGTCCTCTAGCGGGTTTTCTTAATAAACCGTTAAATTTGTCCGGGTGTCCGACTAAAGGCATACGGATATTCGTCGAAACAAGAGTGAGCACCAACTGGCCGCCAGAGCCGGGAGGCATGACCAATGGATACGGGTCAGGAGACAGAATCGTGAGTGTGGTTTTTCAGAAGACAGAACAGGGACGCGCAGAGATCACCGAACGGACCGCGGGGCTGCATCCGCGGACACGGCGCGTGCTCATCATGGTCGATGGCAAGAAGACCGTCGACGAGATCCGGGAGATGGTCGCCGCAGACGACCTGACCCACACCCTCGGCGAGCTCGAGGAACTGGGGCTGATCGAGGCCCTGTCGGTACGTCAGGATTCCGGCGAGGAGACCAAGGTGGAGGGTGCGCTGCCGTCCATCACGGCGTTCCGGGAGCTGGCGCCCAAGCCCGACCCGGACGATCTGGAGAAGGCCCGCCACTTCATGATCAACACCTTGCGGACCTTCTGCGGGCAATACACCCATGTCACGCTGATGAGCACCCTGAACTCGGCCGCTTCCCACGAGGAACTGCGCCTGCATTTCGACGACTGGTACCACTTCATCGTCGAGACGCGCCAGGGACGTCGGCGAGCCGAGGAACTGCGTGGTCAGTTGCTGAAAGTGATCTGAGCCGGGGCAGGGGGCGCTTAGCGCGCCACCTCCAGCGCGACCGGCACGCCGTTCGCGATCGTCTGCAGCACGACGCAGTAGCGCTCCGACAGCTGCATCAGCTTGTCGATGCTCTCCGCGGGTGCATCCGAATCCAGCCTGACCTTCAGCCGGATGGCGCGAAAGCCCACCGGCGCGTCCCGGTCGACCCCGAGCGTGCCGCGGAAATCCAGATCTCCTTCGGCGATCAGGCTGCCGTCCCGAATCTCGATGCCAAGCGCCGTGGCGACGGCCGAGATGGTTACCCCTGCGCAGGCCACCAGGGCCTGCAGCAGCATATCGCCGGAACAGGCCAGCGAGCCGCTTCCGCCGCTCGCCGGATGGAGCCCGGCCGTGACGAGGGCCTTTCCGGTCTCGACCGAGCAGGCGACGCCTTCGGACAGCTTGCCGTGGGCGGCGAGGGTGATGAGGGCGGTGCCGGGATCGTCCCGATAGCGGCTCTTGAGGGGCGCCTGAATGGCGCGGAGGTCGTCAGCGTTCATCGCATCGGCACGTGTCGAGGAAGGAAAGCCGATGATTGAGCGCCAACCCCTCGAGGTCAAGACCGGAAGGGGAAGTGGCCGAGCGGGGCGAGGGCGCTGCTGGTCATGGCAAGGGTGACCGTCCCTGCCATCAGAAGGCAGAGGCCCGGAATGAAGAACGGGCTGTCGATACTAAGGGGGAACACGGCGTGCCTCCTGGGCAAGACCGGTGAGTGTCAGGGGGAAATACGTCACCGGCACGGTGGAGCATGATACGCCCTCGGCGTCGATGTCCATCGAATCAGTATTCCAAGTGCTTGAAACAGTGAAAAAAAGACTGCGTAGAGATACGGAGTGACAGAAAGTTACAAACGCGTCACAGTGTCGACACAGTTCAGACAACTGGGGGACCGCCACCATGTTGCCTCACGCAATCTACGAATCGCTGCCCTACCTCTATCTCGGCTTCGCCTCGCTTGCCTCCGCGGCGAGCGAGTTCAATGGCTTCGTTCTCGCCTGCGCGGCGGTGATGACTGCCGCGTCAGCGATGATCATCCGGATGCGGCGCAGCTACCGCCGGGAGCTCCGCCTCGCCGGTGGCACTCGCCACATCCACGGCTGACCCCGACCGGATCCACCCGGATCCGCCTCACCCCCCGCCCTGGGCGCGCCGTTGGCGTGCCTGGGGCACCCTCGCGTCGTTTGATGTCGCGCGATGACGGCTGGCGACGACGCCGCTGACCTGTCGCAAGTCCGACAAAACCGCGCGAAGCCCACACGTGGCCCGACATCCCCTGTTGCTGTTTGACGTAAAAACAATGACTTGAAGCCTGGCACATGGCTTGCGCCTGGAGTGGCAAAGACCCTCCCAGGTGGAAAGTCATGAAACCATCGGAAGTTGCCGAGCTGCTCAACGAGCCGGCCTGCAGTCACAACAAGAAGTCCAAATCGGGCTGTGCGCGGCCGACACCGGGTGCGTCGGCCGGCGGCTGCGCCTTCGACGGCGCGCAGATCGCGATGCTGCCCATCGCCGACGTGGCCCATGTGGTGCACGGCCCGATCGCCTGTGCCGGCTCGTCGTGGGACAACCGCGGCACCCGCAGCACCGGACCGACCCTCTACAAGATCGGCATGACCACCGACCTGACCGAGCAGGACGTGGTGATGGGTCGCTCCGAGAAGCGCCTGTTCCACGCCATCGGCCAGGCCATGACGTCGCGGCAGCCGCCGGCGGTGTTTGTCTACAACACCTGCGTGCCGGCCCTGATCGGCGACGATCTCGAGGCCGTCTGCAAGGCCGCAGGCGAGCACTTCGGCGTGCCGGTGGTGCCGATCGACTGCGCCGGCTTCTACGGCACCAAGAACCTGGGCAACCGCATCGGCGCGGACGCGATGGTGCGCCACGTGGTTGGCGGCCGCGAGCCCGAGCCGCTGCCCGACGCGGTGGTCGCCGACTACGCCGCGCGGGGCATCAAGATCCACAACGTGAATCTGGTCGGCGAGTACAACATCGCAGGCGAGTTCTGGCACGTGGCGCCGATCTTCGACGAACTCGGCCTGCGCATCCTGTGCACCCTTTCTGGCGACAGCCGCTACCACGAGGTGCAGACCATGCACCGGGCCGAGGTGAACATGATGGTCTGTTCCAAGGCCATGCTGAACGTCGCCCGCAAGCTCGAGGACACCTACGGAACGCCCTGGTTCGAGGGCAGCTTCTACGGCATCAGCGACATGTCCCATGCGCTGCGCGAGTTCGCGCGGCTGATCGGCGATCCGTCGCTGACCGAGCGCACCGAGGCCCTGATCGCCCGCGAAGAGGCTCGCATTGCCGAACAGCTCGCGCCGTGGCGCGAGCGCCTTGCCGGCAAGCGGGTGCTGCTCAACACCGGCGGCGTCAAGAGCTGGTCGGTGGTGTCGGCCCTGCAGGACCTGGGCATGAACGTCGTCGCCACCGCGACCAAGAAGTCCACCGAGGAAGACAAGGCGCGCATCCGCGAGCTGATGGGCCCCGAGGCCAAGATGATCACCGACGGCTCGGCCCGTGCGCTGCTGAACCTGATGGACGAGCTGCAGGCCGACATCATGATCGCCGGCGGTCGCAACCTCTACACCGCGCTGAAGGCCCGCCTGCCCTTCCTCGATATCAACCAGGAGCGGGAGTTCGGCTACGCCGGCTACCAGGGCATGGTCGAGTTGACCCGCCAGCTGGCGCTGACGATCGAGTCGCCGGTGTGGTCGCAGGTGCGCGCGCCGGCGCCGTGGGCCACGGCCCAGGTAGCGCGCCACCGTCCCGAGGTGCTCGACGAGGACGACCTGATCCTGCCCCTCGACGACGAGGCCGCCCCCGACTTTGCCGTGGAGGTGGCGTGATGGCCGAGATCCGCAAGCGCGCCAAGCCCCTGTCAGTCAATCCGCTCAAGACCAGTTCCACCACCGGCGCGGCGCTGGCCTTCCTCGGGGTCGACCGGG
>JAGRGD010000123.1 GCA_020445665.1 Rhodocyclaceae bacterium
AAGGAAGGCGATGACGCCGGGGTGGGCGCAGACATGGCGCTCGCGCCCGACGCGGACACGCTCGGGATCCTGAGCGTCCAGGAGACGGCCCTGGCGCGGGAGATGTCCCCGATGCCCCCGATCCCGGGGTCACCGACGAATGACTACGCGGACGATCCCGCCGCGGCCACGCTGGGACAGAAGTTCTACTTCGAGGCTGACTGGGCCGGCCCGCTCCAGATGGACAGCCGGCTGGGCCAGGAGGGCGAGCCGGGCAAGGTGTCCTGCTTCTCGTGCCACGATGACCAGACGTTCGGCTCGGCCGACAACGTCGGGATCGGCTCGCGCTTCCACCCGCGCCACGCGCCGGGCTCGGTGAACGCGGCCTGGTACGCGGACGCCGGCTTCACCTGGCGGGGGCGCTTCGACGTGATGTGGGCGCTCCCGCGGGCGGTCTTCGAGGCGGGGGCCATCTTCAACAGCAGCCGCCTGCGCGTCGCCCACGTCGTCTTCGACCAGTACCGCGCCGAGTATGACGCCGTCTTCGGCGACCACCCGCTCCCGGATCTGGCCGACGAGGCGCGGTTCCCGGCGACCGGCAAGCCGGGCGACGAGAGCTGGGATGGCATGGCGCCGGCCGACCAGGAGGCGGTCAACCGGATCGTGGCCAACGTCGGCAAGGCGCTGGAGGCCTACCAGCGCCGGCTGCAGCGGACGGAGTCCCCCTTCGACCGCTGGGTGGCCGGCGGGGAGCCGCTCAACGAGGCGGCCCAGCGCGGCTTCTCGCTCTTCGTTGGCTCGGCCAACTGCGTGCTGTGCCACAGCGGCCCCTTCTTCACGGACCTGAGCTACCGCAACCTGGGGCTGGCCCAGACCGGACCCAACGTCCCCGAAGCCGATGGGGGCCGGTTCGACGCCGTGGGGGCCATCGCCGGCGACCCGTTCAACGGCATCGGGGCCTACAGCGACGATCCGGCCGCCGGACAGCCCTTCATCGACGGCGTCGAGGCCCAAACGGATGCCCTGATGGGTCGCTTCCGCGTGCCGACGGCGCGCAACGCGGCCATCAGCGCCCCGTACATGCACGCCGGCCAGCTCGCGGATCTGCGCGCCCTGGTCGAGTTCTACGATGAGGGCGGGGGCCCGGCGCCGACGGGTGTCATCGACCCCTCGCTGGTGCCCCTCGGCCTCTCCGAGACCGAGAAGAACGAGTTGATCGCCTTCCTGATGGCCCTCACGGGCGACCCGGTCGATCCGGCGCTCACCCAGAACACCGCCAACCCGTAGGCCAGGCTCGCCGGTGCCGCGCCGGCCGCCTGCCGGCCGAAGCGGCGCGGGCGAGGCCGGTGACGGAAGCTCCATGCGCACGCCATGGAGCTGAGCAGACGACACCCGGGCGATGCGGCTCCCAACCTCTTCAAGGCCCTTGGACGACCGCTCACTGCATGACCGAAGGCGAAGGCCGCGGCCACGACCCGACGCCAGGTCGTCCCGGGTCGCGGCCCTGGTCGGCGGGCCCGGTCGGCTACCGCCGCGGCGCCAGCCAGCGGATGGCCAGGTACCTGGCCCCCAGCGCCCCGCCGAGCCCCATGAACAGGAGCAGAGGCAGCACATGGCCGAGGAGGAGGTGGGGCACATGCCCGACCGGGCACCAAAGATCGGTGACCACCCAGCCGCAGCCCCCTGCCGACGCGCCCAGGAGGCCGCCCACCAGGGCGGGACGATTCGGCTCGCTCCGCCGGCGCAGCCAGAGCCAGGCAGCGAGCGGTCCAGCGCCGGTCAGCAGGCTGATCTGCAGGCATGGGATGCCGATCCGCCCCGGCCAGGGCACCATCCCTCCCTCGAAGGCCCCACTCCAGCCCACCTTCCAGGAGAAAAGGGCCAGGGGCGTGAGCAGCAGGCCCGCCACCAGCAGGCCCGCGCGGCGACTCATGCTCCACGCCTGGGCGCGGGCGGCCAGCAGCAGGATCAGGCCCGTCATGGCGGCGGCCCCGAGCGTGGTGGCCACCATCAACACGCCGGGCCGCGGCGCCCCGCCGTTCCGCAGGCCACCGTAGGCGAAGAAGACGGCCGTGGCGACGGCAGCACACGCCGCCACCGCAAAGCGGTTTCTTCGCCTGGTTCAACCGGCAGGTCGAACGGGTGACGCGCGGCTTCGGCCATGCCGTCGAATTCGTCATCAAGCGGACGCTGATCGCCCTCGCCCTGCTCGGCGTATTCCTGTGGGCGATCTGGCATCTCTTCCAGCTGCTGCCGACCAGTTTTGTGCCGCAGGAAGATCAGGGTTACGCGATGGTCGCGATCATCATGCCGCAGTCGGCCAGCCTCGACCGCACGCAGGCGGTGGCCGAGCGCGTAGACGCCCTGCTGGCGAAGACGCCGGGGGTGGACAAACGTTCGATGATCACCGGCTACAGCCTGATCGACGGCGGCTTCAAGAACAACGCGGCGACCTTCTTCGTCACCTTCAAGGACTTCAAGCAGCGCTATGCGACCATCGCCGACGCGCGCGAGCAGAATGCCCGCGCGATCATCTTCTCGTTCTTCAACAAGGCCAAGTACATCGAAGAAGCGATCGTGCTGCCGATCGCGCCGCCGCCGATCCCGGGCATCGGTACCACCGGCGGCTTCGAGTTCTGGATCCAGGATACCGCGGCTGGCAGCCCGCTGGCGCTCGAAACGCAGACCCGGGCCTTCCTGCAAACTGCCCAGGCGCGGCCCGAACTGAGCAACCTGCATTCGACCTTTACCGCCAGCGCGCAGCAGTTGCGCGCCGACGTCGACCGCGAGAAGAGCACGCTGCTCGGCGTGCCGGTGCAGGACGTCTATAGCGCAATCCAGGCGCAGTTCGGTTCGCTGACGGCCAGCCAGTTCAGCCAGTTCAGTCGCGTGTGGTGGGTGATCGTGCAGTCCGATGCCCCCTTCCGGCAGCAGCCGAGCGACCTGACGCGGCTATACACCCGCTCCAACCAGGGCAAGATGGTACCGCTGTCGGCGGTGGTCGAAACGCGCTGGACGTCGGGCCCTGACATCCTGCCGCATTTCAACGGCTTTCCGGCCGCCAAGATCATCGGTAACGCGGCGCCGGGCTACAGTTCCGGGCAGGCGATCGCGGCGATGGAAGAGGTCGCGACGCAGTTGCCGCCGAACTACGCGGTTGCCTGGTCGGGCCTCGCCTTCGACGAGAAGCAATCGGGCGGCACCTCGAAACTGGCCTTCGCCTTCGGCTTTCTGATCGTCTTCCTGGTGCTCGCCGCGCAATACGAATCCTGGTCCCTGCCGGGCGCGGTGATGACCGCGATTCCCTTCGGCGTGCTCGGCGCCTTGCTCGCCAACGCCATCCGTGGGCTGGAGAACGACGTCTATTTCCAGATCGGCC
>JAGRGD010000124.1 GCA_020445665.1 Rhodocyclaceae bacterium
ACCCTAAGATGTGGGGAAGCGAGAACGCCCGGCTCCGACGTTGAGTAGCACTTTGATCAGCAGTGGTTCCGATGTTCTCGGTGGTCTGGGTGTGCTGGCTGCTTCCGGACGCTGCTTGCTGCGGCTGCTGAGGCCGTGACAAGGGGAAGTGGCGCAATTGGTAGCGCACCGCTTTTGCAAGGCGGGGGTTGCGGGTTCGAGTCCCGTCTTCTCCACCGGGCAGTGGGACGACGTATGGTCCAACTGAGTACGGGATGCCCACAGTTGCCCTCCACAAAGCCGTGAACCGCCCCGGTGTGTCCGGAGACTTCGAACCTTGGGAAGGTTGGAGTCATGCTAGGAGACGCGCAGGTGGTATCCGCCTGAGTTGAAGGAGCGGGGGGGCGACGGGGGCCGCCCTGCACGTCCTCGAGACCGTGGTGGACGATGCCGCCGCCTGGGTCACCGGTGGCGACGCATGAGCCAGCATGCGAGGCGCCTCCTCAGTCCCCGCTGGGCCACCCCGTGTACTGCTCGGCGAGGTGGGTGCGGCCGGCGCGCGTCGAGACGACGTTCTCGAGCTCGCCGAGCTGGCGTCGACGGTCGAAGGCGAAGCTCTCGCCCCCCGGCGGCAGATGGAGCATCTGCGTCATCCAGTAGGAGAAGTTCTGCGCGCGCCAGACCCGTTGCAGGGCGCGCTGGGCGTACTCGTCGAGGACCGAGTCGTCGCGGGCCGCCAGCGCACGCGGGAGGACGTCGGCGAGGATCGTCACGTCATGGATCGCGAGGTTGAGGCCGCGCGCGCCGGTGGGCGGGACCGTGTGGGCGGCATCGCCGGCGAGCACGAGACGCCCCCACCGCATCGGTTCCTGGACGAACGAGCGGAACGGCAGCACCGACTTCTGGATCACCGGGCCCTCGTGCAGGCGGAAGCCGTCGTGGCCCGCGAGGCAGGCCTGCAGCCGCTCCCAGATCCGCGCGTCGTCCCAGTCGTCGACGTTCTCCGTCGGCGAGCACTGGAAGTAGAGCCGCTGGACCGTCTCCGTCCGCTGGCTCACGAGGGCGAATCCGGCGTCGCTGTGGGCATAGATCAGCTCTGGCGCATTCATCGGCGTCTGGACGAGCAGCCCGAACCACGCGAACGGGTACTCCCGGCCGTGCCGGGTACGCCGCTCTTCCGGGACGATGTTGCGGCACATGCTCCGAGATCCGTCCGCCCCGATGACGAATGCCGATCGCACCTCCACGCGCGTCCCGTCGACATCGGTGAAGAGGACGCGCGGCTGCTGCGTGTCGATGTCGAGCACCTCCACGTCGCGGACGCCGAAGCGCACGTCGCCGCCGTCGCGCGCTCGCGCGTCTGCGAGGTCGATGAAGACGTCGGTCTGCGGGTAGAGCCACACGGACTCGCCGACGAGCTCCTTGAAGTCGATGCGATGGCTGCGACCCCCGAACCGCAGGTAGGTCCCCTCGTGCTCGTGCCCGTCGCGCAGGATGCGGTCCGAGACACCGGAGTCGACGAGCAACCGAGCGGCATTCGCCTCGAGAATGCCGGCCCGGTGCGTCGTCTCGATCTCGGTCCGGGTGCGCAGGTCGACGACGACGGAGGCGATGCCGGCCCGGTCGAGGAGGTGGGCGGCCAGGAGCCCGGCGGGTCCGCCGCCGACGATCGCTACCTGCGTGGTCAGTACGGTGTCGCTCATAAGTGGCTCCTTCAGCCGGCCTCGGGGAAGGCCTCGGTGTCGATGTCCGCAGCAGCCGCGGGTCCGTAGCGGGGGCCGGCGACGGTGTGCTCGTTGAGCAGCTCGCCCGCGCGAGCAAAGGTCTCGGGCGACAGCGTGACCTCGGCGGCGGCGAGGTCCTCCCGGAGGTGCTCGACGCTGCGCGTGCCGGGGATGGCGATGATGTGGTCACCCTGGGCGAGGAGCCACGCGATCGCGAGCTGCGGAAGGGTGCACCCGGCATTCGCTGCGACGTTGGCGAGCCGGGCCACCGTGGCGAGGTTCTCCTGGTACGCCACGCCCTGGAAGCGCGGCATCGAGTGCCGCAGGTCCGCCGCCGGCAGGCTTGCAAGGTCCGGTGGCGTCGGTGTGAGGACCCCGCGGGCGAGCGGGCTGAAGGCGACGAGGGCGATCCCGAGCTCGGCGCAGGCGGCCAGTGAGCCGAGCTCGGGGTTGCGGGTCCAGAGGCTGTACTCGTTCTGGACTGCGGCAAGCGG
This sequence comes from Rhodocyclaceae bacterium, assembly GCA_020445665.1. Lineage (GTDB taxonomy): Bacteria > Pseudomonadota > Gammaproteobacteria > Burkholderiales > Rhodocyclaceae > Cognatazoarcus. Next base: position 2,198 of record JAGRGD010000124.1, read on the forward strand.
GTGCACGGCGTGGGCGCGCCGGATGGTGGTCGCCGACACCTCGGACAACCCGATCTCCCGCACGAGACCGTCGCGGACGAGGTCGGCGAGCGCGCCGACGCTCTCCTCGATGGGGACCTGCGGGTCGACGCGGTGGAGGTAGTAGAGGTCGATGACATCGGTGCGCAGGCTCCGCAGCGCCTGCTCGGCGGTGGCGCGGATCGCGGCAGGGCTGCCGTCGATGACCCGCTTGCCGTCGGTGATCGTCATCCCGCACTTGCTCGCGAGGGTGAACGAGTCGCGGTGCGGCGAGAGGACCCGGCCGACGAGCTCCTCGTTGGCGCCGGCACCGTAGAGGGCGGCTGTGTCGAAGTGGTCGACCCCGAGCTCGAGCGCACCGCGCAGGAGCGCCTCGGCGTCGGCCTCGCTCGGCAGCGGGTGGTACACGTGGCTGAGGTTCATGCAGCCGAGGCCGACGGCGCGCACCTCGAGCTGCCCGAGCCGCCGCCGGCCCGAGCCTTCCTGTCCATCCCCACTGATCACGAGGACTGGGTGTCGAGCTGCTGCTCGAGGGCGTCGAGCGTCCGGTAGCACGGCATGACGGACGCGATCGAGGCATTGGGCTCACGGCCCTCGCGGATCGCCGCGACGAACTCGCGGTCCTGGAGCTCGATCCCGTCCATCGAGACGTCGACCTTGCTGACGTCGATGGGCTGCTCCTTGCCGTCGACGAGGTCGTCGTATCGCGCGATGTAGGTGCCGGTGTCGCCGATGTAGCGGAAGAAGGTGCCCAGCGGGCCGTCGTTGTTGAAGCTCAGGCTGAGCGTACAGATCGCACCGTTGGCCGCCTTGAGCTGGATCGACATGTCCATCGCGATGCCGAGGTTCGGATGGATCGGACCCTGCACGGCGTTGGCTTGCACGATGGGGCTGCCGGCCTGGTAGGCGAACAGGTCCACGGTGTGCGCGGCGTGGTGCCACAGCAGGTGGTCGGTCCAGCTGCGCGGCTGGCCGAGCGCGTTCATGTTCGTGCGCCGGAAGAAGTAGGTCTGCACGTCCATCTGCTGGATGTTGAACTCGCCGCCGACGATCTTCTTGTGCACCCACTGGTGGCTGGGGTTGAAGCGGCGCGTGTGGCCGCACATGGCGACCTTGCCGGTTTCCTTCTGGCGCTGGACGACGGCCTCGCCGTCCTGGAGCACGTCGCACAGCGGTATCTCCACCTGGACGTGCTTGCCGGCTTCCAGGCAGGCCAGGCTCTGCGACGCGTGCATCTGTGTGGGCGTGCAGAGGATGACGGCATCGACTTCCTGAATCGCCAGGCTGTCGGCCAGGTCGGTGCTGACGTGGGCGATGCCGTACTTGTCGGCCACTTCCTGCGTCTTGGCCAAGTCGCGGCTGATCAGCGAGATGACCTTGACGTCGGGGATGTTCCTGATGCCGTCGAGGTGCTTGATGCCGAAGGCGCCGGCACCGGCCAGGGCGACGTTGATGGTCATGCGTTGTTTTCCAGAATGAGGTGGCCGACGGCCGTGTTGCTGGCGGGCACGTGATAGAAGCGGTGCTTCACGGTGGGCGCCTTGTCACTCATCGCGCCGCGGGCGATCAGCCACATCACCAGCTCGATGCCCTCGCTGCCGGCTTCGCGCACGTAGTCGATGTGCGGCAGCTCGGCCAGCTTGGCCGGCTCGTCGATCAGGCGGTCGAGGAAGCGGTTGTCCCACTCGGCGTTGATCAGGCCGGCGCGCGGGCCCTGCAGCTGGTGGCTCATGCCGCCCGTGCCCCAGATGTGCACGTTCAGCGGCTGGTCGAAGCTTTCCACCGCGTTACGGATGGCGCGGCCGAGGTTGTAGCAGCGGCGGCCCGACGGCACCGGGTACTGCACCACGTTGACCGCGAACGGGATCACCGGGCAGGGCCAGGCGCCGGTGTCCTTGTCGAGCTGACCGCACATCAGGCTCAGCGGCACGGTCAGGCCGTGGTCGACATCCATCTTGTTGACGATGGTGAGGTCGAAGTCCTGCTGGATCACGCTCTGCGCGATGTGGCTGGCCAGTTCCGGGTGGCCCTGAACCTTGGGCACCGGGCGTGGGCCCCAGCCTTCGTCGGCCGGCGTGTACTCGGCCGCGGTGCCGATGGCGAAGGTGGGGATGACCTCCAGGCTGAACGCGGTGGCGTGGTCGTTGTAGACGAGGAAGATGACGTCAGGCTTGTTGTCCTTCATCCACTGCTTCGAGTACTCGTAGCCGGAGAAGACCTTCTGCCAATACGGCTCCTGGGTCTTGCCGAGGTCCAGCGCGGCGCCGATGGCGGGCACGTGGCTGGTGTAGACGCTTGCGGTGATCTTGGCCATGGGGGTGTCGTTCAGTGGCCTGCTTCAGAAGCCGGGTTTGGCCGCACTGCCCTGGGGCTGGTGCTGCGGCTGCGCGTTGCCGTCCTCGCCGGCATGGCGATTGCCCTCGGCGCTGCGGCCGCCGGCGATCATCATGTCGCGGTACTCCTCTTCAGTCATGCCGGTCATCGAGCCCGCCATCTGCTGGAAGCTCTTGCCGTGCGTGGCGCCGAGCTTGGCCAGGAAGTAGATGTTGCCGCCTTCGCCGATGCAGCGGTTCAGGTCGCGCGCCAGCACGGCCTGCTTCTGTGCCTCGGTCATCGGCCACTCGTCCAGGTAGGCCCGCTGGTCGGCCAGGAAGCGCTGCCGGTTCTCGGCCTTCATCAGGCTCATGCAGAACTGGTTCAACCAGTAGCCCTTGCGGGACTGGTCGGCGTCGAAGATCGTCGTGCCGGGCACGTCGAGGTAGGGTTTGTCGAGGGACACGTTCAGACTTCCTCAGGCCAGTACAGGCGCATCGGGTTGTCGACCAGCAGCTTGCGCTGCAGTTCCGCGGTCGGCGCGATGTGCGGAATGAAATCCACCAGCAGGCCGTCGTCGGGCATGTGGTCCTTCAGGTTGGGGTGTGGCCAGTCGGTGCCCCAGAGAACGCGGTCGGGGAAGGTTTCGACGACACGGCGCGCAAAAGGCACCACGTCGCGATAGGCGTTCTGCTCGCCATTCAGCGCACGCGGGCCGCTGACGGACAGGCGCTCCGGGCAGCTGACCTTGCTCCACACGTTCTCATGCTCGCGCATGAACTTCAGGAAGAGCGCGAACTCCGGGCCGTCCAGCGGCTTGCTCACGTCGGGCCGACCCATGTGGTCGACGACCACGGTGGTGGGCAGGGCGGTGAAGAAGTCCCACAGCTCCGGCAGGTCCACCGCCTCGAAGTAGATGACGACGTGCCAGCCCAGCGCCTTGATGCGGCCGGCGATCTCCATCAGTTCGTCCTTGGGCGTGAAGTCCACCAGGCGCTTGACGAAGTTGAAACGCACGCCGCGCACGCCGGCGGCGTGCAGCTCTTCCAGCTCGCGGTCGGTGACGCTGCGCTTGACGGTGGCCACGCCGCGCGCCTTGCCGCCGCTGGCACGGCAGGCGTCGGCCATGGCGCGGTTGTCGGCACCGTGGCAGGTGGCCTGCACGATGACGTTGCGCGCAAAGCCCAGGTGATCGCGCAGTGCAAACAACTGGGCCTTGCTGGCATCGCAGGGCGTGTACTTGCGCTCAGGCGCGAAAGGGAACTCGCTGCCGGGGCCGAACACGTGGCAGTGCGCGTCCACACTGCCGGCCGGCAGCTGGAAGCGGGGTTTGCTGGGGCCGGCGTACCAGTCCAGCCAGCCAGGGGTCTTCTCGAAGCTCATGTCTTGTGGTCTCGGTTCTGTGGGCGGTCGGCCCCCGCATCCGCCAGGGTGCGGTCGGCCCCCGCATCCGCCAGGATGCGGTCGGCTTCCATGCGCCAGTCCGCACTGCGGGCGAAGCCCGGTTCGCCGCGGGTGCCGAACAGGCCCGCATCGGCCAGGTCGGCCACCCAGGCCTGGAGCTCGGCAGTGCCGCTGGCGCTCCAGGGCTCCAGGCCAGCCTCGCGCACGGTGACGGCCACCTCGCGCACCTCCTCGCTGCGGCGGCGG
>JAGRGD010000125.1 GCA_020445665.1 Rhodocyclaceae bacterium
GCGCCGACGGCGCCACGCTGGAAGTGAAGATCCAGGGCAGCGTCTATGGCGAGGACGGCAAGGTCGGCATGCGCGGGCGCCTGGTCACCAAGCAGGGCCAGATGCTGGCCAATGCGCTGCTGGCCGGTGTGGTCAGCGGCATCGGCCAGGGCCTGGCCACCTCGTCGACGGAATACAGCACCTCGGCACTGGGCACGGTCGCCAGCGCCTCCGGCGCCGAAGCCTACCGCGCCGGTCTCGGCAGTGGCGTCGGCAAAGCCCTGGACCGGCTGGCCCAGTACTACATCAAGCTCGCCGAGAACACCTTCCCGGTCATCGAAGTGGATGCGGGCCGCGAAGTCGATGTGGTGATCACCAAGGGCGTGCGCATCGACGTCCCCATGACGGCGGGCGACCCATCTTCCGCGCGCCTTGCCCACTCCCCGAACTCCCCCGAAACCCGCTATCTGGAGACCTCCGACGATGGGAACTATTGAACCCCTGTGCCGTCCCCGGCGCGTGCTCGTCGCGGCCTTGAGCGCAACACTGCTGGGACCCTTCGCCGGCGCCGACGCCGCCACGCTCGACGAGAAGCGCCTGCTGGCGGCCTTACAGAAGGCGCATCCAGGCACGCCCTTCACCGAAGTCACCCGCTCGCCCATCGGCGGCCTCTATGAAGTCTGGATGAGCGGCAACGTGGCCTACGTCTCGGCCAGCAACCCGCGCTACTTTCTCTTCGGCCACCTGTTCGATACCGAGACGCTGCGCGACTTGACCGGCCCGAAACTGGCGCAGGCCAACAGCGTGAAGGGCGCCCAAGCATCGGCCCCGGAAGCCCCGCGTACGGCAGCGGCCCCCGTCCGCTTCGATCAGCTGCCGCTTAGTGATGCGATCAAGACGGTCCGCGGCAATGGCCAGCGCAAGGTGGCCGTCTTCAGCGATCCCAACTGCCCTTATTGCAAGCAGTTGGAGTCCGAACTGGCCGGCCTCGACAACGTCACCCTCTACACCTTCCTCGTCCCCTTCCAGGGCGAGGCCAAGCCGATCGCCATCTGGTGCGCGGGGGATCGCGCCGAAGCCTGGCAGCGCCTGATGCTCCACGGCGACGACAGTGCGCTCAAGAGCGATGCCGCCTGCGACCACCCCATCGCCCGCAACTTGGCACTCGCCCACCAACTCGGCGTCCAGGGCACGCCCACCCTGATCTGGTCGGACGGCCGCCGTACTGAGGGCTTCGTGGGACGTGCGGTGCTGGAAGCGCGCCTCGCGCAGATCGCTTCACCAACGACGCCGCAAGCCGCCGTGGAGAAGCAGCCATGAAGGCGCTCGTGCTTCGCATGGGCGCCCTCTGCCTGCTGCTCCCCTTGGGCGCTTGCATGAACATGTCCGGGTTGGGCGGCGACTCGAAATACGCCTGCAAGGCTCCCGAGGGGGTCGCCTGCGACTCGGTGTCGGGTACCTACGCCAATGCAATCCACAACAACCTGCCCAGCCAACGGGCCAAATGGTCGGCCGCCCCGCGGAAAGAGGCATCCGAAGGGAATCCGCCCGAATCGGCCCTGCCCGCCCCATCGTCCGTCGCCACCGGCGATGCCGACACGGCCGTCACGCCCAGCCCCTTGCGCTCCCCGGCGCGCCTGCTGCGCTTGTGGATCAAGCCTTGGGAAGACGCCGACGGCGATCTCTACGACCAGGGCTACGTCTATGTCCAGGTGGACAACGGCCAGTGGCTGATCGACCACGTTCAGCGCCAGATCCGCGACGCCTATGCGCCCCTCAAGGCGCCGCCAAAGTCAGCAACGGAAACCACCGCCGGGCCGAACGCGGGCATCAACGCGCCGGCCGCGCCGATGCTGCCGCAACGGCCCCCGTTTGCCGGGCCCAATGCCCACCGTGCTGAGTGACGCCATGAACGCCCCCCACAGCAATTCCCCGATCAGCCACCATCGCGACCACCGGCCGGCGCAGGGCTTCCCCTTCGGCCAACCCGTGGATACGCCGGCCGAGCAATTCGCCAACTGGCTGCCCTACTCCGCCTATCTCGCCCCCGAAAAAATCTTCGTCAACCGTGACAGCATGGGCGTCATGCTCGAGCTCATGCCGCAGTCGGGTGCCGACGAGCGCATGGCGGAAGTCCTGGTCTCGCTCTATGCCAACTGCCCGCCCGGCACCGGGATCCAGTTCCACCTGTTCGGCTCGCCCCAGGTGCGTACCCAGTTGCGCCACTACGCGAACCTGCGGGTCGAGGACGAGGATCAGGCGGAGCAGGCCAAGCAATGGGGCCGGCCGGCCCGCAACGGGAACCTGTTCAGGAAGCTCGCCCGCCAGCGCGTCGGCCACCTACTGCAGGGCGCGCAGAAGTCGCTGACATCCGGCTTCCACTACACGATTCGGGATTTCCGGCTGATGCTCTCCGTCGCGTTTCCCGGAGACGCCGAGGATCTCAACAAACGCGACGAGTTGATGGCGCTGCGCGATTCTTTTGCCTCGACGCTGCGCTCGGCCTCGCTCCCCAACCGCGTTTGCGATGCTGCCGACCTGATCAACTGGTGCGCCCTCTTCACCAACCCCGACCGCATCTCCCAAACCGATGCGCCGGACCTGCACTACGACGATGGCCGCGAGCTGCGCGACCAGATCGTGGACTTCGACACCATCCAGGACCCGCATCCCAGCGGCCTCACCCTGTGGAAGGAAGCCAGCCCCGAGGTCCTGGAGGCACGCTTCTTCTCGATCAAGAGTTTTCCGGAACGCTTCGCGCTGTGGCAGATGGGCTCCCTCATCGGCGACCTGATGCAGCCGGCCTTGCAGTACAGCGCACCCTTTCTGCTCACCCTGGGCGTGCAGGTGCTCGACCCCAACGTCACCAAGTCGGTGGTCACCGCCAACCATGTGCGGGCCACCCAGAACGCCAAGTCGAAGATGGCCGACGTGATGCCGGA
>JAGRGD010000126.1 GCA_020445665.1 Rhodocyclaceae bacterium
CGGAGCGGATGAGCCCTAGCCCCGGGAACGACGGCTGGACTGTTGTCTATGAATACAGCGTCGGCGGGCGCAAGCATGCCTTCGACGTGAGCGAGGGCGTGCCGAGCGTCTGCCATATCAAGAGCTTCCACCCGCAGGACGACCATTACGGGCTGTCGCCGATGCAGGCCGCCGCCAGCGCGCTGGATGTGCACAATTCGGCTTCGGCCTGGTCCAAGGCGCTGCTCGACAACGCCGCCCGGCCCTCCGGCGCCATCGTCTATCACGGGTCGGACGGGCAGGGCACGCTGACGCCCGACCAGTACGATCGGCTCCTGTCCGAGATGGAGGCCTATCACATCGGGGCGCGCAACGCGGGCCGTCCGATGCTGCTCGAGGGCGGGCTGGACTGGAAGCCGATGGGCTTCTCGCCCTCCGACATGGAGTTCCAGAAGACCAAGGAGGCCGCGGCGCGCGAGATCGCCACCGCCTTCGGTGTGCCGCCGATGCTGATCGGCATTCCGGGCGACGCCACCTACGCCAACTACCAGGAGGCCAACCGCGCCTTCTATCGCCTGACCGTGCTGCCGCTGGTGGCCAAGGTCACGGCGGCCGTGGGGCACTGGCTGTCGGGCTATGCCGGGGCCGAGCTGGCGCTGAAACCCGACCTCGACCAGGTGCCGGCGCTGGCCAGCGAGCGCGATCAGCAATGGGCGCGGGTGGCCGGGGCCGATTTCCTGACCGAGGCCGAGAAACGCGCCCTGCTGGGCCTTCCGAAACGGACCGGGGAGGAGTGAGCATGACCGTGCAAACACTTGATCTGGAACACAAGTTCGTCGCCATCGACAAGACCCGCGCGACCGAAGGCGGGCTGGCCATCGAAGGCTATGCCAGCCACTTCGGCACGCCTGACCGGGGCGGCGACGTGGTCCAGCCCGGCGCCTATGCCGCCTCGCTCTCCGCGCTGGCGGCGAAGGGCGGGCAGGTCCGGATGCTGTGGCAGCACGACCCGGCCCAGCCCATCGGCGTCTGGGACGCGGTGCGCGAGGACAAACGCGGGCTCTACGTCAAGAGCCGCATCCTCGCCGAGGTGGAAAAGGGCCGCGAGGCCGCCGCCCTGATCGCGGCCGGCGCCATCGACGGGCTGTCGATCGGCTACCGCACCGTGAGGGCCACCAAGAACGACAAGGGCCAGCGGCTCTTGCACGAGCTGGAGCTTTGGGAGGTGTCGCTTGTCACCTTCCCGATGCTGCCCAGCGCGCGGGTCGGGGCCAAGGGCGACACGCCCGCGGACACCGCCCTGCGTGACCTGGCCGCTTCCATCGAAGAGGCGCGCCTTATGCTGACCCCAACCCACAGGATGGATCAATGAGCAAGACCCAGACCCCTGCTCAGGGCGTGTCCCCGGCCGACGAGGTGAAAACCGCGCTTGCCGGTTTCATGAGCGATATCAAGAGCTTCCACGACGACCTTGAAACCCGACTTGACCAACAGAAAGAAGAGCTGACGATGCTGGAGAAAAAGACCCACACCCGGACCACCGCGATGCGCCCGGCGCTCGCCGCCGCCGCCGATCTGGACGCGCCGCACAAGAAGGCGTTCGAGGCCTACCTGCGCTCGGGCGACGACGACGGGCTGCGCGGCCTGACGGTCGAGGCCAAGGGCATGGCGACCAATGTCGCGGGCGACGGCGGCTATCTGGTCGATCCCGAGACCGCCGCGACGATCCAGAGCGTGCTGCGCTCCAACGCCTCGCTGCGCGCCATCGCCAATCTCGTGAACGTCGAATCGACCGCTTACGATGTGCTGATCGACCACGGCGATCTCGGCTCCGGCTGGGCCACCGAGACCGACCCCTCGGTCGAGACCGCGACCCCCACCATCGACCGCATCACCATCCCGCTTCACGAGCTGTCGGCCCTGCCCAAGGCGTCGCAGCGCCTGCTGGACGATGCCGCCTTCGACATCGAAAGCTGGCTGGCCCAGCGCATCGCCGACAAGTTCGCCCGTGCCGAGGCGGCCTCGTTCGTCGCGGGCGACGGGGTGGACAAGCCCACCGGCTTCCTCACCCACCCGGACGTGGACAACGACAGCTGGACCTGGGGCAACCTCGGCTATATCGCCACCGGCACCGTGGGCGACTTCGACGCGGTCAACCCGGCGGATGCGATCTTCGACCTGGTCTATGGGCTGGACGCGGAATACCGAGCCGGGGCGAGCTTCGTGATGAACTCGAAAACCGCAGGCGCGGTGCGCAAGATGAAGGATGCCGACGGGCGTTTCCTGTGGTCCGATGGCCTGGCCGTCGATCAGCCCGCGCGGCTGGTGGGCTATCCGGTGCTGATCCTCGAGGACATGCCGGACATCGGCGCCGACGCCA
>JAGRGD010000013.1 GCA_020445665.1 Rhodocyclaceae bacterium
CTGGCGCGGGCAGATCACCGGTGCGGGGCTGGGGCGACGGCTCGCGGGCTCGATCCGCAGCCAGACCTACCCAAAGACCGGCGATAGCCTGAGCGCCGCGGCGCTCGTCTGGTCGAAGGCTCCGGTGATCGTCGGCGCCCACGACACCGGCCCGCTGATCCGCTCGAAAGACGGGTTCTGGCTGGCGATCCCGCTGCCTGCTGCCGGGCGGGGGCTCCGCGGCGGCCGGATCACGCCTGGAGAATGGGAGCGGCGGCGTGGGCTGCGCCTGCGCTTCGTCTATCGTCGGAGAGGGCCGAGCCTGCTGGTGGCGGAGGGGCGGCTGAACACCAAGGGCCAGGCGGTGGTGTCGCGCTCGAAGACCGGGCGCGGAAAGTTGACTGCGCCGATCTTCCTGCTGGTGCCGCAGGTCAAGCTGCCAAAGCGGCTCGACCTGGCGCGGGATGCGGAGCGGGCGTTGGACGGTGTGCCGGGACTGATCGTGGAGAAGTGGGTAGATGGGCGGCTTGGCTGACCAACAGATCCGGATGAGGATCACCTGATCAACTGGCATCCAGCCATTGTTCAGTCAGGTACCATGGTCATGTCGATCTGGATCATGAACTCTGCCTCATCCAACGATTGAACGGCAATCTGGCCGGATTCTACCTCGGAGCTCGAAAAAAGCAGCCGACCGTCGAACATCATGCTGTCGTTGACATCATGGCCGGCGGCCACAAGCGCTGATTGCCAATCAGCGAACATGGGCGTCGGGTCCGTCTCGACAACAATCTGGAGTAGATGGGTATTCGAGCCGATCTTCTGGTCCATCAGCACGGCGTGCGGCTCTGGCAGTGTGATGCCAGCCGGTAGCCATTCAGGGGGGGCGGCTAGAACTGCGAGAGGCATCGCTCCCAAGTACAGTGCGAAAACACGGGTCGCGGATCGGGCAAGGAAATACATGATCAGGCTCCAGATTCGGGAAGCGTCTGAACAAGACTAGCAGCGGAACTCGCTGATGGAAAAGAAACTCAGACTTATTGCCGTCTTGGCCTGAATGAGGACAGGAAATGCCCACCCCCCGCGAAACCATCCTCGCCGCGCTGCACGAGCGGCTCTCGGCGCTGCCTGCCACCGCCCTGCGCGGCGATATGCTGCCCGAGCGCGTGCCAGCCGAGGGCCTGCTGATCCTGCGCGACGGCGAGCCGGGGGATCCCGAGGTGACGCTCTCGCCGCTGGCCTATCACTACCAGCACCGGGCCGAGATCGAGGCGGTCGTTCAGGGCGCCGACCGTAACGCCGTCTTTGACACGCTGACCGCCAACATCGGCGCAGTACTCGCCGCGGACCGCACGATGGGCGGGCTCTGCGACTGGGTGGAGGCCGAGGCGCCGCAGCCCGTCGATCTGCCTGTCGAGGGTGCGGCCAGCCTGAAGGCCGCCGTGATCCACGTCGTCCTGCACTACACAACGGCCGATCCACTTGGCTAGTTGTCAGCAGGTTCCATAGTAGTCGCCGGAGAAGCGACAGTACTCGCGTGCTGTCCCGCTCGCGATCATTGCCGCCGTGATGTCTCGGCCGTCGGGCAGGGTGCATTGGCCGACAATGCGGCCATAGCGATCGATGTCACGCTGCCGGCAGCTCAGAGTCTGTCCCGCGATCAGCTGTGTGAGCGCTGCCGTTGCCCGTGCTCCGCCAGGCTGGGCGGTTTCCGGGGCATCGAGACCCCAGACCCGGATCGAAGTGTCGGCGGTGCTGATCCAGAAGGTGTCGCCGTCCACCACGCGCGTCACCCCGCCAACCAGCTGTCCGGGAGCGCGCTCCGCCGTCGGTTCGGGTGGATCGAGAAGGCTCGCGCAGGCAGCGAGGACGGCAATCAGGCCAATCGTTGCTGAGACAACAAGGCGATGGCCGCTTCGGCGCCGGTTTCCGCGAAAGAGTGTGGTCATCGGCACAGCGAGCCGCGGCGGCAGCGCCATTCGTTTTGGACGTCGTGTTTCGTGGCGGTGTCCAGGGCATTCAAAAATTCGTGGCGACGTTTCGCGATCCGCGCCACGCGCCGGTAGTACGCCCGTCGCTCCTCGGTTGCCTGGGGATCGGACGCCAGCGCGTGCGCATGGGCGGCGGCTTCGCATCCGAGCTTCATCACGAGAAACTCGGCTTCGAGCATCGCGGCGCGGCGCGATCGAAACACAGTCCAGACCCAGGAAATCACGACACCAACCCCTTAACCACCCGGCGGCAGTCTGATTGGGCCGAGCGTCCCTGGCAACGCCAACCGGAGAGCAAGGTAAACCGGTCGTCGATCTCTCTACGTCGCACAACAGGAGAACACCATGGCACGAGCCCAGGGGGCGCGGGCGCTTATGGCGCTTGCGTTCGAGACGACCTATGGAACGCCGCCCGTGAGCGGCTTCACCCGCATGCCCTTCTCTAGCTCCTCGCTGGGGGCGGAGCAGCCGCTGCTGAACTCGGAGCTGCTCGGCTATGGCCGCGATCCGCTGGCGCCGATCAAGGACGCGGTGACGGCCGATGGTGATGTCGTGGTCCCGCTCGACGCCGAGGCCTTCGGGTTCTGGCTGAAGGCCGCCTTCGGCACGCCGACGACCACGGGCGCGGAGGCCCCCTACAGCCACGAGTTCCAGTCGGGGTCCTGGACGCTGCC
>JAGRGD010000127.1 GCA_020445665.1 Rhodocyclaceae bacterium
CGTCGGCCAGCGCGTCGGCCGGCGGCGGCGCCTCGCCGAGCAGATCCACGTGGGCCATCGGGGTCCCCAGCGCGTGCTCCAGCGCCATCGGGTCGGGCCACCAGGCGGCCACCTCGGCCGCGGACGGCGCGTCGAGGGGGGCCAGGAAGCTGCGCCAGTAGTCCCGCACCGCCTCGGCGCGGGACTCGCTCTGGTCGGCCTCGAGGCTCAGCGTGAACAGGCTGCCGCTGTCGAAGGCGTGCTCGCGCAGCATGCGCTGGCACCAGCCGTGGATGGTGGACACCGCGGCCTCGTCCATCCACTCGGCCGCCAGCTGCAGGCGGCAGGCGCAGCCGGGCCATGCTTCGGCCGGGTAGGCGTCGCGCAGGGCCTGCAGCAGCGGATCGCCGCCCGCGCCGTCGCGGAAGCAGCGGGCGGCCTCGGCGAGGCGGGCGCGGATGCGCTCGCGCAGCTCCTGGGTGGCCGCCTCGGTGAAGGTGACGACGAGGATCTCGGGGGGCGTCAGGGGCCGGGCGTGGGCCGCGGCGTCGCCGTGGCCGAGCACCAGCCGCAGGTAGAGGGCGGCGATCGTGAAGGTCTTGCCGGTGCCGGCGCTGGCCTCGATCAGGCGGCTGCCGGCGAGGGGGAAGCGGAGGGGGTCGAGGGGCTGCAGCGGCGCGTTCATGCGCCTCCCCTGGGCGGCCGGCCCATGGTCTCGCGCAGGGGCCGCAGCAGGGCCACCGCCAGCGCGCCGAACTCGCCGCCCGCCCACAGGGCGTCGAAGTCGGGCCAGGCCCGGGCCAGCGCGGCGCAGCGGTCGCGCTCGCCGGGGTTCCAGGCGTCGCCCTCGTAGGCTCTGCGGGCCGCCGCGAAGGCCTTGTCCTGGGGGGTGTGGGGCGGCGCGTCGGGAGGCATCGTGCGCAGCCACTCGAAGCCGGCCTTCACGGCCAGCGGCAGGGGCCGGCGCATGCCGGCGTCCCACGCGGCGATCAGCGTATCGAGGTGGGCGGCGGCGGCCTCGGCCGGCATCGGGGCGAAAGTGAACTGGCCGACCTTGGAGATCAGCTCGGTGGTCACCGCCTCGCCGCCCAGCTGCGCGCCCAGGTGCGTCACCCACGGCCGCAGCGCGAGGTCGAGCCGGTAGTGCCCCTTGACCACCAGGTCACTGGCGATCAGTTCGATCCGGCCCAGGGTGCCGTCGGCGCCGCGGCGCAAGCCGCTGATGGCGTCTTCGAGCCGCCACGCGCGCCCGTCCACCCGGCAGGCGTGGGCCACCGGGAGGTCGTCGGCGGCGCCGGGCCAGCGGGCGAGGCAGGCGCGATAGCGCTCGAGCAGTTCGGGCAGGGGCGACAGCAGGGTCTCCTGCCACAGGCTGCCGAAGCCGCCGGCCGGCAGCTCGCCGCGGCGGGCCATGGCCAGGACCTCGTCACGGGCGGCGGGCAGGCCCTCGCCGCCACCGGCCACGTCGCGGGTGGCCTGCTCGATCAGCCGCGCCTGCAGGGCCCAGCGGCCGAGGGCGTCGGGGGCGAAGAGCTCGAGATCCGCCTCGGCCGCCGCATCGGCCTCGAACCACACCCCGAGACGACGGTTGAAGAAGGCCCGCACCGGGCGCTGCAGGAAGGCGCCCAACTCGTCCAGGTCGAGGGGCTCGTCCCGCTCGATCGGCGGAAGCGGCGCTTCAGTCGGGGCCGGCGCCTGCGACCCGGCCGGCTGCCACTCGCGGGCGTAGGTGAACAGGGAACCGGCGCCGTCCGGGGCCTGGAAGTAGGCGGCGCCGAAAGGCTGCAGCGGGTGCTCGACGGTCAGCGCCGCGAGCAGCGCCGCGCCCCCATCGTCGTCGTCCGCACCGGCCAGGCGCCAGCCGGCGGCGAGGTGCTCGCGCAGCTGCCCCACCAGCACCGAGGGGGGACGGCTGGCGTTGTCGCGGATGCTGCGCCCGACCCACGACACGTGCAGGTGGTCGCGGGCCGCCAGCAGCGCCTCGAGGAACAGGTAGCGGTCGTCCTCGCGGCGGGAGCGGTCGCCGGGGCGGTAGTCCTGGCCCATCAGGTCGAAGTCGGCGGCGGGGCGCGAGCGCGGGTAGTCGCCGTCGTTCATGCCCAGCAGGCAGACCCGCCGGAACGGGATCGCGCGCATCGGCATCAGCGTCGCGAAGGTGACCGCGCCGGCGAAGAAGCGCTGGGACAGGCCACCCTCGTCGAGGCCGGAGAGCCAGTGCTCGCGCACCACCGACAGGGGCAGGGCCGCCTCCAGCCGCGCCTCGGCGGCGGCCTCCTGCCAGGTCTGCAGGCCGCTCTCCAGTTGCAGCAGCGCGAAGGCCTCGTCGTCGCCCTCGGCAACGAAGAAGGCCTCGTGCAGGGCGCGCAGCCGGGCCACCCAGGTGGGCACGTCGGCCGGCGTGGCGAGGGCCTGCCAGTGCTGCTCGAGGGTGCCGAGCAGGCGCAGCAGGGGGCCGAGGGCGGCGGCGCCGAGGCCACCGACCTCGTCGAAGGGCTCGATGCCTTGCCAGGCCGGCGCGCCGGGCCCGGCGGCGTAGCCCAGGAGCATCCGGCGCAGGCCGGAGAGCCAGCTGTTGGGGGCCGCCGGCTCGGCCTCGCGGGGCAGGTCGAGGGTCGCCCGCTGGGCCGCGTGGAGGCCCCAGCGCACGCCGGAATCGCGGATCCAGGCCTGCAGCTGGGGGAGGTCCGCCGCGTCGATGCCGAAGCGCCGGCGCAGTGCCGGCACGTCGAGGAGGTCGAGCACCGCGCTGACGCCGAGGCGCGACTCGGGCAGGCCGAGGAGCTGCTCGAGGGCACACAGCAGCGGGTCCTCGCCGCGCCGCCCCTGGTCGGCCAGGCTGAACGGGATGTGGCGCGGGTCGTCGGTGCCGGGCAGGCCGAAGACGGCCTGGATGTGCGGCGCGTAGGCGTCGATGTCGGGCACCATCACGATGATGTCGCGGGGGCGCAGGTCCGGCTCGGCGTCGAAGGCGGCCAGCAGCTGGTCGTGGAGGATCTCGACCTCGCGCTGGGGGCCATGGGCGACGTGGAAGCGGATCGAGCGATCGGCGGCCAGGTCCACCGCTGGCCAGGTGCTGCGGGTCTCGTCCAGCGGGCGCAGCTCGAGGATGTCGTCCTGCAGCTGGCCGAGCAGGCTGTCGGGGGCGCCTTCGTCGAAGAGGTCCACCCGCTGGCCGATGGCGGCGAGCCGGCCGTCGACTTCGCGCCGCGTCTCGGCGCTGTCCACTTCGTCGAGCAGGGCGATGAAGTCGCGCCCCTGCTTGCCCCACGCCGCGAGCAGGGGCTGGGCGTGGAGGTGCAGGGTGGTCTCGTCGAGTACCGCGGGCATGCCGGGCTTGCGGGCCTGGCGGGCGCGCTCCCGGCGCAGCAGGTCCTTGTCGGCGACGATGTCGGCCCAGTGGTGGCGACACGGGTTGGGCACGCAGACCAGCACCTGGCACCAGCGCGCGAGGGTGGCGAGCACCTCGAGAGACTGGCGCGGCATCGACGAGATGCCGAACACCACGACCCGCCGCGGCAGCCCGGCCGGGCGCTCGCCGGCGGCCACAGCGCGGGCCAGGAAGGCCTCGTGCACGGCCGCGCGACCACCCGCCGCGGCGCCACC
>JAGRGD010000128.1 GCA_020445665.1 Rhodocyclaceae bacterium
GTCGAAGTCGAAGTGCATCACCACGAAGTGGCCACCGCCGGCCAGTGCGAGATCGGCACCAAGTTCAACACCCTGACCAAGCGTGCCGACTGGACGCAGGTGCTGAAGTACATCGTGCACAACGTTGCCCACCAGTACGGCAAGACGGCCACCTTCATGCCGAAGCCGATCGTCGGCGACAACGGCTCGGGCATGCACGTCCACCAGTCGATCTGGAAGGACGGCCAGAACCTCTTCGCCGGCAACGAGTATGCCGGCCTGTCCGAGATGGCCCTGTACTACATCGGCGGCATCATCAAGCACGCCCGCGCCCTGAACGCGATCACCAACCCGGGCACCAACTCGTACAAGCGCCTGGTCCCGCACTACGAGGCACCGACCAAGCTGGCCTACTCGGCCCGTAACCGTTCGGCCTCGATCCGGATCCCCTACACGGCCAATCCGAAGGGCCGCCGCCTCGAGACCCGCTTCCCGGATCCGCTGGCCAACCCGTACCTGTGCTTCTCGGCCCTGCTGATGGCCGGTCTGGACGGCATCCAGAACAAGATCCACCCGGGCGATCCGGCCGACAAGAACCTGTACGACCTGCCGCCGGAAGAGGATGCCAAGATCCCGACCGTCTGCCACAGCCTGGACATGGCGCTCGAGGCCCTCGACGCGGATCGCGAATTCCTGACCCGCGGTGGCGTGTTCTCGAACGACTTCCTCGACGCCTATATCGAGCTGAAGATGGAAGAGGTCAATCGTCTGCGTATCACGACCCACCCGGTCGAGTTCGACATGTACTACAGCTCCTGATCTCTCCGGATCACGGACGAAAAGGACGGGCCTGGCCCGTCCTTTTTTCTTGTCGTTTGCATTTGCAGGCCCGCCTTCCTACACTCGGAGGCCGTGTACACGGGAGTTTTCGAGCGATGCGAAAGATCGGCGTGATTGCTTTGGCATGGGTGCTGCCGTGGGCGGGTGCTCAGGCCGCCATCTACAAGTGTGTCGATTCGCAGGGGCGCGTGACCTACACGAACGACAACACCAACAGCAAGGGGTGTTCCCAGCTCGAGGAAGACCTCCCCGTGTCGTCGGTGCCGGCGCTGCGCCCACCGCCGCCCGCGAAGGATTTTCCGCGGGTCAGTCCCGACCAGCAGAAGGCCCGAGACGACAGCCGCCGGAACATCCTCGAGGAGGAGCTGGCGGCCGAGCAGACGGCCCTCGATTCGGCACAGAAGGCGCTGGCCGAGCAGGAGGGCATTCGCCTCGGGAGTGAGCGCAACTACCAGCGCAAACTCGATCGGCTGAAGCCCTTCCAGGACCAGGTCGAACTGCACCAGCGGAACGTCGAGGCGCTCCAGAAGGAAATCTCCAACCTCCGCTGAAACGGCTTCGTGCAGTGGCTTGCTTCTTGCTCGCCCGTCGGCCATGCCAGACATCGACACGACCCAGCGATCCATCGAGGACCTCTGTGCGGGGCTTGGCCTGCTCGCCTCCGCAGTTGTCCTCCTTGATGACGCCAAACGCATCCGCTATCTCAACCCGGGCGCCGAGAACCTGTTCGAGGTCAGCCATCGAAAACTGGCCGGCTTTCCGCTCGCCGAACTGATCGGGCAGTCCCCGGAACTCGATGCATCGATCGAGAACGCCCTGTACAACAACTGGAGCTACACCGGCCACGACCTGCAGGTGGAGCGACCGGGGGGCGAGGTGCTGCGCCTCGACTGCACCGTGAGTCCGGTGGACGAGGGCAGCCTGCGGCTGTTGCTGGAGTTTCGCCCGATCGACGCCCAGCTTCGGGTCGCGCGGGAGGAACAGCTCGCCCAGCAGCAGAAGGCCAATCGGGAGCTGATGCGCAATCTGGCCCACGAAATCAAGAATCCCCTCGGTGGCATCCGCGGCTCGGCCCAGCTGCTGGCCCGCGAGCTGTCCGACCCGGCGCTTCGGGAATACACCGAAGTGATCATTGCAGAAGCGGACCGTCTGCAGGACCTCATGAACCGGCTGCTGTCAGCCCGGGCGATGACCCGGCCGGCGCTGATCAATGCCCATGACGTTCTGGAGCGGGTGCGGCGCCTGGTGCGGGCCGAGTTTCCCGCCGTCAGCATCCGGCGCGACTATGACACCAGCCTGCCCGAGCTGATGGGGGACCGGGAGCAGCTGATTCAGGCCATCCTCAACATTGCCCGCAATTCGGCCCAGGCCCTGGAGGGGCAGGGCGAGATCGTCCTGCGCACGCGGGCTGCGCGCCAGGTTACCTTCGCGAAGCGTCGCCACAAGTTGGCACTGGAATTGCAAGTCATCGACAACGGTCCGGGGATCCCGGAAGCCATTCGTCATACCCTGTTCTATCCGCTGGTTTCCGGGCGGGAAGGTGGGAGCGGCCTGGGCCTCTCCATTGCCCAGACCTTCGTCGAACAGCACCAGGGCATGATCGAGGTGGACAGCCGGCCGGGCCGAACGTGTTTCACGGTGCTTCTGCCCGTGACAACCGCCGAGTCTTGATGCACCGTTGTGGTGCAGCATACGCAACCCGGCATCCGCTTCTGGTGCGGATGCCCCAAAACGGTGAATGATGACGATGAGCAATGCCGTCTGGATCGTAGATGACGATCGTTCGATACGGTGGGTCCTCGAGAAGGCCCTGGCCCGAGAAGGCATCGATCACCGGAGCTTCTCGACGGCCCGAGAAGCGCTCGATGCGATTGAGCGCGACGCCGACGCCCCGCAGGCACTGGTGTCTGACATCCGGATGCCCGGCGAGTCGGGCCTGGATCTGTTGCGAGAGGTCAAGGAGCGCTTCCCGCAGCTACCGGTGATCATCATGACCGCCTATTCGGACCTGGACAGCGCAGTGGCCGCCTTCCAGGGCGGTGCCTTCGAGTATCTGCCAAAGCCCTTCGATGTGGATCAGGCGGTCAGTCTGGTGCGGAGGGCCCTGGACCAGGGCGCGATGCAGGCGGGGGGCAAGGAGGAGGAACTGCTCGCCCCCGAGATCCTGGGCCAGGCGCCGGCGATGCAGGAGGTTTTCCGGGCCATCGGGCGACTGTCCCAGTCCCATGCCACGGTCCTGATCACCGGCGAGTCGGGCAGCGGCAAGGAACTGGTTGCCCGGGCCCTGCACCGCCACAGTCCCCGCCGCGATGCCCCCTTTGTTGCCATCAACACCGCCGCGATTCCGCGCGAACTGCTCGAGTCCGAGCTGTTCGGCCACGAGCGCGGCGCCTTCACCGGTGCGACCGCGCAGCGGCGAGGGCGATTCGAGCAGGCCGAGGGCGGGACCCTCTTTCTCGACGAGATCGGCGACATGCCGGCCGAACTGCAGACCCGCCTGCTGCGGGTGCTGTCGGACGGCCACTACTATCGTGTGGGGGGGCACCAGCCGATCCGCGCCAACGTCCGGGTCATCGCCGCCACCCATCAGAACCTGGACGAGCGCGTCAAGCAGGGCCTCTTCCGGGAAGACCTCTTTCACCGGCTCAACGTGATCCGCCTGCGTCTGCCGCCGCTGCGCGAACGTCGCGAGGACATCCCGCTGCTGGCGCGCCACTTCCTGCAGAAGAGCGCACGGGAGCTGGGTGGCGAGGCAAAGCGGCTGACCGAGTCGGCGCTGCGCCACATGCAGGGGCAGAGCTTTCCCGGCAATGTGCGCCAACTCGAGAACGTCTGTCACTGGTTGACCGTGATGGCGCCGGGCCAGAGCGTGGATCTGGCGGACCTGCCCAGTGAGCTGAGGGAATCCGAAACCGTCGCGCTGCCGGGAGGCGACTGGTTGTCCGCGCTGGCCGCCGAGGCCGACCGGCTGCTGGTCGAGTCGCCGGGCGAGGTGCATGAGCGCCTGCAGAAGGACTTCGAGCGGGTTCTGATCCGGCGCGCGCTGCACGCCACCGGCGATCGCCGGGTCGAGGCCGCGCAGCTGCTCGGCCTGGGGCGCAATACGATCACACGCAAGATCCAGGAACTGGGTCTCGACGAGGACAAAGCGGCCGCCCACGAAGGCGCGGGCGGCGGCTGAAGTCGACCCGGCTGGCCCCACGCCGGCCGGCCCCCTTGGCAGCGCGCGTAGCGGGCGACGATAATCGGCAGCCGATCCCCTACGCCGAGGCCCCATGCCTGCCAAGGACCGACTGGACACTTCCGTCATCGACGCCGCGCTTGGCGCGCGCGTCTCCCGCTTCGGGCTCCAGGTTCTGGAGGCCTGCGAATCCACCAATACCTGCCTGCGTGATGCGCCGCCGCCGGATGACGGCCGCATCCATGTCGTGGCCTGCGAGTCACAGACAGCTGGTCGCGGTCGGCGGGGTCGCACCTGGGTCTCGCGGCCGGGCGAGAGCCTGACCTTCTCGATGCTGTGGCGCTTCGCGGCCGGTGCGCCGGTGCCCGCTGGCCTCTCCCTGGTCGCCGGCGTGGCGCTTGCGCGCTGCCTGGAGCGGCTGGGAGTCGATGGGGTGCAGCTCAAGTGGCCCAACGACGTGCTCGTGCTCGGGCGCAAGCTCGCCGGCATTCTGGTCGAGCTGGTGCCCGGCCGTGGCCGCACGCCGGCGGCCGTGATCGGAATCGGCATCAATGTCGGCAGTCTCGACCGCGACGCGTTGCCTGCGGGCGTGGACGCGTGCGCCCTCGCCGACGTGATGGCGCAGGTGCCGTCGCGCAGTGCCTTGCTGGCCGCGCTGCTGGCCGACTTCGACGATCTGCTGGGCACCTATGAGGCGACCGGGTTTCCCGCCCTGCGTCAGGCCTGGGAGCAGCGCAACGCCCACGCCGGGCTGCCGGTCGAGATCAGCGGCGAGGCGCGGGAGATCGTCGGCACCTGCCTGGGCGTCGATGCCGATGGCGCGCTCCGGATTGCCACCGACGCCGGCGAGACCCGGGTGCTGGCCGGCGAGGTGTCCCTGAGGCCGGTGGCGTGAACCTGCTCCTCGATCTGGGCAATACGCGGCTGAAGTGGGGCCTGCACGACGGTCGTATCTGGCACGGGCGCGGCGCCTGCGATTATGACGACCTCGCCGCCCTCTCGTCCCGCCTGGCCGGATCCGCGGCGCCGGTCCGGGCCATCGGGACCAACGTCGCCGGGCCGGCGGCAGCCGAGGCCGTCGCCGCCGTGTTGCCAGAAGGGCTGCCGCTCCACTGGAACCGGCCGGCACGCCTGCAGTGCGGGGTCCGCAACGGCTATCTCGATGAGGCCCAACTGGGTGCCGATCGCTGGGCGGCCCTGATCGGCGCCCGGCTTGTTCATCCGGGTGCCGCCCTGGTCGTGATGGCGGGCACCGCCACGACCGTGGACCTGCTGACGGCGGATGGCGATTTCCTCGGCGGGCTGATCCTGCCGGGCCTGGCCCTGATGCGGCGCTCGCTGGCCCGCGACACGGCCGACCTGCCGTTCGCCGATGGCGCCTTCGATGCGTTCCCCCGCCGAACCGAGGACGCCATCGTCAGCGGCTGCCTGGAGGCCCAGGCGGGCGCCATCGAGCGGATGTTCGTTCGCCTTACGGCAGAGCACGATGCGCTCTGTCTGCTCGGGGGCGGCGCGGCGGCAGCCATTGCGCCCCATCTGTCGATCCCGCTCCGCCAGGTGGACAACCTCGTCCTGGACGGGCTGGCGCAGATCGCCGCAGAACGGGCTAACATCACGCCCTGAGGCCGATCCGGGCGGCGATGGCCGCCCCTGTTCAGGAGGACTGTGTCATGGATGATGCTCGCGTCATGCTCGAGACCCACGAGATGCCGACCCACTGGTACAACGTGGTGGCCGACATGTCGACGCCACCGTCGCCGCCCCTGGGGCCGGATGGCAACCCGGCTACCCCCGAACAGATGGGCGCGATCTTTCCCGGCCAGATCCTCGAGCAGGAGATGAGTGCCGAGCGCTGGATTCCGATCCCCGAGGCGGTGCGCGAGGTCTACAAGATCTGGCGTCCCAGCCCGCTGATGCGCGCGGTGCGCCTCGAGAAGGCCCTGGATACGCCGGCGCGCATCTACTTCAAGTACGAAGGCGTGTCCCCGGCTGGCTCCCACAAGCCGAACTCTGCGGTTCCCCAGGCCTACTACAACCGGGAGGCCGGTATCCGCCGCCTGACCACCGAAACCGGGGCCGGGCAGTGGGGCTCGTCCATCAGCTTCGCAGGTCAGATGTTCGGCCTCGAGGTGCGGGTCTATATGGTCAAGGTCAGCTACGGCCAGAAGCCCTACCGCCGCCTGATGATGCAGACCTGGGGTGCCGAGGTGTTCGCCAGCCCGTCCGAGCTCACCGAGACCGGCCGCCGCATCCTGTCGCAGGATCCGGACAGCCCGGGCTCGCTCGGGATTGCCATCTCGGAGGCGGTCGAGGAGGCGGCCGGGCGCGCCGACACCAACTACACCCTCGGCTCGGTGCTGAACCACGTCCTGCTGCACCAGACCGTGATCGGCCTCGAGGCGAAGAAGCAGTTCGACAAGATCGGCGCCTACCCGGACGTGATCTTCGGTCCCTGCGGTGGCGGCTCGAGCTTCGGCGGTATCGCCTTTCCGTTTCTTGCCGACAAGGCGGCCGGGGAGAAGCGGGCCGAAGGCCTGCGCTGCGTCGCGGTGGAGCCCAGCTCCTGCCCGACCCTGACCAAGGGGGCGTATGCCTACGATTTCGGGGACGCCTCCGGCTTCACGCCGCTGATGAAGATGTACACCCTGGGCCACGACTTCATGCCGCCGGGCATCCACGCTGGCGGACTGCGTTATCACGGGGACTCGCCGCTGGTCTCCCAGCTCTACCACGAAGGCCTGCTCGAGGCCGTGGCCGTGCCCCAGGTCGAGACTTTCGAGGCCGGACTGCTGTTCGCCCGCAACGAAGGCATCATTCCGGCGCCGGAGTCCTGCCACGCCATCCGTGCGACGATCGACGAGGCCCTGCGCTGCCGCGAGCGCGGCGAGCCGAAGACCCTGCTCTTCAACCTGACCGGCCATGGGCACTTCGACATGAGTGCCTACGAGCGGATGCTCGCCGGCCAGCTGGAGAACTTCGACTACCCCGCCGAAGCGATCGCCAGCTCGCTGGCCCACCTGCCGAAGCTGAACGAGGGGTAGTCGCCCGGTGGCTCGCGTCCTGTTTTTCGTTCTGCTGTTCCTCAATGGTCTGGTGTTCGCCGGCCTGGCCGGCTGGCTCGGCGCTCCGAGTCAGCCCCGCGGCGAAGCGGAGCGCCTGACCAACCAGCTGCGCCCCGAGACCATCCACCTGCTGAGCGCCGCCGAACTGGCGGCGGTGCCGCCGCCCGAGCCTGTGGCCGAAGTGCAGGTGGATGCCGAACCCGTGCCGGCCGAGGCTGCGCCCGAGCCGCCACCCGATCCGCCGCCTGCGGTCGCCCTGCCGGAGCCCGCGCCGGTTCCGATGGCCTGCGTTCGCTTTATCGGCCTTGATGAGGAGCGCGCCGGGGCGCTGACCCGGATGGGGCAGGCGGCATCGGGCGATCTGGTCATCGACGATCGGTCCGATCTGGTTCCCACCTCCTGGTGGGTGCATGTCCCGCCCCAGGCGTCCCGGCGGGCCGCCGAGCTGCGTGTGACGCAGATTCGCGCGCGGGGCAT
This sequence comes from Rhodocyclaceae bacterium, assembly GCA_020445665.1. Lineage (GTDB taxonomy): Bacteria > Pseudomonadota > Gammaproteobacteria > Burkholderiales > Rhodocyclaceae > Cognatazoarcus. The sequence continues at coordinate 7,540 of JAGRGD010000128.1, forward strand.
CGACGACCTCTTCATCCTGCAGGATGAAGGGCCCTTCCAGTACGCGATCTCGCTGGGCCTGTTCAAGAACGAAGCGTCGGCCAAGGTGCATCTGGGCCGACTGGAGAAGCGGGGCGTCCAGGGTGGCGTGATCACGCCGCGGGGCAGCCAGGTTCACACCGTGGAAATGCGGGGCCCGGCCGATGTGCTGTCGTCCCTCGCCAGCGATTCCGCCGTCGCGTTCGCAGACCTCGAACGGGAAGCCTGTGCCCCCTGATCACCATGTGGCGGGCTGCGACGGCGGGCAGCACATGCCGGTCATCGGCCTCACCGGGGGTATCGGCAGTGGCAAGAGTGCCGCGGCCGATGCCTTCGAGCGACTCGGGGCCGCGGTAGTGGATACCGATCGGATCGCTCACCGGCTCACCGCTGCCGGCGGGGACGCGATGGCTGCGATCGTCGCCCGCTTCGGCCCCGGCCTGGCGGGACCGGACGGCGCCCTGGACCGGGCGGCAATGCGGGCGCTGGTGTTTGCCGACGCCGACGCCCGCGAGGCCCTCGAAGCCATTCTCCATCCGATGATTCGCGAGGCCGCAGCGCGGGAGATCGGCGCCGCGCAGGCGCCGTACGCGATGCTGGTCGTGCCGCTGCTGGTCGAGTCCGGCGACTACCGGCAGCGGGTGGACCGGATCTGCGTCGTCGATGTGCCCGAGGGGCTCCAGGTGGCGCGGGTGATGGCTCGAAATGGCTTTGACGAGGCGCGGGTGCGCGCCATCATGGCGGCCCAGGCCAGTCGCCAGGCACGCCTTGCGGCGGCCGACGACGTGATCGACAACCGGGGTAGCCTGGCCGAACTGGAAACCCGGGTCGCCGAGCTTGACGCCCGCTACCGGCGGCTCCGCGCATGTTGATGCGCGCGCCCGGAAGGCCCATCCCCGCGCGCTCCGGGCCGCCGGGGGGTGCCGGAGCCCTGTGCTATGATCGGCCGCACTTCCGAACTGCCAACGATGTCGAGCCCAATCCGGTGATCAACTACGAGTATCCCCTGAACGAGCGGATCAGGACGCTGCTCCGCCTGGAGGATCTCTTTTCGCGCATCGGGCACTTCATCGGCGGCGGCGGCACCTTCGACCACCACAGCGCGCTGATCTCCCTGTTCGAGGTCCTCGAGGTGGCCAGCCGGGCGGACCTGAAGGTGGACCTGGTGCAGGAACTCGAGCGCCAGCGCCAGATCCTGCTGTCCTTCCGCAACAACCCCGAGATCTCGGAAGAGGCCCTGTCCGGCGCCCTCTACGAGATCGAGCAGGCCTCTGCCGCCCTGCTCGCGATGGCCGGCAAGATCGGCCAGTATCTGCGCGAGAACGAATGGCTGATGGCCATTCGCAGCCGTGCGGCGATTCCGGGCGGCGCCTGCCAGTTCGACCTGCCGGCCTACCACTTCTGGCTCAACCGGGACGTCGAGGCACGCCAGCGCGATCTGGCGAACTGGCTGCATCCGATGACGCCGATCCGCGACGGCCTGCTGATCGTCCTGCGGCTGTTGCGCGGCAGTGGCCGGCCAGAGGCTCTGGTGGCCCGACGGGGCAGTTTCCAGATGACGATGGGTGGCCGCACGGCGCAGATGATCCGCGTGCGGATTCCCCGCGGCCTTGCGGCAGTGCCGGAGATCAGCGCCAACAAGTACGCGCTGAACATCCGCTTCATGATGCCCGAGACCCTCTCGCGTCCCCGCCAGACGGAGGCCGACGTGAACTTCGAACTGACCTTCTGCAACCTGTGACGATGGCCCCGGAAGACAAGGACGACGCCCCGCGCCGCACGGTCAAGTGTCCCCAGTGCGGGCAAGCGGCCATATGGGCGCCGGAGAATCGCTGGCGCCCCTTCTGCAGCGAGCGCTGCCGGCAGATCGATCTCGGTGCGTGGGCGTCCGACCAGTACCGGGTGGCGGGCAGCGAGCCGGCGCCCGACGGCGACCCCGAAGGCCAGGCCTAAACCCCGTGCGGCGCTCGCCGTGCCCAGCTGGAGTTGCCGATGCCGGTAGCCGCCCACGTCCTCGTGATCCTGACCCTGCTCGGCGACGGGCAGCTTTCCGCGGCCTTCGTCAATACGGACGACCGGGCCGCCTGCGAGCAGCGCTCGGCGGCGATCGGGGCGGTCCTGAAGCGCGGCGCAGCCGAGGTGCAGCAGATGCGCTGCGTGGCCTCGCCGCTGCGCTTCACCCGCTTCTCCCACGCCGACGCGGCGACCGCGCCGCGCCATGCCTACCGGATGTTGCTCGGGGACGCCGCGCTGGCGCTCAGCCCGGTCGAAGACGTGGATCAGTGCCGGCGCCGGTCCGGCGATGCGGATCGCCCCGACGGTGTCGAGATCCACTGTGTGACGGCCACCCAGCAGCCGCTGCCCGACGGGGACCGCTGAACCCTCAGTCGCTGGCGCCCCGCCAGGCGTCGCGGATCGCTGCGATGCCGTGGGCGCCAGCGGCGCGCGCCTGGGCCAGATCGTCCCGCCCGACGCCGCCGATGGCGAGCACCGGCATGGGCAGGCCAGCCGTCAGTGCCGTGAAGCCGGACCAGCCCAGCGGGGCGCCATCCGGGTGGCTCGGGGTTGTCGCGACCTGGCCGAGCAGCGCGAAATCCACCCCGAGCGCGGCGGCGCAGAGCAGTTCGTCGCGGCTGTGGCAGGAGGCACCGACCCATTCGAAATCGGGCCGCTCGGCGAGCGTCGCGAGCAGCCGTGCCGGTAGCTGGACCCCGTCCGCGCCGCAGCGTCGGGCCAGCTCGATGTCGTCGTTGACCAGCAACAGGGCACCGGCCGCCCGGCAGCGGGGCAGGGCGGCGCGCACCAGTGCCTCGCGGCTGGCCACGTCGAGTGCGGGTTCGCGTACCTGGACAAGGCGCAGGCCATCGGCGAGTGCCGCGTCGAGCTGACGCAGCTGGGCCTCGACGCCGACGCGCGCTGCCTGGGTGATGCCCATCCGTCGTGGCAGGCGCAGGGCCTTCAGGACCGGCGCGTTGGCCGGCAGCATCGGCGACACGGTGAGCGCATCCGCCCGTTGCCACGACAGGGCGCTATGCACGTGGTCGTTGATCTTGCCGCGCCAGGCCGGCACCTCGAAGAAGTTGAGGCGGACATGGGCGTGCTCGTAGTCGAACTCGCGTACCAGCCAGGGCCAGCAGGCCTCGGCGCGGATGCCCAGCTCTTCGTCCAGTTCGCGGATCAGGGCGGCTCGGGCGTCTTCGCCCGGCTCGACCTTGCCGCCGGGAAACTCCCAGTAACCGGGATAGAAGGTGCCCGGCGCCCGCTGTCCGAGGAGGAAGCTGCCGTCCGGCTGCGTGATCACCGCAGCCGCTACCTCGACCCGCTTGCGATCGCTCATGCGTCGTCCTCGAGGCGGCCGGCGTAGTCACGGGCGAACTGCCAGGCCACCCGGCCACTGCGCGAGCCCCGCATCAGGGCCCACTGCAGCGCCTCGCCGCGGGCGCTGTCGATCGCCTTCGCCGGCACCTTGAACTGCTTGAGCCAGTGGGCCACCACATGCAGGTACTCGTCCTGGCTGAACGGGTAAAAGGAGAGCCACAGGCCGAAGCGTTCGGAGAGGGAGATCTTCTCCTCGACGGCCTCGCCCGGGTGCACCTCGCCGTCCACGTGGCGGGACTGCAGGTTCTCGTCCATGAACTCGGGCATCAGATGGCGGCGGTTCGAGGTGGCGTAGATCAGCACGTTGTCGGCCACCGCCGATACCGAGCCATCGAGCACACTCTTGAGGGCCTTGTAGGCGGCCTCGCCCTCCTCGAAGGAGAGGTCGTCGCAGAACAGGATGAAGCGCTCGGGCCGCTCCCGTACCAGCTCCACGATGTCCGGCAGATCGATCAGGTCGCCCTTGTCCACCTCGATCAGGCGCAGGCCGCGCTTGGCGTGGGCGGTCAGCACCGCCTTGACCAGGGAAGACTTGCCGGTGCCGCGGGCGCCGGTGAGCAGCACGTTGTTGGCGTGCCGGCCGGCCAGGAACTGGCGGGTGTTCTGTTCGATACGCCGCTTCTGCTGGTCCACATCCTTGAGATCGGCGAGACGGATGCGATGGGGCACGGTGACCGGCTCGAGCCGGGCCTGCCCATGCCGGCGGCGCCAGCGGAAGGCGGTGGCAGCGTGCCAGTCGGGCGCTTCGACCGGGCCGGGCAGCATCGACTCCAGGCGATCGAGGACGCGCTCGGCGCGCGCCAGCAGCGCGGCGAGCTCAGGGCTCTTGGTCATCAGGGTCGGTATTCCTGTTCTTGCGGGGCCAGGTGGCCCAGACGATGATCAGCAGGAGGGCGAGGGCGACGCCCGCCTCGAGAAGGATCACCCACATGGCGCGTCTCCGTTCGGGCCGGGCACGGCCCGGAGCTGGTTTCGGCAGGCGCCTTATACTCGGAGCCTTGCGACGCGAGTTTAACCGATCCCCGATGCCCCACTCCTTCCTGCGCCGCGCGCTGGCGGCTGCCACCCTCGGCCTCCTGGGCGCCTGCGCCAGTCCGCCGCCGCCCCCCTGTCCGGAGACGGTCTGCCCGGTCTGCCCGGTGTGTCCCAGCTGCCCGAAGTGCCCCGAGGTGGCGCCACCCCCGCCGCCGCCACCAGCGGCAGTGCCCGACACCGGCCGCCTGCGCGCGACAGGCTTTGGTGCGCTACCCGGCTTCGACGCGGACCGCCTGCTCGAGGCGCTGCCGGCGCTGCAGCAGTCCTGCACGCGGCTCGGCGAGGTGCCGAACTGGGCCAGCTTCTGCACTGGCCTGCGCGCCCTTGGAGAGGCGACGGACGAGGCGTCGCTGCGGGCGTATCTGACGGCAAGCCTGCAGCCCTGGCAGGTGATCAACGCCGACGGCAGCGACAGCGGGATGGTGACGGGCTATTACGAACCGCTGATTCGCGGGCGACTCGCCCGCGACGCACAGGCGCGGTGGCCGATCCACGGGGTGCCGGACGATCTGGTCAGCGTCGAGCTGGCAGGGGTGTACCCCGACCTCGCCAAGTTCCGGCTGCGAGGCCGGCTCGAGGGCAGCCGCCTGAAACCCTATTGGACGCGGGGCGAGATTGCGCGTCTGGGTGCCGATCTGCCGGCGCCGGTGCTGTTGTGGGCGGAGGATCCGATCGAGCTGTTCTTCCTGCAGGTTCAGGGCTCCGGCCGGGTCGCGCTGCCCGATGGCCGCCACGTCCGCATCGGCTACGCAGACCAGAACGGGCATCCCTACGTCTCGATCGGTCGGTGGCTGATCGAGCAGGGCGAGATGACCCTCTCCGAGGCGTCGATGGATGGCATCAAGGGCTGGGCCGCCGCGCATCCCGAGCGCCTCGGCGAGCTGCTGTCGGCCAATCCCAGCTACGTCTTCTTCCGCCAGCTACCCGCGGGCGACGGCGGGCCGATCGGCGCGCTGGGGGTGCCCCTGACCGACGGGCGCAGCATCGCCGTTGATCCGCGCACGGTGCCGCTCGGTGCGCCGGTCTTCATCGACACCACTGAACCCAACAGCCCTCGGCCGCTGCGTCGCCTGGTGGCGGCGCAGGACACCGGTGGCGCCATCAAGGGCGGGGTGCGCGCCGACTTCTTCTGGGGCTTCGGGCCGGAAGCGGGGCGACGGGCGGGTCGCATGCGGCAGGACGGCCGCCTGTGGGTGCTGCTGCCGGTCGGGCACAGGCCCGATCAGGCTGCACCATGAAGGGTCTTGAGGCACCACGGTAGTGCAGCCTTGTTTTGTATTGCACAAATGCTGTGCATCGCGTTCGCGAAAATGGTGCGTAAAAAATGCAAGGCATTGAAATGTAGGGAGTTGCCAAGCTGGTATGGTCCTCGCTTCATGCGCCTCCATTGTGCAATCGGAGGTGGTCATGGAAGAGTTCAAGGTGGGCGGCGACGTCCTGTTCGTTCTGTTGGGCGCCATCATGGTGCTCGCCATGCACTCGGGGTTCGCATTCCTCGAGCTTGGAACCGTGCGTCGCAAGAACCAGGTCAATGCGCTGGTCAAGATCCTGACCGACTTCGGCATGTCGACGCTGGCCTATTTCTTCCTCGGCTACTCGGTCGCCTACGGCACCAGCTTTCTGGTCGGCGCCAACCAGCTCGCGGCGCAGGGGGGCTACGAACTGGTGAAGTTCTTCTTCCTGCTCACCTTCGCTGCGGCGATCCCGGCGATCATTTCGGGCGGCATCGCCGAGCGGGCGCGCTTCACGCCCCAGCTGATCGCCACCTTCTTCCTGGTGGGGCTGGTGTATCCGTTCTTCGAGGGCATCGTCTGGAACGGCAACTTCGGATTCCAGGGCTGGCTCGAGTCCAGCTTTGGCGCCCAGTTCCATGATTTCGCGGGGAGCGTCGTGGTGCATGCGGTCGGAGGCTGGATCGCGCTGCCGGCCGTGCTGCTGCTGGGGGCGCGTCGCGGACGCTACCAGAAGAGCGGGGCGATCGCCGCGCATCCGCCCTCCAGCATCCCCTTCCTGGCGCTGGGCGCCTGGATCCTGACGGTCGGCTGGTTCGGCTTCAACGTGATGAGCGCGCAGCGCCTCGAGGCCATCAACGGCCTGGTGGCCCTGAACTCGCTGATGGCGATGGTCGGCGGCACCCTGGCGGCGCTGGTGGCCGGCCGCAACGACCCGGGCTTCGTGCACAACGGGCCGCTCGCCGGCCTGGTCGCGGTGTGCGCCGGCTCTGACCTGATGCACCCGGTCGGTGCGCTGGTGGTCGGCGCGGTCGCCGGCGTGCTGTTTGTCCAGCTGTTCACGATCGCGCAGAACCGCTGGAAGATCGACGATGTCCTGGGCGTTTGGCCGCTCCATGGCCTGTGTGGCGCCTGGGGCGGGATTGCGGCGGGCATCTTCGGGCTGGAGGCGCTCGGCGGCATGGGCGGCGTCAGCTTTGGCAGCCAGTTGCTCGGAACCGTGGCCGGCGTGGCGGTCGCCCTGATCGGTGGTGTCCTGGTTTATGGCGGCATCAAGGCCACGATGGGGCTGCGTCTCGACCCGGAGGAAGAGTTCGAGGGGGCCGACCTGGCCATCCACAAGATCTCTGCCACGGCGGAGCACGATACGTCCTGGTAAGTGCGGGGCACCGGCCACTGACGACGAAGCCCGGCCACTGCCGGGCCTCGTCGTGTCGAGGTGGATCTGTTGATCGGTGGCGGGGGGCGGCCGCCCGAACGTGTCACGATGCGGTGCCCTGATTCCTGCGTCTTGCGTCCAGGCCAACCTTTGGCGCTGGTGGTGCCACAATCGTCGCCCACGCGTCGGTCCGCCCGCTGACCGGCCACCCGATTCGCTGGTCCGGATGACGATCTGACGAGAGGCCGGCTGGGCCGATGACCGCAGGGTCCGGATGCTTGCCCGCCTGGGCACCACCTGAAACAATCCCGTTCATAAAGTCCCGTTCCCGAGCGGCCGTATACCTGACGACGTATATCGGACGACGTATAAGAATGCCAAGGCCGTGCTTTTCGACCCCACGCTTTTCTCTCGCATGCGCGTGAGCGCTCCTGTCTGTCGTGCAGTTGCGGCGGCATGTCGCCCGTGACGCCAGCACGCATCCTCGATCAGCTCGCACTGCCGGTCTGGCTGATAGACCCGGCGGATGGCGCGGTTCTGTGGCAAAACCCGGCGGCCGCCGATCTGGCCCGTGGGCGTTCCATCGAAGCCATGCGCCGGGGGCCCCTGTCGTCCGGCGCTCACGAAAGCCTGGCAGCCTTGGCCGGAGCCGGCCCGGTGGAGGAGGTCTGGACCGTCGGTTCGGACCCCGCGCCGCAGGCGTTGCACTGCCTTTGCCGGGCGTTCGCGCAAGAAGACGGGCGGACCGCACTGATGGTCGAAGGCTGCACTGAGCCATCGATCGGCCCGGTCGCCGCGCCGGGGCCGGCCGACGCGCTGTTCCGGCAGGCCTTGCCACCGATGCTGATCCTCGACCTGGATGCCCACGGTCGCGTGATCGACGCCAATTCGGCAGCCGAGGCGCTCTACGGCCTGGATCGCGGGTCCTTGATGACCCGGTATTTCTGGCAGCTTGACTGTCGCGAGCAACAGGTGCTCGACGACATCGAGTCTGCGCTTCGTGTCGATACCGGGCCCTGGGGCGGGAGTTGCCTGCACCGCGCCGTCGGCGAGCCGTCGAAGACGGTCGAGATGCATGTGTCGCCGCTGTCGCGCGGCGATCCGTCGCGGGTGCTGGCGGTTCTGATCGACGTCTCGGACGACAGGCGCCTGGCGCGCAACCTGATGGCCCGCCAGGAAGAACTCGAACGCCTGGTGGAGACACGCAACGCACAACTGGAGACCGCGCGGCGCGGCGCCGAGGTGGCGAACGAGGCCAAGACCAACTTCCTGGCCAACATGAGCCACGAGATCCGGACGCCCTTGCATGCGATCTTCGGGATGGCCCAGCTCATCCGCCGCGACGGGCTGAAGCCGCGCCAGCTGGAGCGGCTCGACAAGCTTGATGTGGCCAGCCGGCACCTGGCCGACGTGATCACTTCGATTCTCGACCTGTCGACGATCGAGAGCGGCAACCTGAACCTCTCCGAAGAGACCTTCGACCTCAATCCGATGGTGCGGCGCGTGATGTCGATGCTCGAGGGGCAGGCGATTGCCAAGGGGCTGAGCTTCGTCTGCGAGGTATCGACGCCGGAGGTGACCCTGCAGGGGGACGCGACGCGGCTCCAGCAGGCGCTGCTGAATCTGACAGACAACGCGGTGAAGTTCACCGAGACGGGCGGGGTCACGCTTCGGGCAGCCGTCGAAGACGAGGATGCCTCCAGCCTGAGCCTGCGCTTCGAGGTCCAGGATTCCGGCATCGGCATTTCGGCCGAGCTGATGGAGCATCTCTTTGCGCCGTTCGAACAGGCCGACAACTCCTCCACGCGCGCCTATCGCGGGGTCGGGGTCGGATTGTCCATCACCCGACGCATTGCCCGGCTGATGGGTGGCGATGCGGGTGGCTGGAGCGAAGGTGGGCAGGGCAGCACGTTCTGGCTGACGGTCCGCCTGAAAAAGGCGTTGCCGGTGCTCGATGCGGCGTGGACCGACGCGGGACGGGCAGAGGATGTGCTTCGTCGGGACTTTTCCGGCTGTCGCGTCCTGCTGGTCGAGGACGACCTGATCAATCGCGAGATCGCGATGCTGATGCTGGCCGAGGCCGGGCAGTTCTTCGACGTGGCGTCCGATGGCGAACAGGCCGTGATGCTCGCAGCGCGGCATGACTACGACCTGATCCTGATGGATCTGCAGTTGCCGCGCCTGTCGGGCCAGGACGCAGCCCGGCGTATTCGCGAGCTGCCCAATGGCCGCCGCGTGCCGATCATCGCGCTCACCGCCGATGTGCTGGTCGAGGACCGGGAGAGTTGTTTCGCTGCGGGCATGAACGATTTCGTCGCCAAGCCAATGACCTTCGAAGTGTTCTGCCGCACGCTGTTGCGCTGGCTGGCAGGTCGCCGCCGGCTCCAGCTGTCGGCCGAGTGAGCGCGGACGCCCGTCCATGCGCGCACTGTTACGCTGCCGCAGTGTGAAAATGTGATGCGCAGCCTTGTTCCTCGCGAAAGGCGCGTCGTCGCCGCGACGCGTATCACTAAAGTCTGATCGGTTCGTACCGTATCCTTGTGAAATCAAGGATTTCTTTCCAGGTCTGGCCTGGAATCGCCCCGCTTATGACGGCTCGACCGCCCGGCTGCCCAGAGCCGCCCTTCGACAACCCGAGTCAGATCCGCTCCGAACAGGTGGCCCTCGTCTATGCCAACAACGGGGGCGCCCTCGGCGTGCACCTGGTCGCGGCCCTGACGCTGCTGGTGGTGACCTGGCCGACGGCGGACCGGCGCCTGCTGCTCGTCTGGCTTGCCGGCCTGCTGGGCCTGTGCCTCGCGCGCTGGATGCTCAACCGCAGCTGGCAGAGGGCGCACGAGGGCCACGTCGGCCCGATCCCGGACATCAGGCCCTGGGAATGGCGCATGGTGGCGATCTCCGCGGCGATGGGCCTCACCTGGGGTGTCGTCGGCATCCCGATGCTGTATCACGGCCACGGTCTGCAGGTGGGCTTCGCGGTGTTCGTGCTGTCCGGCATGGTGAGCGGCGCGGTTGTTACGCTGGAGCCACTGCGGCGGGCCTACATGGCCTTCACGCTGCCGGTCATGGCCTGCATGGTGCTCGCCCTCGGCGCACGGGGCGACCGGGAGGCCATTGCGATGGCCGGCCTGTGCCTGATCTACGTGGCGACCCTGACGATCACGGTCGGCCGCTTTGGCGAACTGATGCGCAACAACCTGGCGCTCCGCCTGCGCAATGAGACCCTCGTGGCCTCCCTGACCGGCAGCAACCGGCGCCTCGAGTCGGCCAATGGACAGCTCCGGCGGGAGATCGAGGAGCGGGCCCGGGCTGAAGCGCGCGCCGAGTTCCTGTCCCGACACGACGCGCTCACCGGGCTGCCCAATCGGCGCCTGCAGCACGACCGCTTCGAGCAAGCGGTGCGTCAGGCGCGGCGCAAGGCTCTGAGGGTCGCGGTGCTGTTCGTGGACCTGGATCGCTTCAAGGCGGTCAACGATTCCCTCGGCCACCTGGCGGGCGACCGGCTGCTGGTCGAGGTGGCGGCGCGCCTCAAGGCCTGTCTGCGCGAGGTCGATGCCATCTGCCGGCAGGGCGGGGACGAGTTCATCCTGCTCCTGGGCGAAGTGGCGGATCGCGAGGCAGTGCGCCGCGTGGTGGGGCGCGTCATCGAGGTGCTGGCCGAACCCCTCGACGTGGATGGTCGCGAGGCCCGCGTCAGCGGCAGCATCGGGATCTCGATGTACCCGGACGACGGGCAGGACTTCGACCAGCTGGTGCGCCGTGCCGACGAGGCCCTGTACGCCGTCAAGCGCCACGGCCGGGGCAGCTACTGCTTCTTCGGTGATTCTGCCGGCAGGCGCGACGCGTCGTCGTCGGCGGCGGCCTGAGCCGGCGCCCGCGCGAGGGCCAGGGGCGTCGTCATGACCCGCCGGAAGGCGCCCAGGTCGTCCACATGGTCCCAGCGCTCCACCCGGCAGGCCGGCGCCCGGCGCCCGGCGGGATCCGGCTCGTAGCGAATCAGGTTGAACGAGTTGCCCGCCTCGTGCCGGATCCGGTGCGAGACCATGGTCCCCGCCTGGACGACCCACAAGGGCCTGCCCCCCGCCGCGCAGGCATTGACGACGTAGGGCAGGTGGATATGCCCGCCCAGCACCAGGTCGACGCCCGCGTCCCGCCATGCCTGCACCGCCGGCCCCCGGCCGCGCAGCAGGTCGGCGCTGTCCTGGCCGGGGCTCGCCGCCAGCGGCTGGTGGGTGACCAACACCCGCAGCTGGGATGCGGTGCTGTCCCTCAGGGCCCGCACCGTGCGGGTCACCTGGTCGGGGCGGACAAGGCCGTGCTTGTGGCGCCAGCGGCTCGTCGTGTTGATCACCTGCAGGTGCAGCGCCTCGTCGCGATAGGACGACTCCGGCGCCAGGCCGAAGGCCTCGCAGAACGGGCCGAAGGGGTCGGACACCCGCCGCAGCGGGTTGAACAGCGGTACGTCGTGATTGCCCGGGTTGATCAGCACCGGTGCGCCGGGCGCCAGGGCCTGAAGCCGCGCCACGAAGCGGGCGGCGCGCCGGAACTGGCCGGGCAGGGCGCGCTGGGTCAGGTCGCCGGAGATCACCGCCACGTCGAAGCCGATGCTGGCGACAGTGGCGACCAGGGCCTCGACCACGCGGGGGCGTTCTGTCCCGAAGTGGGGGTCGGAGAGGTGGAGCAGGCGCCTCACGGGGTGGGGTCCGGCGGACATAGCAGGGGCAGGCGGCTGTGCGCCACACCGAAGCGCAGCGGCAACTGCAGGCGCGCGGTCTCGCCATCGGTGGCGACCTTGATGCGGCCGGGGCGGCGGCGGCGCGTGCTGAGGGAGACCGTCATCTCGCGGCAGGCGAAGCTGGTGACGTTCTCGTCCTCTCCGATCAGGCCCAGGGAGCCACGCAGGGCGAGGCCGAGCAGGCCCATGCTGGTGATCGGCCGGGTGAATAGCGCAGCCAGCATGCCCCGGTCGACACTCGCCGCCTCGGCGAGGCCGATCTGCTCGAGCTGCAGGCGGTTGTTGCCGACGAAGAGGGTTCCGGTCTCGACATCCTCGGTCAGGCCGTCGCAATGGATGCGCAGGCGCAGGTGGCGGTGCTGGCGCAGCAGGAAGACGGCGGCGGAGGCGAGGGCCACGAGCCGGCTGCGGCCGAACTGGCGCTTGGCCAGTTCGCGCTGCTCGAGAAGTCGGGGATAGAAGCCGAGGCTGGCGTTCACCAGGAAGATCCGGTCATTGACGGTTCCCACGTGCACCGGACGGCGCACGCCGTTCACCAGCACGCGGCTCGCTGCGCCGATCTCGGTCGGTATGCCGTGGTTGCGCGCAAAATAATTGAAGGTGCCCATCGGCAGCACGCCGAGGGGCACGCCGGACCCGAGGATGCCCCGAACCACCGCGTTGATCGTCCCGTCGCCGCCAGCGGCGACCACCGTGCCCTGGCAGGCGAGGGCGCGTGCAGCCTGCTGCTCCGCCAGCGCCTCGATCTGACGGGGGCGGCGGATGGGGACCAGTTCGCAGGGGATGCCAGCCGCGCGCAGGGTCTGCCTCACGGCGTCGAGCGCGGCCGGCACGTCAAGGGCGCCGGAGGCCGGATTGTGAAGAATCAGGCAGGGCCCGCGAGGGCGGGAGGCGACCGCATCGCGGGCCGGCCGTGGCGAGATGTCGCGTGGCGCCGGCGCTCGGCTGAGCTCGGTAGTCAAGGCGTCCCCGTCGTGGGTTGTCTGGACGCTTGGAACGCATCGGGCTGCGGACGTTCCGGGACGCCGTCGTTTATGCTGGCAGCGATGCAATGTACAGGAGGCGCGCGATGGGAGAATCGATCGACCTGGCTCATCTGCAGCAGTGGGTGGGACGCCAGACGGTGCGCGAGGACGAGATCGGCGCGTTTCCGCTGCGGGCGCTCAAGGCGACGCTCGAGTCGCCCCAGGTCGGCGACGGCGAGCCCGGCGATCCGCTGCCGCCCCTGTGGCACTGGCTCTACTTCCTGCCCCTCGACCCGCAGTCGTCCCTGGGGCCGGACGGGCACGCCGAGCGGGGCGGCTTCCTGCCCCCGGTGCCATTGCCGCGTCGGATGTGGGCGGGCGGCCGCTTTGGCTTCATGTCGCCCCTGCGGGTGGGCGAGCGCGTCAGCCGGACCTCCACCGTGTGGTCCGTCAAGGCCAAGGAAGGGCGCAGTGGCCCCCTGGTCTTCGTCACGGTCAGGCACCAGTTCCATGCCGGCGATACCGTCCATCTGTGGGAGGAGCACGACATCGTCTATCGCGGAGCACCGGCGCCTGACGAGCCGAAACCGGCGCCGCTCAGGCCGGGCGAGGGCGCGTTCCGCCGGGTCATGGTGCCGGACGACGTGCTGCTGTTCCGCTATTCGGCGCTCACCTTCAATGGCCACCGCATCCACTACGACCGGCGCTACGCCACCTCGGTGGAGGGCTATCCCGGGCTGGTGGTTCACGGCCCGCTGATCGCAACCCTGCTGCTCGACCTGGTCGGCCGCGAGATGCCAGATCGCCACGTCTCGGCCTACAGCTTCCGCGCCCTTCGGCCCACATTCGACGGCGCGCCGTTTTCTCTTCATGGCACGCTCGATGAGGGCGGCAGTGCAGTGCGCCTGTGGGCCTGCGACGCGGACGGCTGCCAGACCATGGAGGCCACGGCCAGCCTGCGCCCGGCGGGGGAGGCATCATGATCCGGGTCGAGCGACTGGATCATCTGGTGCTGACGGTGGCCGACATCGAACGCAGCTGCGCCTGGTACGAGGCGGTGCTCGGTTTCGAGCGGGTCCGCTTCGGCGCCGGCAGGACGGCGCTGGCCTTCGGGCACCAGAAGATCAACCTGCATGAGGCCGGACGCGAGTTCGAGCCCAAGGCACGGCGCCCGACACCCGGCTCGGCTGACCTGTGCTTCATCGCCGCGACGCCGCTTGATGCGGTGCTTGCGCATCTGACGGCGCTGGGTGTGCCCATCGAGGAGGGCCCGGTGGCCCGCACCGGCGCCACCGGGCCGATCCGCTCGGTGTACGTGCGCGACCCCGACGCCAACCTGATCGAGATCAGCAACCCGGCGACAGCGGACTGAGCGATGGCCGGCGTGGCTGCGGACCCCCTGTTCGCCCAGCGCAGCTTCGTGCGCTTCTGGGTGGCCCGCATCGCCAGTGCCAGCGGCTACCAGATGCTGACCGTGGCGGTGGCCTGGCAGGTCTGGGATCTGACCCGCAGCGCAATGGCGCTCGGCCTCGTCGGCCTCGTCCAGTTCCTGCCCAAGCTCGCGCTGATGCCGATGGCCGGCAACTGGGCCGACCGCTTCGACCGCCGCCGGCTTGTTGCCGCCGCCCAGGGGTTGCAGTGGCTGACCCTGGTGGCGCTGGCTCTGGCGAGCGGTTTCCGGGTGGACAGCCTGCCGCTGATCTACGCCCTGGTACTCGTCAATGGGATCGGTCGCACCTTCGAGATGCCCACCAGCCAGGCCCTGCTGCCCGGCCTGGTGCCGCTTCGGCTGCTACCTCGCGCCGTGGCGATGGTCGCCTCGGCATTCCAGGTCGCCACCATCGCCGCGCCGGCCCTGGCGGGCTTCCTCTACGCGCATGGCCCGCAGGTGGTGCACGGTATCGCCGCCGCCCTGTTCGCCCTGGCCGTGGCGATGGTCCTCGGGGCGCGCCCGATCCGCGAACAGGCCCGCGCGCCCGCGGGCCGCTCCGCCTGGCAGAATTTTGTCGAAGGGCTGGCCTTCGTGCGGCGGGAGAAGGCAGTGCTTGGCGCCATCTCGCTCGACATGATGGCGGTGCTGCTGGGCGGCGCCACGGCCCTGCTGCCCATCGTCGCCAGCGAGATCCTGCATACCGGCGCCTGGGGGCTCGGGCTGCTCCGCTCGGCGCCGGCCGTCGGGGCCCTCGCGACCTCCCTGTGGCTGGCCCGCCACCCGCTCGAGCGCCGCGTCGGGCCGCGGATGTTCGCGTCAGTGGCGATCTTCGGCGTGGCCACCATCATCTTCGGCCTGTCCACCGAGCTGTGGCTGTCGATGGTGGCGCTGGTCGTGCTCGGCGCCGCCGACATGGTCAGCATGGTGTTTCGCGGTGCCTACATCCAGCTCGCCACGCCGGACGCGATGCGCGGACGGGTCGGCGCCGTCAATGGCCTCTTCATCGGCGCCTCGAACCAGCTCGGCGAGTTCGAGTCCGGGGTGACCGCGGCCTGGTTCGGCACCGTGCCGGCGATCGTGCTCGGTGGCGTCGGCACCCTCCTCGTGGCGGCGGTCTGGATGCGCCTGTTCCCGAGCCTGGCCCGGCTCGACCGGCTGCCGCGGGGTGACGCCTGAGGCCGTGCATGCACGACGTCCGGGTGCCGACTTGACGGGTAGCGGCGGGGCGGACAATCCTGTCAGTCATCCTGACATGGAAGGCAGATGACGTGTCCGATATGACCGATCCCCCCGCCGAGCTCCTCTCCTACCTCGAGAGCCTGCCCGATCCCCACGTGGTTTTTGACCGGGACTACCGCATCCGCGCCGCCAACGCCGCCTACCTCAGCCAGCACGCCGGTGCGGCGCCGGTCGTCGGTCGTCGCTGCTTCGAGGTGTCCCACCACTACCGCGTGCCCTGCGATCAGGCCGGCGAAAGCTGCCCGCTGGCCCGCGCGCTCGACTCAGGCCGGCGCGAGCGGGTCATGCACCTCCATCACACGCCGCGGGGCGAGGCCTATGTGGATATCCGCCTGTCTCCGGTGCGTGACGGGGCGGGGGAGATCCGCTTCTTCGTCGAGCGCATCGCGGCGCTGCCAGCGCGGCCCAGCGGCGAGGCCGGCCACGGCATGATCGGTCGGGCCGAGGTGTTCCGCGCCATGCTCTCCCTGGTGTCGCGGGTCGCGCCGAGCGAGGTGGCGGTGCTGCTGCAGGGAGAATCGGGCAGCGGTAAGGAAGTGGTTGCCCACGCCATTCATGCTGCCAGCCGGCGGGCCGACAAGCCCTTTGTCGTGGTCGATTGCTCAGGCTTGCCGGAGACGCTGATTGAAAGTGAACTGTTCGGCCACGAGCGGGGCGCCTTCACCGGTGCCAATGCCCGGCGTGCCGGCCTCGTCGAGGCGGCGCGGGGCGGCACCCTGTTCCTCGACGAGCTGGGCGACATCCCGCTTGCGGTTCAGGTCAAGCTGCTGCGCCTGCTCGAGGCCGGGGCCTACCGCAGGCTCGGCGGCAGCGATCTGCTGCCCGCCGACGTGCGGGTGATCTCTGCCACCCACCGCCCTTTGCGCGAAATGGTCGCGGACGGGCGCTTCCGGCAGGATCTCTACTACCGCATCAACGCCTTCCCGATCACCGTGCCGCCCTTGCGCGAGCGACGCGAGGACATCGCCGAGCTGGCGGCCCTGTTCCTGAGAAGGCTAGCGGCAGAGCGGCCCCTGAGCCTGGCACCGGCGGCCCTCGCCGCCCTCGAGCGACACCCGTTCCCGGGCAACATTCGCGAACTGCGCAACGTGCTCGAGCGGGCCGCCCTGCTGTGCGATGGCACGCGCATCGAGCCCATGCACCTGCCGGAGGAGCTGGCCCGCGGCGTCAGCGACATCCCTTGCCAGGGAGCGCCCCTCGCCGAAGCGGAAGGGGCGGCCCTGGCCCGCCTGCTGGCGGCGCATGCCGGCTCGCGCAAGGCCCTCGCCGCGCAGCTCGGTGTGTCCGAGCGAACCCTTTATCGCAAGCTCAAGTTCCACGGCCTCGGCGGTCGCTGAGAGACCGCCGGGTCTGGCGGAGAGCTGCCATTGGTCTGCCAGAAATGGCATCTGGCCGGCGGTGCGAGTCTCGCGATGACTCGGCGCCTCTTGCCCGGATCTGTTTTAAAAACAGATGTTTGCCGCAACCCGCCACGGCTGGCACGGCAGATGCAAGAGATGGGCAGGCAGATCCGGGTATCCCCACGCGGGTGCTCGACTCGAGAGTCACCTCCTGTTCCCCACGGGGCCCGCGTGACCCCCCAAATCCCCCTCCCGGATCTGCCGACTGCGCCTGCCGTTGGCGTCTGGCTCCCTGCGCGGGCGGCTTGCCTTGGGGCTGGCGCGGCGGCTAGAGTCGGATCTCCGTTCGACGAGGCTGCACGATGACCACCCAGGACCAGGATCGGGAGCTGCTCGAGCAGATCCGGCTGCTCTTCAACGATCGGATCCCTTTCAACAAGGTCCTCGGCGCGGTGATCGACTCCCTCGACTACGACCACCCCAAGGTACGCTTCGAGATGCGCCCCGAGCTGGTCGGAAACTTCGTGCGGGGCAACCTCCACGGCGGCGTCATCTCGTCGGTGATTGACGTCACCGGCGGCCTGGCCGCCTTCCTCGGCGTGCAGAAGCGCCTCTCCGATGAACCGCTGGCTTCCAAGCTCGAGCGCTTCGGGGCCCTGGGCACCATCGACCTGCGGGTGGACTATCTGCGCCCAGGCTTCGGCCAGTGGTTCGAGGCCACCGGCTACGTGCTTCGCACCGGCAACAAGGTGGCCGTGACCCGGATCGAGCTGCACAACGACGAGGACAGCCTGATCGCGGTCGGGACAGGCGCGTACGTGGTGGGGTGAGGAGGGGACGCCGGCCGGCGTCCAGAGGGATACCGCTGTTTCCCGTCGGGCGGAAGAGCGAAGCGTCATCCGCCATGTTCCTGCGCGTTCGGTCCTGAATGGCGGATGACGCCTTCGGCTCTTCCGCCCTACGGCCGCGCGTGCCGACGAGGCGGCGCGCGCGGGATGCAACGCGATGGTCAGCGTGCCGGGTGGCACGCGGCGGGGCGGGGGGCGCCGGCGAACTGCAGGCGGGCGCCGTCGGCCGTGCGTTCCAGGGAGAGTTCGCTGCACTGATAGCGCTCGCCGCCGGCTTCGCGCTGGAGCTGGAAGTGCATGCCATCGACGACGACCTGCGCCGTCTTTCCGTCTGCCGCGTAGGCGGCGGCGAAGCGCCGGCCGTCGGCACAGTGGTACTCGGTCAGCGGCGCCGGGCTCGGCGTGCCCTGGCAGGCGGACAGAAGGCCGACGGCGACAAGGCCGGCAAATCGACGGATTGTTGATCCTATGAGGGTTGAATACATGGGAGAACCGGTATAGTGGAATCGGGGCTGTGACGAAATGACACAGTCGGATCGGCTGCCGCCGGATTCTGCCGGCAGGGTGGTCTGGACGCAATGTGCGGGGGGCTCTGATGACGTCCTTGCCCAGGCTTGATGACCTTCGGGTCGGCGGTGTGCTGCCGACGCCGAAGGGCGTTGCGCTGGCGGTCATGGAGTTGTGCCAGAGCGATTCTGCGACGATGGAGGAGGTCGCCCGAACGGTCATGACGGATCCGGCCCTGTCGGGCCGGCTGATCCGCCAGGCCAACGCGGCCGCCTCCGCCGGGCGGCCGGTGGTCTCCATCAACGAAGCGGTGCGACGGCTCGGCCTGGGGCTGGTCAAGCAACTGGTGCTGGGCTTTTCGCTGATCGACGAGTTCAGCGACGGTCACTGCGCGGCCTTCGACTATCAGCAGTTCTGGTCCCATTCGCTGCTGATGGGCCTGTCGATGCAGACCATTGCCCGTGTCAGCCGCATGGGGCCGCCGGACGATCTCTTCGCCTGCGGCCTGCTGGCGCGCATCGGCCGCCTGGCCCTGGCCACCGCCTACCCATCCGACTATGCCGAGGTTCTGCAGGCCACCCGCGAGGGATCGGCGGCCGAGCTGGCCGAGGCCGAGCGCGAGCGTCTGCACATCGACCACAACCGGCTCGGCGCGGCGATGCTCGGCGAGTGGGGCTTCCCGCCGGCCCTGGTCGAGCCGGTGCTGTTCCATGAACAGGGCGTCGATGCCCCCTTCGCCGAGGGGACGCGCAACTACCAGATCTGCCAGGCGCTGAGCCTCGCGGCGCGCATCGGGGATCTGGGCCTTGCGCCGGAGTTCGCGCGGCATGCGCTGGTGGCCGAGCTGCTCGCCGTGGCAGGGCGCATCGGTATCCTCTCGGAGGATCTCGGTGCGCTGCTCGATCCCCTGATGGAGAGCTGGGCGGCCTGGGGCGAACTGCTCAAGGTGCCGACGACCAGCCTGCCGCCATTTGCCGTGATCGCCGACGGCCCCGCGCAGCGGATCGGCGCGGACCTGAAGGGCCCGCCCCTGCGTGTGCTGGTGGTGGATGACGAGGAAGCAACCCGGCGCCTGATGCAGGCCTGGCTGGCGGACGAATGCGGTCACGCGGTGGCGCTCGCGCCGGATGGGCGCAGTGCGCTGGCGCTGGCACTGGAACAGCACCCCCAGGTGGTGCTGACCGACTGGGTGATGCCGGAGATGGACGGCATCGAGCTGACACGCGCCCTGCGCGCCACCGACTGGGGACGTTCGATCTACGTCATCATGCTCACGGCACTTGGCTCCGAGGATCAGCTCGAGACGGCCTTCGCCGAGGGCGTCGACGACTACCTGACCAAGCCGTTCAGCCAGCGCGCGCTGCGGGCCCGGCTGATGGCGGCGGGCCGCTATGTGCGCCTGCAGGAGGACTGGTCACGGGACCGTGCTCAGCTGAAACGCATCGCTTCGGAGCTGGCCGTCAGCAATCGCAAGCTGGAGCGAGCCGCGCTGACCGACGCGCTCACCGCGCTGCCGAACCGGCGCGCGGCGATCTCGATTCTGGGGCAGGCGTGGAGCGCCAGCCGGCGCAGCGAGCAGCCCCTGTCGGTGATGATGATCGACATCGACCGCTTCAAGTCAATCAACGACCGGCATGGCCATGCCGGGGGCGACGTGGTGCTGGCGGCGGTCGCGAAGCTGCTGCGGGAGTCGGCGCGCAAGGACGACTGGGTCTGCCGCACCGGCGGCGAGGAATTCCTCGTGATCTGCCCGAATTCGCCGCTCGAGGCCGCGGCCCAGTCTGCCGAGCGCCTGCGCAAGACCGTGGCCGGAAAGCCCCTGACAGTCGATGGCAAGACCTTCGCGGTGACGGTGAGCATCGGCATCGCGAGCCGGGAGTCCGACACGCCCGACGCCGACGCGCTGGTCAGCCGGGCGGACGAAGGCCTCTACGAGGCCAAGAAATCGGGCCGCAACCGCTGCTGCCTGGTGCGCGCCGGCCGCAAGCTGCTGGGTCCGGAGTAGGGCCGCTCGACACGGGCCCGCCGACTCTATTCAGGAAAGACCGTCCGGTTCAGCGCCGTCCCGGCATAGCCCAGCCAGGGCAATGCGACGCACAGCAGGGGGGGCAGCAGCAGGCTGGCGAAGATCGCCGCGGCGAGCAGCGCGGCCCAGGCGCCGTGCGCCAGCGGGCTCGTCGCGACGGCCTTGACACTGGCCATCACGGCACGTACCAGCGAGCGCTCGCCGCGCAGCATCAGCGGCACCGCGTGGGCGCTGACGGCAAACACTACGTTGGCGAGTACGAAGCCCATCACGGCGGAGAAGGCCTGGAAGCGGGCCGTGGCACCGTCGAGCGGCAGCATGTGCAGCAGCGTGTCTCGGCGCTCGCCGATCATGAAGCTGTAGAGGGTGCCCGCGTCGGTCAGCCAGATGAAGTCCATCAGGAGACAGAACAGCAGCAGCGCCCACAGGCCGCGCGGCGCGGCGTCCAGGCGGCGTCGAAGCGTTCGTACCGTGGGTGGCTCACCAGCGGAGACGCCCAGCGCCAGGCTCGCCAGCACCACCATCGCCAGCGGCCCAACCAGCAGGAAGCCGCCCACCAGCGCGGGCACCAGCGGCGCCAGGCCCTGGTTCAGGGCGAGCGCCGCGAGGGCCAGGCCGATTGTCATCGCGATGCCGCCGACGGCGAGGCTGGCTCGGCGGCAGGCAACGAGAGTCTGCCAGCCGGCCTTGAGCGACGCGACGAGCTCGGCCGACGTGATGCGCCGGGGTGGGGCGAGGGGTGTCCTCACGCCGGCTTCACCTGCCACACGGCGGTATCGTCCCAGTGGTCGATCAGCAGGCGGCGCAGGCGGTCCTGCCAGAGGCAGGCGAAGCGGGTGCGATCGGCAGGGGTCGCGCTGCCTGACAGGCAGTGTGACAGCAGCGCGCCGGTGTCGGGATGGGCGGGCACGCGGTCGAGCTGCGCCGATAGCATGACGGCGGGGCCGTCGTCGCGCTGCAGCAGGTAGCCGCTGCCGTCGCGACCGAAGCTGAGCCGATCGCGACGCGCGTGCTGCCCCGCGAGGCCCTTGAAGCCCCCCTCGCCGGCGGCGCCGGTGAGCAGCATGACGACGCTGGCGACGACCCCGGTCGTGCCCTCGTCGGCGTCGTTGGCGAAGTGCGCCCTCAACGCGCCCCGCTGCGCCGCTTCGGCGGGAAACAGGGCGTTCACGCCCTTCACCGTCAGCGCATAGGCCATCGCCACGGTCGGGCAGGCGTGACCCGCCAGCCGCACCGCGTCCTCGAAGCCATACTCGAGCCAGCCGTCGTCACAGGCGCCGAGCAACTCGGCCAGCGGGTCCTGCAGGCGGAGGCGGGGAATCCGGGTGTAGAAGTCGGGGAAGGCCATCGGCGGGAGGCTCTCGGTTCGGGATGCCCGAGTCTCGCCATTGGACGCCCGCTCCGACATGACTTGCCTCAATTCCGATGGATCGCTCAGGCGACGAGGCTGGCGTAAAGCATGGGCAGGCGCGTCGGCAACTCCTCGGGCTTGCGGATCACGGTGAAGCCGTCCACTCCGAAGACGTGGGGCAGGTAGTCGGCGCCTTCGTGGTCGATCGTCACGCAGAAGGGCCTCACGCCCTGCTGGCGCGCCTCGAGCACGGCCATGCGGGTGTCCTCGATGCCGAAGCGGCCCTCGTAGTGGTCCATGTCGTTGGGCTTGCCGTCGGTCAGGATCATCATCAGCCGCAGCGCATTGGGCTGGTCGGCGAGCAGGCGCGTGGATTGGCGGATGCCGGCCCCCATGCGGGTGTAGTAGCCGGGCTTGAGGGCCGCGATGCGGCCGCGCGAGACCGCGCCGTGGCGCTCGGCGAAGTCCTTGATGCGGTGGAAGCGGACATGGTCGCGCTTGAGGGACGAGAAGCCATACAGGCCGAAACGGTCGCCGGTGGCCGACAGGGCCTCGGCGAGCAGCATCAGGCTGTCGCGGATCACGTCGATGACGCGCAGGTCGTCGCTGACGTGGGCATCCGTCGACAGGGACAGGTCGGCCAGCACGAGGCAGGCGAGGTCGCGCTCGCGCCGTTCGCACTTGAGGTACTGGCGGGCCTCGCCGTGGCGCCGGCCCGAGCGCCGGTCGGTCCAGGCCCGCACGCAGGCATCCAGGTCGGCCTCGGAGCCGTCGGGCTGGGCCTTGAGCCAGCGCCGCGAGGGGGTCAGCGCCTCGAACTGGTTGCGGATGCGCTGGCTGGCCCGGTTGAGGCGGGCGGGCACCGGGCAGGGTGTCGCGTCGCGGGGCTCGAGCACGACGAGACTGCATTGGTCCTTGAGCAGGCGTCGCTGCTTCCAGTGCCACTCGGGCAGCAGGATGCCCGAGGCGAGGGGCACGTCGTCCACCGCTGCGGAGGGCAGGTCGAGGTCGAAGCGCACGGTCGAGGCGGTCTCGCCGGTGCCGTCGGAGATCGCCAGTTCCTCCATGTCGTCGGCGGCCTTGACGGCCTCGTCGTTGGGGTCGTCGTCCAGCGCCCGGTTCACCTTTACGTAGTCGGCCCAGGACAGCAGGCTCTCGGCCCGGAAGGGCAGGATGAAGCCGTCTCGCCCGTCCGGGTCGTCCTCGCGCCGGGCGCTGCGCCGTCGCTGCCGGCCGTCCTGGGACTCACCGGCGCCGCCCTGGGGCGCCGTGGCGCTGCGGGGGTGGCTGCGGTGGTCGAAGACCTCGCGGCAGGGGTAGAGCCACAGGGGGACCGGCTGGGGCGGGCGGCGGGCAGAAGGCAGCGCGGCGACCGTGCCGGGGGCCTCGAGGGCGCGTCGGAGTGCCTGCTCGGTCGCCGCCTCGTCGGCCGGGAGGCGCTCGGGGGGCAGACGCAGTTCAAGGGTGGCCGCCACCAGCCGGCGATAGCGGGGCGCGAAGCCCGGGTAGCGGGCCAGCACGTCCCGGGTGGCCCGCTGGTTGGCCAGCAGCCAGTCGTCGTCATCGACCGGCGCGGTCGCGGCCTGGGCGATGAGCCACAGGTAGAGGTCCCGGTTGCGGGCCTGCTCGGCGAAGAGATCGATCTCGGGCGGCAGGCGCAGCGTTTCCTGGTCTCGGCTGGCGTGGGTCACCCGGTCCTCGGTGCCGGCAACACGGGACAGCCAGCGGCGGCGGCCGGCGTTGGTGCTCTCCGAGGCGGCGGCGACCCGCAGGCCGGCGTCGCCGCCGAGGGCGCGGAACAGGGTGCCGGCGAGGCGCTCCACGTCGTCGAGTCGCACCGCGGCCTCCGGGTGGCGGCGCGACGCCTGGCGGGTGATGAAGCGGTGCCACAGTCCGCCGACGAACTCTTCCATGTCAGTGTCTCCGCGGTGCCGACGCGTGACGCGCGACACCCATCTCAGAATGTCCAGCCGCCGTGGCTGCCTGCGACGGCCCCGGCGACGGTGAGGAGCGACAGCGCCAGCAGCAGGCGGTGCATGCGCTCGATGCGGGCAAACACGCGCTGCGGGTCGTGCGCAGCCTGTTCGGCGAACCAGCGCCGCAGCACCAAGGGCTCGAGCACGAACAGCATCAGCGTGAACACGGCCCACAGGGCCACCATCGTGTGCATCCACCACCAGTTGCCAGGGTCCGCGAAGCGGTGCCAGGCATCGAGGCGGTGGGCGAGCCAGAAGCCGGACGCGCCGGCAGCCAGGGTCGTCCCGCGGGCCTGCCAGGCGAAGCGATGCTCGAGGGACTCGAACAGGGCGATGCGTGCCCCCGGTTCGGCCAGTGCGCGGCAGGCGGGCAGCAAGGTGGTGGTCACGAAGGCGACCCCGCCGATCCACAGCAGCACGGCCAGCACGTGGACCGCCCGGGCGATCGCGAAATCGTTCAGTTCCATGCGGCGTCCTCCTGCCAGCCCGGCCGACGGGCCGACATCACCGCTTCGTTCTGGCGAGCCGCTTCCTGGCCGACCCACTGGAGCAGGGGCCCGCTGGGGTTGTCACGCTGGGTGGTTTCGCAGGCCGACACGCACTGAGCGCACTGGGTGCAGGTGAACATCAGCTGCTTCACGGTGCGGGGCTTCAGGCGCATCGGGCAGACGTGGTTGCAGGCCGCGTAGCAGTCGCCGCAGTCGGCGCCTCGTTCGCGCGCGAAGCCGACCACCATCGCGCTGCGGTTGCCCATCCACGCCAGGCTCTGGAACAGGCCGACCGCGCAGGCGAAGCGGCAGAAGAGGTGGCGCGCGAAGAGGAACTCGAGGCTCAGGACGACGGTGCCGGCAGTGATGAAGATCGCCTGGTTGCGGGTCGGGCTGCCGGCCAGCAGGTTGGCGTACACCTCGAAGGGCGGCAGCAGGTAGGTGAGCAGCACGACGGCCCAGACGAAGGCGAAGGCGACCGCCAGCGGCACGGTGACGAGCCACCAGCGGCGGTCGAAGCGGATCGGCGTGCCGTCCGGCTCCCGCGGTGGCAGGCGCCGGTCGTCCCACAGGCTGGGCTTGCCCAGCGCCCGCAGCATCAGCCGGTTGATGGTCTCGACCACCGAGAAGTGCGGGCACAGCCAGCCGCAGTACAGGCGCCCCCAGCGCCAGGCCACCAGCAGCAGCGCGGCGCCGACTCCGAGGATTGGCACGAAGATGCGCAGCAGGACATTGCCGGTGATTTCACCGAGCCCGATGCGGCCCGCCGAGTAGTCGTCGAAGCCGACGTGCCATTCCATGCCCAGAAACCAGGCGTGGCCCGCGACCAGGTCGTAGCGGAGGAGGTCGAACACCGGCGCGGCGACGAACAGGACGAAGAACGCGACCTGCGCCAGATGGCGGAGATCCTGGCGCACGGCCCCACGCTTGGCGGTGTCGGTGCGCTGCGGATCAGCGTTCATCGCAGGGCCTCCCCACCAGAGGGAAGCGCCAGGTCTCGCCCGCCATGGCGCGGGACAGGCCGACGGCACCAAAGAAGATCAGGGTCGAGTGGCAGGCCGTGAAGTAGAGCACCACGACCACCCAGGTGCCGGGCGCGTCGTAGCCGCCGATGGCGACGATCAGCCCGTTGGCGGCCACCAGCAGCGCGCCCGCCCAGAGGCTGGCGGAGAGGGTCTGGGCCAGGTGGCAGCGGGCCAGCGGGGGCGCCGAGCGCTGGTGGCGGAACCAGAGGACAACCAGGACCAGGAAAGCCAGGCCGGGGGCGATCATCAGGTTGATGAGGTAGAGCGCCTCGCAGGCGACGGCCAGGCGGTATCCGGGGACGGCGCTGGGGTTGTCACGCGGGGTCGGCATGGAGTCGGGGTCGCGGGTCATCGTGGGTCACGGTATCCGGCTGGCGGCGGCATTTCCTTGACCCCGGGCAAGCGCCAGGTGGCTGGTCCGTGTAGGCCCTGTCCGACACACCTTTCGGTGCGGGCCGATGATGGCGGTCCGGGCGGCTCCGTAGAGTGGAGTCATCGGAAGGCGGAACACATCACCGACTTCCCGAGCCGACAAACCCAGCAAGGAGATCCGCCATGAACCGCGACATCATCGAAGGTAACTGGAAGCAGCTGAAGGGCACGGTCAAGGAGCAGTGGGGCCGTCTCACCGACGACGACCTCGACCGCATCGAGGGCCGCCGCGAACGGCTTGCCGGCAAGATCCAGGAACGCTACGGCGTCACCAAGGACGAGGCCGAGGCCCAGCTCGAGCGCTGGGAGCGCTCGCAGCACTGACCCGATGAATCTTGTCCGCGTGGCCGACCCTTCGCGCCACGCGGGCCAAGGAGAACGACATGCTTCACTATGCTCTAGTGTTTTTCGTCATCGCCCTGATCGCCGCGCTGTTCGGGTTCGGGGGCATCGCGGCCGGCGCTGCCGGCATCGCCAAGATCCTGTTCGTGGTCTTCCTGGTGATGGCCATCGTCAGCTTCCTGGTCAACATGTCCCGCAGCAAGGGATGATGACTCGCAACCTGAACCGCCCCTCGCCGCGCCTTGCGGTCGCGCCGGGGGGCTTTGGTCCGCGCATGGCGGGAGCGCGCGGGTGCGCTTGCAGGCGCCCGACCGAACGCCGCCGCCGCGACTCGCCGGGCGTGGCTTCCGGGCTAGAATGGTCCTCAGAGGGACGACGGAGTGCAGCATGCTGAAGATTGCCATCGTCGACGATCATCAGATCGTCCGGGCCGGTTTCCGGGAAATGCTGGGTGAGGAGATCGGTTTCGAAATCGCCTTCGAAGCCTCGTCCGGCGAAGAGGCGCTCGACCGCCTACGGTCGGACCCGTGCGACGTGCTGTTGCTCGACCTGTCGCTGCCGGGCAAGAGCGGTGTCGACGTGCTGAGAGCCGTGCGCCAGCGCTACGAGGACCTCAAGGTGCTCGTCCTGAGCGGCTTCCCGGAGGAGCGCTACGCCCTGTCGATGATCCGCAATGGCGCCGACGGTTACCTGTGCAAGGACTGTGAGCGGGACGACCTGATTGCCGCGGTGAACACGGTCAGGCAGGGGCGCCGCTACGTATCGCAGCGCACCGCGCAGCTCCTGGCCGAGGAGATGCTCGGCGGCGGCGCTGGCGCTCCGCACGAGAACCTCTCCGAACGGGAGATGCAGGTCTTCCTGCGGCTCGCCAAGGGCGAGAGTGTGTCCGCCATCGCCAATGTCCTCCACCTCAGCGTCAAGACCATCAGCACCTACCGGAGCCGCCTGCTGGAGAAGCTCGAGGTGGCCAGCAATGCGGAACTGGCGGCCTACGCGCTGCGGAACGGACTGATCATGGATTGAACGTGGAAATGCTATGCCGAACCCAACCGAAACCGCCATGTTGCGCGTGATGCTCGTGGAAGATTCGGCGCTGCTCCGGGGCATGCTGGAGGAGATGATCGAGGAGATCGACGGTGTCGAGGTCGCGGGCGATGCCGACGGGGAGTCGCTTGCCATAGAACAGCTCAGGTGCCAGCCGGTGGATCTCGCGATCGTCGATCTCGAGCTCAACGAGGGCTCGGGTTTCGGCGTGCTCGAACACCTGATGCGTTCGCCGGAGCCTTCGGGCCGGCCGCGGGCGGTGGTGTTCTCGACCTATGCCAATCGTGCGGTGCGCCAGCGCTGCAAAGCCCTCGGTGCGGATGCCTTCTTCGACAAATCCGACGGACTCGACGATCTGCTCGACTACATCGAAACTGCCGCCCGAGGCCAAAGCGCCGGCTAGGGTCTGTGGACATTTGTATGGCGGTCGCGCTGTGGTCTGCTGGGTTCGAGGACAAGGCGCGCCGACGCGGCCTGGGTGGCCCCCAGGCAAGGAGGCGTAACGCGGTCAACGGGCCCAGCA
>JAGRGD010000014.1 GCA_020445665.1 Rhodocyclaceae bacterium
CGGAGGCAACAACCTTGCTACCGCCTTGTCCTTGAATGCTTGTCCGTACCTGGCCACTTCGTCCTTCCGCTATCGCCCCAGTTGTTCGGATTCTATCGAGGCGACAACTAGTCTGACGCAGGGGGGAACCGCTCGACGAGTGCGTTAACCAGGCGTGGCTGACGCGATTGCTGGGGGCCCACGACACCTACCGCACGCTCAAGGCGACGGTCGAGGCGGTGTCGCCCCAGTTCCGGCCGTACGTCGGGGAGCTGCTGCGGCAACTGGAAGAGGCGGTCGACGCCTACGCGATGGCGCTCGAGCTGCTGCTCGTGCCGTTGAGCTTCGAGCTTCAGGACGATGGCCGTCGCGAGGTCCCGGCGGGTCTGCTCGCGGCCTGCGAGAAGCGACGCCAGCGGGTCAAGGCGCTGGCGTGCCGACTCGGCGACCCGGCCCAGATCCCGGTCCTGGAGGAGGCCCTGCGCTTTCAGGAACTGGAGAGCTTCGCGGAGAAAAAGGCCATGATCCATCGCTTCGAAGGCTGGCTCGCACGGCAAGCGAACGGCTCGAGTGGCGCCTGGCGGTTCGCGAGGTGCTGCGACGACGAAGCCACGAACAGCAAGTGGGATTTCGACCGGATCAGCTTCTATCTCTCGCGCGAGCGGGGCGAAGACCCCCCGTCTCTCGACGACGCGCTGGACTGGCTGCGCAAGGAGTTCGAGAAGACGCGTGCCGACTGCGACGCGAGCCACATGCCGCTGACCTACTGTCTCGGCCCGCTGAGCCGTGCCCTGAAGGGAGCGGGCTCGGACGCCGGGGAGGTGCTTGGCGAGGCCGGAAGGGCACAGCTGGCCGAGGCCCAGGCGCTGCTGGGCATGATCGCGGCGCTCGGGAGTGCGCGCGAGAAACAGCGCGACTACCCGGAGCCGAGCCGCTTGCGGGTCGAGGCCGAATCGTGTCTCGCGCTGCTCGCAGAACTCCGTACCCGGTGAGGCGGCGCGTATGGGCGGTCGTGCGAGTGCGCTTGGTCTGGTCTAGCAAAGTTGCATGCGCATAGCACCAGAGGGCGCAAAGACCGATAGATGCAGCCAGAAGCCAGGTCTCGAGCTTGTCCATCCGAGGACGCTGTCCATGCACCATGGACGCTCATTCTTCGTGGACGTTTGGCGGGCGTGGGCTGGCCAGGAGACCTGTGCGGTGCCCACTGCAAGCTGGCAACCGGGCTCAACTGACCGGTGGGCCTAGTCTTCCGAACGCCCCACCGTCTTCTGAAACGCCTCCGAATACCGCCCCCCCACCACCTGAATCTGCTCCGCGGCGGCGCGGATGCCGGCCAGTTCCTCCGCATCCAGTACCACCTCGGTCGCGGCCAGGTTCTCCTCCAGCCGCCCGAGCTTCGTGGTCCCCGGAATCGGCACGATCCAAGGCCGCTGGGCGAGCAGCCAGGCCAGCGCGATCTGGGCGGGGGTGGTGCCCTTGCGGGTGGCGGTGGCTTGCAGCAGGTCCACCAGGGTGGTGTTGGCGGCGCGGGCTTCGGCGGTGAAGCGCGGCAGCGTGTTGCGGAAGTCGTTGGCGGCCAGTTTCGTCGAGGCGTCCATGTGGCCGGTGAGGTAGCCGCGGCCGAGCGGGCTGAACGGTACGAGGCCGATGCCCAGCTGCTCCAGGGTGTCGAGCACCTCGCCTTCCACGTCCCGGGTCCACAGGGAGTATTCGCTCTGCAGCGCGGCCACCGGCTGCACGGCGTGGGCGCGGCGGATCGTGTCGGGCGGGGCTTCGGAGAGGCCGAAGTGGCGGACCTTGCCCTCGGCGATCAGGTCCTTCACGGTGCCGGCCACGTCCTCGATGGGCACCTTCGGGTCGGGGCGGTGCTGGTAGAAGAGGTCGATCACGTCGGTGCGCAGGCGCCTCAGCGAGGCGTCGCAGACGGCGCGGATGCGTTCTGGTCGGCTATCCACGGCGGGGAAGGCGTCCACGTCGAAGCCGAACTTGGTGGCGATCACCACCTGTTCGCGCACCGGGGCCAGGGCTTCGCCGAGGAGATCCTCATTGGTGTAGGGGCCGTAGACCTCGGCGGTATCGAAGAGGGTCACGCCCCGGTCCGCGGCGGCGCGCAGCAGGGCGATCATCTCGCCGCGGTCGGGCAGCGGGAAGTAGGCGTGGCTCATGCCCATGCAGCCCAGGCCGATGGCCGACACCTCCAGGCCGTTGCGGCCGAGTGATCGTGTTTGCATGCTGTCCTCCCGTGTCGTCGGTGTGCCGCTCTCAGCGCGGCTTCTTCGCCGGTCCGTAGGTCTTGAAGACGTAACGGGCGTCTTCATGGGCGCGGTCGAGGGTGCAGATCGACGGGGTGTCGTCGTGCCCGCTGAAGTAGCCCTTGGCCTGGGCGCGCATGACCATGTCGATGGCCACCTGGTCGGCCACGTTGTACTTCTCGGTGATCAGCGTGGTGACTTCGTCGAGGTGTTCTTCGTAGGTCATGGCGTGGACTTCCCCTGGCGCGCGTTGCGGCGCTGGACGAACAGATAGTAGGACTCCACCTTCTCCCGCGCCCACGGGGTGCGGCGCAGGAACTTGAGGCTGGACGGGATGCTGGGCTCGTGGGTGAAGCAGCGGATGTTGACCTCCCGCCCGAGGGTCTCCCAGCCGCACTGCTCGACCAGTTCGGTCAGCAGGCGTTCGAGGGTGATGCCGTGGAGCGGATCGCGGTTCTGGGCGGACAGGGCTGGCCTCGCGAAGGGGCGGATCGAGACCCGGACGATACCCCAATCGCGGTAAGGGGCGGAGCCTGGGCGATCAGCGCGCGGCCGTGGCGATGTCGCGCCCATGCCGGACTGCTCGGCCGCATCGAATCGGATTGGACTGCAGCAGGAACTCGGCCCAACCATTCCTGACGGCTTCGCGGAGGCCGCAGGATTGGCTTCGCCGTGGCAGGATTACCGGTCGCCGAACCAGTTCGTCTGCCGGAAGGTGTCGGCGTTGACCTCGCGCACTGGAAGGCCCAGCGTCGTTGCCGACGCGTGAAGGGCGGCAAGCCACTGCGCTCGGGTGTCGCCGCTGCCGAAGAGCGCCTCAACGAACTCGCCATCGGTGCCCGGCAGCAGAAGCCCCTCAATGCCAAGGCGCGCCAGCAGCGATGCGTCGAGGGCTGACCGACGGTGGGCGAGGCGCCATAGCCTCGCATCACCGAATACGGGCGGGTCCCGGAACAGCAGTCCGCATTGCCCCTGCAGCGACCATGGATGAGACGGCTGCTCGAAGAGGGGCGCGGCCGCGTCAGCCTGGTTGACAACGCGCCAGGCCAGAGGCGCACGAAGCCGCCCCGACAGGCCAGGCGCGGGTGTTCTGGCGTCCGCGGGTTCGCCCAGGAGGGCCAGGCACCAATGGGCCAGGCTGGCCCGGACCAGCGCGTCGCGCACGCAAGATGGGAGCGGACCCGTATCGGCCGCGTCGGCAGCGGCCATCCAGCCGACCAACAGAACAGACACGTCGCCCGACAGGTCAGGGTAGCCGCCGTAGCGTGTGTCGCGCAGATCCGCGCAGACGAGAAGTTCTGCCGTCGCGCTCATTGAGCCGGCAGGGCCACTTCAGGCAGGGGCGAAAAGTAGGTTCCCTCGACCCAGTCATACAGGTGTCCCGCGGCCCATGATGCGCCGAAATAGCCTCCCAGACCGCCGGCAAAGCACCCTACGCCGGCGCCTATCGCCGTTCCGAGGCCGGGCTCGATCGCAGTGCCGGCGACGGCGCCGCCGGCACCGATCAGCTTGCAGCCAAGCCACGCACCGCCCCAGCCGCTCACCACCTTCACCGCCTGGTGCAATGGCCGCGTTGCAACAACGATGGACACCACATCAAGCGCGACGCCGGTAACGATCATCAGCCTGCCCGCGGCACGATAGGCCTTGGCTCCCTTGTAGAGCCATTCACCACCCTTTCCAGCGGGCTGGTGGTTTGTGACCGGGAACTGGGCGCCGGGTGCAGAGGGATTCATTTTCTGCTGATTCCAGTGGTAGTTCACGGAATTGGTCCGCTTGTTGAAGCCGTAGTCAAGCCGGAGGTGGCGCTGACCGGTCGGATCCTGGATAAACAGCGTCGAGGAACTGCCACCCGCAGGCGTCCAGCCTTTCGCGGTCAATTCGACTGCCAGATTACCGCTGCCAGGCACTGGAATCCGCACCACCGACCCCAACCCGCCCGCAAGGGGAAAGGCTCCGCTCATCGGTGCATCTGTCGTCTCGTCCATTGTGTTTCATGCCTCTTGGCCAGGTTCAATCGTCGGCAGGGCGCAAGTGCGCCTGCGTGTTGTTGGCAAATTATGGCATACGCATTCGAAGGCGCGCGTCGGGCTGGCGCGGATCGCTGCGCGGGCGCTTGCACGCGTTGGCCGACCCATGTCCGCCGAGAACCGGTGCCGCTGCCGATGACGAGGAGGTAGACTGCCAGCTACCCGTGACTCGCCGATACGCCCCGCATGACTGACGCCCGGTCCGAAGAATCGCCACACGATCTCGACACCCTCCTGCGCATCGCCGTGCAGGAGAGCCTCGCCCAGCCCGACTTCACGCTCGCGTTCGCGTCCTACCTCGACGAGATCCGCGAGCAGTGCGCGCGCTTTCTCGAGCGGCTCCCGGAAGACACCGAGCGGCCGCTCGCGTTTGCGATCTTCCGCGAGGTCTGGCAGCGCACCGCGCGCCCCGACGATGGCTGGCAGCGTTCGAGCCCGCCCAGGCTGGAGCGCAATGCGCCGTGCCCCTGCGGCTCCGGCGCCAGGACCCGGGACTGCTGCGGCGGGGATGGGCCGGTGCCGTTCCCGGCGGAGGGCTTGTCGGTGCTCGGTTATGTGCTGGAGACGGTGCCGGTGTCCCGCTACGCGGCCATCCCGTTCGGGCAACTGGACCCGGAGGAGGTGGCCCACGTCGCCAACCAGTGGCAGGAGGAGGGGCGGGTCGAGGTTGCCACCCTGCTCCTCGAGGGCCTGCTGGCGCCGGGCCAGCACCTTGGGCGCCACCATGAGTGGGCCTTCGATACCCTCTGCAACTTCTATATGGACGCCGGCCGGGAGGCGGACAGGCAGGCGCTCGTCGAACGTTTGCTGGACACCCCCGACACGCACCTGCAGGGCGCCGCGTGGCAGCGGCAGGCCACCGTGCTGGCCGACCGCGGTGACCGCAAGTCGGCATGGAAGGCCTTCGAGAAAGCGATGCGGCTGGCCCCGGACAACCCGGCACTCGCCCACCTCGAAATCGTCATGCTCGCCAACGAGAACCGTCTCGACGAGGTCCAGGAGCGGGCCGCCTTCTGGGCCCACAAGCTCAGGCGCGCGGGCCTCGAAGGCGAGGCGATCACCGATCTGATGGATGCGGTGGCGGAAGACCCCGCCGCGCTCGACCGCCTGATGGATGCGTCCGACGGGGCGTTCGAGGAGGCATTCGACGACGGGTACGAGGTCGAGATCGCGCCGGGCGCGGTGGCTGCCCTGCAGGCGCTCATCGACGAGCTGCCGGCACCCGCCAGTCAGTATCGCCTCAAGCCGAGCGGCGACGCGCTCGGCCCCCTCGAGCCGAAGCCGGCCCTGAAGGCGGTCGAGGCCGAGTGGGCCACCGTCGCCTGGGACGATCCCGACGAGATCTGGGAGGACACCGAGTGGCTGAGCTGGCTGGCGGACACCCCGCTGGCCTGGCAGAGCTTCGATATCCTCGAGGCGGTGCTGGAGGCGATTACCGAGTTGCAGGCGCTCGACCTGGAGGACGATGCCCCCTACGACCTGGAGGACGTGCTGCTCACCCATGCGGTGGCCGTCCTGCGCCGGGTGCTCACGGGCAAGCAGGAATTTGGGCGCCTTCTGGAATGGGGCTGGCATCAGAACCGTCCGGCCCTGCGGCTCCTGATGGCCCACATCGATGCGGTGTCCGGCACCGCCGACGAGCTGCCCCTGCTCAGATGGCTGGTGCTGACCCTCAACCCCAACGACAACACCGGACACCGGGAGCGCCTGGTCCATGCCTGCTGCGCGGCCGGTCAGGCCGCCGAGGCGCTGGACGTGTGCGACCGCTATCCGGGCGACTGTCTGCCGGGCATCCTCTATGGCCGCGTGCTGGCGCTCTTTCTGCTCGGCCGGCATGACGACGCGCGGGACGCGCTGGCCGCCGCCGCCAAGCACCTGCCCAAGGTGCTGCGGACCCTCCTCGCCAAGCGCCCGCGGCAGCCGGACCTGACCCCGGGCGTGATACGCCACGGGGGGGCCGACCAGGCCTGGGTCTACCGGGCCGAGTATCTGCCGGTGTGGACGGACTGCGACGCCATCGACTGGCTGCGACAGGCGGCCAGCGAACGCCGCTGAGTCGCGGCGCCGGGCCGGCGTCGCGTGGGCTCGCAACATCGTGAGCGCCTTGCGGCGTGGCGGGGTGGCGGTGGCTGTGGGATCATCGCGGCGGTTCCGATTGCCTGCCCGGTGGACGGGCTGCCTTCCCCTCCCTGCCGGCCCCCTTCGCCATGATCCGCACCCTGCTCCAGACCATCGCCGCCCTCGCCCTGCTCGCCATCCTGGCCCTGGCGACCAACCCCTCGCCGGAAACCCACCGCGAGACCATCAGCCAGGCCCTGTCCTCCCGCAGCGAGCTGGCCTCGCTGCTGCGCCTGGGGCGGGTGACGGCCTTCTTCTCGGAGTACTACTCGGTCGGCGTCGCGTCCTATACCAAGGTCGGCGAGCGGACGGTGTCGGTCGGCGCCTTTGGCTACGTCCACGTGCTCGATCCCGAGCCGCCGGCCGGCGCACGCTGACAGCCATGCCGCGGGCTGCCCGCCGGGCCTGAACTGACCTGGCTCAAGAAAGCGGCCACTTCGCGTGGCCGGAGCCTTCCCCGCGGCCGACAATGGCGCATCGCCCCTGCGGAACGCGCCGATGTCTCCAGCCGCTCTCAACTGGTCGCCCTCGGCGGCCCCCGCCGCGCCCGGCCGCGTGCCCGGCAACAAGGGTATCTGGGTCGGCATCTGCTGCGAGTTCGTCGAGTTCCTGGTGCTGTTCGTGGTCTATTTCGTGGCCCGCGCCCACTATCCGGAGGCCTTCCGGGAGGGGGCCGAGCGGCTCGGCAGCGGCTTCGGGCTGGCGATCACCGCGGTCATGGTCACGAGCAGCTACTGCCTCGCGCGCTCGGTGGCCAGCGTGCGGGCCGGGGCGCTGCGGGCGTCGCGCGGCTGGCTGCTGGCGGCGCTGCTGGTCGCCCTGGGCTACCCGCTGACCAAGCTGCTCGAGATCCACTGGAACCTGGCCCACGGCATCGACAGCGGTGGCGGCATCTTCGCGGCCACCTACTACTACCTGACGATCAACCACATGGTGCATGCCGGCTGGGGCATCCTCGGCATGCTGTGGGTGGCGCTGCGTCACCTCACCGGCGGCTACACGGCGGCAGAGCACGACGGCCTCGAGGCGCTGGCGAGCTACTGGCACGCCACCGACATCATCTGGCTGACGATCTTCCCGTTCTTCTACGTGCTGGTGTAGCCATGACCGGGCCTGTGCAACGCCTCGCGACGACCTCCCGCACCCTGAGCCTGGCCTGGCTCGCCCTGATGGCGCTCACCGGCGCCAGCGCCGCCCTCGGCGAATGGCTCGAACCGGGCGCGGCGGTGCAGGTGCTGGTGGCGGCGATCCTGTGGGCGAAGGGCTCTCTGGTGGCGCGCCGCTTCCTCGAGTCGGCCGCCATGCATCCCTTCCTGCGCCGGGTGCTGGCGGGCTTCATCGCCTTCTCGCCGGCGGTCATCGTGCTCGGGGCGCTGTTCCCCGACGCCCTGCTGCGGCTCGCCACGCTGTAGCGGCACGGGCAGGCCCGCCTCAGGCCAGTGCGGCGAGGTAGTCCAGCTCCGGCCCGGTGGGCACGATGCCCGACGGGTTCAGTGCGGCGATCGAGTAGTAGCCGGCCTTGATGTGGTCCGGCCGCACGCTCGCGGCGAAGGCCGGGATCGCCAGCAGGCGCTCCAAGTAGGCGATCACCCGCGGGTAGTGGGAGAGCGGGTGGCGGTTGCACTTGAAGAGGCCGTGGTAGGCCAGGTCGAAGCGCACCAGCGTGACGAAGGCGCGGATGTCGGTCTCGGTGAGCTGATCGCCGACCAGCCAGTCGGCGCCGCCGAGGCGTGCTTCCAGATCGTCGAGGGTCGCGAAGACCTTGCCCTCGGCTTCGTCGTAGGCCGCCTGGCTGGAGGCGAAGCCGGCCTGATAGACGCCGTTGTTGAAGTCGGCATAGAGGCGCTGGTTCCAGGCCTCGATCTCATCCTCGAGGGCCTCGGGGCGCAGCTGGACCGTGTCGTCGGCGAGGCCGGCGAAGTCCCGGTCGAGGATGCGCAGGATGTCGGCCGATTCGTTGTTCACGATCGTGCCCTGGCGGGTGTCCCACAGCACCGGCACGGTGGCGCGGCCTGTGAAGTGGGGGTCGGCGCGGGTGTAGAGCTGGTGCATGTGGCTGGCGCCGTTGGTCCGGTCCAGGTCGCTGCCCATCTCGCCACTGAACCGCCAGCCCTGGTCGGACAGGCGCGGATCCACCACGCAGGTGGCGATGACGCCGTCGAGGCCCTTCAGGCGCAGCGCGATCAGGGTGCGGCAGGCCCAGGGGCAGATGTAGGCCACGTAGAGCAGGTAGCGGCCGGCCTCGGGCGCGAAGCCGGCGGTGCTGTCGGCGCGGATGCGCTCGCGGAAGCTGCTGCGCTGTCGGATGAAGCGGCCGTCGTCGTCGCTTTGCTGGACGGGCTGCCAGTCCTCGGTCCATTGGCCGTCGACGAGCATGGGGGTCTCCTGGTGGGGCGATGGGCAAGCCATCGGAGCCGACAGCTTAGGCGACGCACCTGGTGGGATAAACCGGCTTCGCCTGGATGGACTCGCCCACATTTCGCAACAAAATGCGCGTCGGTCGGTCGCCGGACATTCAGCACCGCTTAATCCGAGGGGGTGACGATGGCATCACACCCTGCCAAGGAGGACGTCATGAAATTCCGCCAAACCCGCTTTGCCCGCCAGATGATGGCCGTTGTCGTCGGCCTGCTGCTGGTGGTTGCCACCGTCGCCTTCGTCACGATTCCCGCCAACCTCGCCGCGGTGCCGGGCGAGCCCGCCATCGCCTGGCATCCGACCTGATCGCGGTGGCCCCCGGGCAGGTCTCCCGCCGGGCC
This sequence comes from Rhodocyclaceae bacterium, assembly GCA_020445665.1. GTDB lineage: Bacteria > Pseudomonadota > Gammaproteobacteria > Burkholderiales > Rhodocyclaceae > Cognatazoarcus. The sequence goes on from JAGRGD010000014.1 coordinate 9,139, forward strand.
GCGCGGCGGCCTACAATCTCCCGCAGCATGACATCCGGGCCCGCCGCAATGCCGTCGGGCCGCCAACGAGAGGGAGACCGGCCATGGGCTACGACCGACGCTACACCCGCGAAGAGATCCACCAGATGCTGTACCTCAGCGAGCGCCGCCTGCGCCCCACGGCGCCCGCCGACCGCGCCCACAAGGGCCACGCCATCAGCCAGCACACCGAGCAGCGGGACGACCCCTTCGACCGCCGCCACGTCAAGCAGGACTCCACCTTCGCCAGCCGCAAGGACCTGGTGCTGGCGGCCGAGGACGCGCTCCACTCGACCGAGGGCCAGGCGGAGCTCGCCACCCTCAACGCGCATGGTACCCACACCTGCAAGATCGCGGTGCAGCTGACCGCCACTGCCGGCCGGATCAAGGCCGACGTGGTGATGAACCCGATGGCCCGCGTCGGGCGCCGCCAGGTGCCGGCCCAGGGGCCGGCCCACTACCTGAAGGGGGTGCAGGTGAACTCGGTGGTGCTGATC
>JAGRGD010000129.1 GCA_020445665.1 Rhodocyclaceae bacterium
CCAGCATGTTCATGGTGATCATCCTCGATAGACCCGCTCAAGAAACGAGCAGGCGAGTGAATCACCCTGGTCAATTTTCGGCGCACATCACCCCCGAAAACTGCTCAATTTTCAACGCGCAGCAACAGCCATCAAGCTTGAACTGCGGGCGATGCTGCAACTCCCGTCGCCGGTTTCCATCAATGAGGCCGCGGCAAGAGTGGGGGTCGGACGCAAACATCTATACCTTCGCGCCAACGACGAGGCGCGCGCCATTGCTGACCGTCACCGTCGCCATGGCTCCTCCGTCAGACAGGAGCGCGAACTCAAGCTCCAGACTCAGATTGGGGAAATTCTCGACGAACGACTCGCAGCGGGTGCCGAAGGCATGAGTGCTCGAGAAATCTGGAATCAGACTGGCACGGAGGCCAAGTCAGTCGCGCACGTCTTTCGTCACATCCGCACCGTGGTCGACAGCCGGCAGCAGTAACCGATAGCGTCCCCCAAACGAAAACCGGGACCCAATGGGTCCCGGCTTTTTTGCGTCCAGCTTTCCGCGAATCTCACCCGGGCTTTCGCCCCGCACTACGCTTAACCTTCTAGCTTACAACGTAGCACCCGGTAAAACATAATGTGGCCATTCGTGAAATCAAGCATAAAGCGGCCAATTGGCCACTTTATGCTTAACGGCACATGCCCGGATCACTCCGGAAGTGTTGGTGGTGGACCGAAGGAGGATCGAACTCCCGACCTCTGCATTGCGAACGCAGCGCTCTCCCAGCTGAGCTATCGGCCCCGAGGGCGCGAATTATAGCGCCCGGTCGACGGCGAGGAAAGCCCCGCGGGCCTCAGGTCTCGTCGTGGTCGGCGGCGCCGCGGGCGGCGCGCTCTAGGCGGTCGCGGATGGCGCGCCAGGCGGGGTCGGGCGATGGCGTCTCGACCAGGATGCGCTCGCAGCCGGCGGCGTCGAGGGCGCGAAGGTCGGCGTAGAGGGCGCGGGCGTAGGCGTCGGCGCTGTGGGGGGCGCGCTTCCAGATGCCGTCGAAGCCGTCGGCCATCGGCTCGCGGGAGAGCACCGCGGTGCGGCAGCCAGGGGCCTCGGCGACGGCGGCCATCAATGCGGCGTGGTCGAGCAGGCGCATGGCGGTGGTCGGCGCGTAGTGGGCCGGCAAGGCGCCGGAGACGCGCGGCGTATCGACTTCGGCGGCGAGCTCTTCGCGGTGCAGCGGGCGGCGACCGATGACGGCGGCGATGGCGTCGGCGTCGATCGCACCCGGGCGCAGGATGACCGGTGTCGATCCGCTGAGGTCGAGGATGGTGGATTCGATGCCGACAAGGCAGTCGCCGCCGTCGAGCACCATCGCCACCGCCTCACCGAGCTCCGATTCGACATGGGCGGCGGTGGTCGGGCTGATGCGGCCGAAGCGGTTGGCCGAGGGGGCGGCGATGCCGCCGCCGAAGCGGCGCAGCAGGGCCAGCGCGACCGGGTGGTCGGGCATGCGCAGGCCGACCGTGGGCTGGCCACCGGTGACGAGGTCGGAGACGTCATCGGCCTTCTCGAGGATCATCGTCAGCGGGCCGGGCCAGAACGCGCGAGCCAGCGCGATGGCGTCCTTCGGAACGCGGGCGGCCCAGGTCGTGAGAGCCTCGGCGTCGCCGATGTGCACGATCAGCGGGTGATCGGCCGGGCGGCCCTTGGCGCGGAAGATCTCGGCCACCGCCGCCTCGTTGGCGGCGTCGGCACCGAGGCCATAGACGGTCTCGGTGGGCAGGCCGACGAGCCGGCCGGCCCGTAGCAGGTCGCTGGCGCGGGCGATGGCCTCGGCGCTGGCCTCAGTGATCGTCATCGACGATGCCGACGGCGGCGCGGGCGCGCAGGGCGATCTCGAGCACCGCGTCGATGGATTCGCCGATCACCGTGAAGTGCCCCATCTTGCGGCCCTGGCGGGCGTGGTGCTTGCCGTACAGGTGCAGGCGGGTGCCGGGCTCGCGATGCAGCACCGACCAGTCCGGCTCGCGCTGGTGGGTGTGGTGGTCGCCGCCCTCGAACCACAGCTCGCCGAGCAGGTTCACCATCACGGCCGGGCTGTGCATGCGCGGCTCGCCGAGCGGCAACTCGGTCAGCGCCCGCACCTGCTGCTCGTACTGGCTGGTGACGCAGGCGTCGATGGTGTGGTGGCCGCTGTTGTGGGGCCGCGGCGCCATCTCGTTGACGAACAGCGCGCCGCCGCTGACGAAGAACTCGACCCCGAGCGTGCCGACGTAGCCCAGCTCGACGGCGATGCGCTCGGCCACCTCGCCGGCCTGGCGGCTCAGGGCCGCGTCGACCCGGGCCGGCGCGATGGTGACATCGAGGATGCCCTTGCGGTGGCGGTTCTCGCCCGGCGCGAAGGCGCGGATCTGCCCGGCCGCGTCGCGTGCCAGCACCACCGACACCTCGCAGTCGAGGCTGAGCATCTTTTCCAGCACGCAGGGCTCGCCGTTGAAGCCATGGAAGGCATGCAGCGCTTCTTCGCGGCTCGCGACGCGGGCCTGGCCCTTGCCGTCGTAGCCGAAGCGGGCCACCTTGAGGACCGCCGGGAAGAGCGCCTCGTCGGCGGCGGCGATGTCGTCGTCGCCGCGGATCACGGCGAAGGGGCCGTGGGGAATGCCGTGGTCGCGCAGGAAGGTCTTCTCGGCGATCCGGTTCTGGCAGATCGCCACGGCCTTCGCCGACGGCCGCACGGGGATGAACTTGGCCAGATACTCCAGCGTCTCGGCCGGCACGTTCTCGAACTCGGTGGTCACCGCCGCGCAGCCGGCGGCCATGCGGTCCAGCGCGACATAGTCGTCGTAGGCCGCCACCAGGTGCTCGTCGGCGAGGCGGCCGGCCGGGCTGTTGGGGTCCGGGTCGAGGACCCACACGGCGTAGCCCATCTCGTGGGCGGCCGAAACGAAGAAGCGGCCGAGCTGGCCGCCTCCGAGCATGCCGAGGGTCGCGGGAGGCAGGATCATCGTCGGGCTCAGTCCAGGGTCATGTTCAGCACGGCCTCGGTCTGGCGGGCGCGGAAGTCCGCCAGCTTGGCGGCCAGCGCCGCATCCTCGTTGGCCAGCAGCGAGACGGCGAAGAGCGCCGCGTTGGCCGCGCCGGCCTCGCCGATCGCGAAGGTCGCCACCGGCACGCCCTTGGGCATCTGCACGATCGAGAGCAGCGAGTCCTTGCCCGACAGGGCGCGGGACTGGACCGGCACGCCGAGCACGGGCAGCGTGGTCTTGGCGGCCACCATGCCCGGCAGGTGGGCGGCGCCACCGGCGCCGGCGATGATGGCCTTGAGGCCCCGGTCGCGGGCCTGTTCGGCATAGTCGAACATCAGGTCGGGGGTGCGGTGGGCGGAGACCACGCGGGCCTCGAAGGGCACGCCGAAATCCTCGAGGATCGCGGCTGCGGCCTTCATGGTGGGCCAGTCGGAGTTGGAACCCATGATGATGCCGATGACGGCTTGCGCGCTCATGTCAGCGTCCTCCTGCGTCGGCCGCGCGGCGGGCCGATTCGACCGTGTTGGCGAGCAGCATGGTGATGGTCATCGGGCCGACGCCGCCGGGTACCGGGGTGATCGCCCCGGCGACCTGGCTGGCACCCTCGAACTCCACGTCGCCGCACAGCTTGCCTTCCTTCGGATGGCCGGCCGGGAAGCGGTTCATGCCCACGTCGATCACGGTGGCGCCCGGCTTGATCATGTCGGCGGTCACTTCCAGCGCCCGGCCGATGGCCACCACCAGGATGTCGGCGCGGCGCGTATGCGATGCCAGATCGCGGGTCCTGGAGTGGCACACCGTGACGGTGGCGCCGGCCTGGGTCAGGAGCATCGCCATCGGCTTGCCGACGATGTTGGAGCGGCCGATCACGACCGCGTCGGCACCGGTCACCGGGATGTCGCCGTACTCGAGGATCTTCATCACACCGTGCGGGGTGCACGGGAAGAAGGCCGGCTGGCCCTGGGACAGGCGACCGACGTTCTCGGCGTGGAAGCCATCCACGTCCTTGCCGACGGCGATGGCCTCGAGCACGGCCTTCTCGTCGAACCGGGGCGGCAGCGGCAGCTGAACCAGAATGCCGTGGACGCCGGCATCGGCATTGAGCTCGGCGATCTTTGCCAGCACTTCCGCCGGCTCGGCATCCTGGGGGTAGTCGAACTTCAGCGAGCGGATGCCGGCCTTCTCGCAGGCCGCCACCTTGTTGCGCACGTAAACGGCCGAGGCCGGGTTGTCTCCGACCAGGATCACGGCCAGGCAGGGCTGCACGCCGCGCTGCGTCAGCGCCGCCGCCTGTTCGGCGAGCTCGCCGCGCACCTGCGCCGAGAGGGCGTTGCCATCGAGAATTCGAGCCGTCATGGGACTGGCCTCATCGAGCAAAACCCGGAATTTTATCAGAGCTTTCGGGCTTTCTGGCGGCCTGCCGGGTGATTCAGCGCACGCCGCCGGGCTCCCGCGTCACCACGTTCTGGACCAGTTCGGCGAGGGACGCCACGCCCATCTTCTCCATCACCCGGGCGCGGTGGACCTCGACGGTCTTGATGCTGATGCCCAGCGTGTCGGCAATCTGCTTGTTGAGCTTGCCGACGATGATCAGCTCGAGCACCTCGCGCTCGCGCTGGGTGAGCTGGTCGAGGCGGCGCGCCACCTCGGCGTCCTGGCGGCGGCGGCTGCGGTGCTCGCGCTCGTTGGTCAGGCACTGCTCGACGAGGCGCAGCATGGCCTCGTCGTTGAAGGGCTTCTCGATGAAGTCGGCCGCGCCGCGCTTGAGCGCCGCGACGGCCATCGGCACGTCGCCGTGGCCGGTAATGAAGACCACCGGCAGCGTGGCGTGCAGCTCGCGCAAGCGCTCGTAGAGTTCGAGCCCGCTCATGCCGGGCATGCGCACGTCGAGGAGCAGGCAGCCGGCCATCGACTCGGAGTAGGTCTCGAGAAAGGCCTCGGCGGAATCGAAGCTCTCGGTGGCGTAGCCGGCCGAGTCGAGCAGCCAGGCGAGAGAGTCGCGAAGGGCCTCGTCGTCGTCGACGATGTACACGATCTGATCAGGCGCGCTGGGCAACGGACTCACTCTCTTCCTCCTTGGGCAGCGTGAAGCGGAAGATGGTACCGCCTTCCGGGTTGGGCTCCTCCCACAGGCGCCCCTCGTGGAACTCGATGATCGAGCGGCAGATGTTCAGGCCCATGCCCATGCCGTCGGGCTTGGTGGTGAAGAAGGGGGTAAACAGGCGCTCGCGCTCCTCGGCGCCGATGCCGCTGCCCCGGTCGATGACGGCCACCTCGGCGTGACGCTCGTCCACCGAGCGGGCGCGCACGCGCAGCACCATGCCCTGGCACTCGGCGGCGCTCATCGCGTCGATGCCGTTGCGCACCAGGTTCAGCACCACCTGTTCGATCATGATCCGGTCGGCCGAGACCGGCGACAGCCCCGGCTCGACCTCGGCCGCCACCTGCACGCCGGCCCGGCGGGCGTCGATCTCGGCAAAGCTGATGGCGTCGTCGATGATCTCCTCGAGGGAAACAGCGGAACGGCGGGGCTCGCTCTTCCTCACGAACTCGCGCACGCGGCGGATGATCTTGCCGGCCCGCTCGGCCTGGAAGCTGGCCTTCTGCATCGCCGCCAGCAACTCCTCCTCGCGGTACTCGCCGGACTGCATTCGTTTGACGCAGCCGTTGGCGTAGTTGGAGATCGCCCCCAGGGGCTGGTTCAGCTCGTGGGCCAGGGTCGAGGCCATCTCGCCCATCGTGATCAGGCGCGAGGTGCGGTGCAGGCGCTCCTTCTGCTGGCGTTCCGCTTCGGCGACCTTCTTGCGATCGGTGATGTCGGTGGCGATGGCCATGCGCACGACGCGCCCGTCCACCCAGCGGGTGGCCCGCTCGCGGACGTGGTACCAGCGGCCCGACAGGGGGTGGGGCAGCTCGCCGTCGAACAGCTCGCGGGGGACATCGTCCGGGCCGAGATTGCGCGGATCGAGGGGGTAGTCGCCCCGCTCGGGCTGCACCGCGCGACTGGCCTGGGCGCTGCGCCCGACCGCGTCGAAGCCGTAGATCGTCTTGAAGGCGTGATTGGCGTAGAGAATCTCGTCGCTGGCCGCGTCGGCCACGAACACCACCGCGTCGAGGCCATCGAGCACCGCCTCGAAGCGCTCCTGGGCCGACTCCAGCGCAGCGCGCACGCGTTTCGGGTCGGTGATGTCGTTCACCGAGGCCATCCAGCCCGACTGCACGCCCTGGCTGTCGATCAGCGGCGAGATATAGACCCGCACGTCGATGCGCTCGCCGTCCTTGCGCTGGATGCGCAGCTCGAAGCCGGAGGTGGGGGCCTTGCCGGAGAGGGTCAGCTCCAGATTGCGAAACCAGGTTTCCATCTCCTCGGCGGGCCAGTAGGGGAAGGGCGGCACCTGCCCCACCAGTTCCTCGGCGCTCCAGCCGACCATGCGGCAGAAGGCGGGGTTCACGTAGGTGATGCGGCCCGACATGTCGATGGCGCGCATGCCGGTGACCAGCGACTCCTCCATCGACTTGCGGAAGGCGTACTCGGCCAGCAGCGCGTCCTCGGCCGCCTTGCGGCCGGTGATGTCGTGCGCCACGGCGAACAGCAGGCGCTCCTCGCGGACCGGGTTCACATTCCAGATCAGCCACTTGTAGCGGCCGTCGGCGCAGCGGCAGCGGCACTCGAAGGCCACCTGCTCGCCCGCCGAGAGGCGCCGCAGCTTCTCGACCGTGCCGACGATGTCGCCGCTGTGCACGAAGTCGAGCAGGGCCCGCTCGGGCATCTGTTCCGGCGAATAGCCCAGCACCACCTCGAAGGCCGGGTTGCAGCGTCGGAAGACGCCTTCGGTGCTCATGATGCAGAGCATGTCGAGGGACAGGTTGAAGAGCCGGTCGCGCTCCTTCTCGACCCGCACCCGCCGCTGGATGTGGGCCCGCAGCGACCACAGGCTCCACAGCACGATCGCGGACAGGCCGATGATCAGCGCGGCCGGCAGGGCCTGGGGCAGCTCGCGTGCGCCACGGAAGGCCGTGACGCGCATGGTCAGCCCGTTGCCGGGCGGATCGAGGGGCACGGCGTAGCTCAGGCTCTCGTCGAGGGGCTTGCCACCGGAGTTGGCGGCGAGCTCGACACCCTCGGGGGTGGCGAAACTGATCCGATACTTCTCGCCGAACCAGCTGGGGATCAGGTGACGCGCCATCCGGTCGATCGAATACACCCCGACCATCGCCCCGAGGTAGGTGCCGCCCCGGAAGGCCGGCACATGCAGCTCCAGCACCGCCGTGTCGTGGCTGTTGACCCAGGCGGCGCCGTAGATCGGCCGGCCCAGCTCGCGGGCCCGGTAGAAGGCGGTCGCCTGCATCGAGCTGAGGGGGTCGCCCACCAGCCAGTCGGTGGTATCGAACGGTGCGGTCCAGCGCACCAGCTCGTCTGCGCCGACCCAGACGATGTTCACCAGCTCCGGGTTGTTGGCGATGTGCTGGGTGGCCGAGACCTGAAAGGTGTCGGCATCGAGGGTGCCGGCGGCCAGATCCCGGGCCAGCTTGCCGAGGAACTCCTCGGTGCCGCCCATGTGCAGGCGCATGGTCTGCTCGGCCCACTGCACGTCGCGGGCGAGGGCATTGCGCTCGACCTCGCCCTCGCGCACTTGGAGGAACCACACCAGCACGAGCATGGCGAGGGAGAACAGGCCCACGGCCAGATAGGGGAGCGTCCAGTGCCAGCCGAGGGGGACCCGGTGGCCGGATTCGCCGCGCGGTGTCATCGGGCAGGCATCCATCCGGGAAGAAGTGCAGGACCCATTCTGGGCCGGTGACGGCCCGCGCCGACATCGGGTCTTTCCCTACTGGCCGACCACACTCCCGGATGTCATGGGCGTCGGACACCCGGTGCGGGTTTCACCCGATACAAGCCGACACGCCCCGCCATTAGGGTGTCGAGCAAAGACAGAAGGCGTCAGGGGCGGTCCCGCCCCGGAACCCGGAGGGAGACATTCGTGAAGCGAGCATTCGTGCTGCTGCTTTCGCTGTGGTTTTGCGTGCCGGCATGGGCGGAAGAACCGATCCGCATCGGCGTATCGGGCCCATTCACCGGCGGCTCCAGCCCCATGGGCGTGTCGATGCTGAACGGCATCCGCATTGCCGCCAGCGAGATCAATGCCGAGGGCGGCGTGCTCGGGCGGCCGATCGAGCTGGTGGAGCGGGACGACGAGGCACGCAACGAACTGGGCGCCCAGATCGCCCAGGATCTGATCCGGAATGAACGGGTGGTGGCGGCCGTGGGCATCGTCAACACCGGCGTCGCGCTGGCGAGCCAGCGCTTCTACCAGCAGGCCCGCATCCCGATCATCACCTCGGTGGCCACCGGTTCGCTGGTCACCAAGCAGTTCGTGCCGCCCCAGTACCCCGACAACTACGTCTTCCGGGTATCCGCCAACGACACCCTGCAGGCGGAAATGATCGTCCAGGAGGCGGTGGACCGCAGCGGCCACCGCCGCGTGGCCATCTTTCACGACACCACCAACTACGGCCAGCTCGGCCGCGACGACCTGCAGCAGGCCCTGGCGCGGCGTGACCTCAAGCCGGTGGTGGTCGAGCGCTTCAACATCGGCGACGTGGACATGACGCCGCAGCTGCGGCGGGCGCGGGCGGCAGGCGCCGAGGTGCTGCTTACCTACGGCATCGGACCCGAACTGGCGCATATCGCCAACGGGCGCGTGACGCTCGGCTGGGACGTGCGAATGGTGGGCAGCTGGACCCTGTCCATGTCCAATTTCGTCGATAACGCGGGTCCCAACGCCGAGGGGGCCCGCATGCCGCAGACATTCATCGCCGAGCCGGTCTCGGACCGCATCCGGCGTTTCCTCGCCCGCTACCGCGAGGTCACCGGCCTGGAGCGCATTCCCGTGCCGCCTGCCGCCGCACAAGGGTATGATTCACTTCTTTTGCTGGCCGCGGCCATCCGCCAGGCCGGCAACACCGAGGGTCACGCCATCCGCGAGGCCCTCGAGAACCTGCACCGGAAGGTCGAAGGGGTGGTGATGGCTTACTACCTCCCCTTCACCCATGGCGACCACGAAGCCATCAAGGGGGATCACATCCCCTTCGTCGGCCACGTGCGTCAGGGTCGCGTGGTGTTTGCCTATGACGAAGACCGCCAGAGAGCGGCGCGTCAGTGACAGGGCCCGCGTTCCCGTTTCCCTGTACGGCCGGGGGACACTCTCCCTCCCTCCCTCGCCCCCGGCCGTCTTTTTCACGCCAGGCGCCGCCAGAGCGCCGCGACACCACGCGTCCGTACGTGCCAGCCCCCTGGTGCGCGCGCGATGCGGCGCTGTCACCCCCCGGTCGGAAATTCGGCCGGTCCGGGCGGGTGGCAGCGAACGGCTATGGAGGGCCCATGCCTGACGACACCAGCACGCCACGCCCGCCACCGCCTCACTGACCGTATTTCACATTACGGAATGCATTTTTACATTGCAGAATGTGAGATTCTTGCTTATTGTTCACCCATGCCAGGTGGCCCGTGGGCCGTGGCCGGGTGCAACACGACAACGCAGCAAAAATCCATCCGCAGAGGAGAGAGAGCATGAGCAGCAGCCAGAACGTCCATGCAGCGACGGACACGGACGCGCAGGAGACACAGGAATGGCTTGAAGCGCTGGAGGGCGTGATCGCCAACGAAGGCCCGGAACGGGCGCATTTCCTGATCGAGAAACTGATCGAGGAAGGCCGCGAGGAAGGCATCGACATCCCCTACTCGGCCACCACCCAGTACATCAACACCATCCCCGTGTCGCAGCAGCCGAAGTACCCCGGCGACGCCGACATGGAGATCAAGCTCCACTCCTTCATCCGCTGGAACGCCATGGCGATGGTGGTGCGCGCCAACAAGCACACCAACGTCGGCGGCCACATCGCCTCCTTCGCCTCCTCGGCCGCGCTCTACGACGTGGGCTTTTCGCATTTCTGGAAGGCCCAGCAGCACGAGACCGGCGGCGACCTGATCTACTTCCAGGGCCACTCGGTGCCCGGCGTCTATTCCCGCGCCTACATGCTCGGCCGCCTGACAGACGACCAGATGGACAACTTCCGCCAGGAAGTGGACGGCCAGGGCATCTCGTCCTACCCGCACCCGTGGCTGATGCCGGACTTCTGGCAGTTCCCGACCGTGTCGATGGGCCTCGGCCCGCTGTGCGCGATCTATTCCGCCCGCTTCATGAAGTACCTCGCCAGCCGTGGCCTGATCGACGCCCAGAAGGCCGAGCAGCGCAAGGTGTGGGCTTTCCTTGGCGACGGCGAGACCGACGAGGTCGAGAGCCTGGGCG
>JAGRGD010000130.1 GCA_020445665.1 Rhodocyclaceae bacterium
TGGCTCTGGCTCTGGCTCTGGCTCTGGCTCTGGCTCTGGCTCTGGCTCTGGCTCTGGCTCTGGCTCTGGCTCTGGCTCTGGCTCTGGCTCTGGCTGAGCAGCAGTGTCCTCGGGGCGGGGAGGGACGCGATGTCCCGGTTCGGCGGCATCACCCTCTTGCGCCTTGCTGCGCGTCCCGGTCGCGCCACTCGATGGTTCCGCGGGCGCAACCGCGGACATCAGCGGCCCATCCGGGCAGGGTGTCGGCGTCGCTGGCGCGACGGCCGTCGCCGTCGTGTCCTCATCCTCGGGCCGTGCGCCGAGCAGCACGCTCCGAACACGCCCCAGCACACGCCCGAACCAGCCGACCCGCTGGACAGGTCCGCTCTGCCCACTGCTCACGAACCACTCCCCATGACGACCAAACCCACATTTTGCACAAGGCTATTGCAACGCAGCAACCTCTCGCTGGCCGAGCGGCGCGTCGCTCTGCAAACCCCTAAAACAGAACGATCGATCGGCCACTCTCTGGCCCGGCGCAGATCATGCATTGCAGCAAAAACCGTTTCGCACTGTCACAACTTTGGTGTAGCGTACCGATGCAGGTCGCATGCCGCGACCGCCCCCCAGGAGGAAGCCCCCATGCCCGACGGAACCGCGTCCCCCACCCTGCCGCTGACGGGCTTCGGGGCCGACCTGAGCCACAGTTCGGTATCCGGCCTCTCGTCGGGCGCGTTCATGACCGTGCAGCTCCACCTGGCCCATTCGTCCACCTTCGTCGGCGCGGGCATCATCGCCGGCGGCCCCTTCCGCTGCGCCGAGTCGTTTCGCGCAGCGGCGGCCATCGCGGAAGATGCCTGGACCCTCAATGCACTCTATGTGTGCATGAACCCGCTGATCCCCCAGGCGGCGCCGGATCCCGAGAAGCTTGCCCGGATGGCCCGTGAGACCGCGGCAAAAGGGCTCATCGACCCGGTCGAGCACCTGCGCGACCAGAAGCTCTACGTGTTCACCGGCAGCGCCGACAAGGTGGTCGATTCGAGTGTCGTGCGGACCACGCGGGCGTTCTACCGCCAGCTCGGCGTACCGGACGCGGCGATCCAGTTCGAGGACGGCCTGCCCGCCGGCCACTCGATCATCACCGACAACCCGGAAGACAACCCCCTCGACGCCAACCGCCCGCCCTACCTCAACAACGGCGGATTCATGCAGTCGCGGCGCATTCTCGAGCACCTGCTCGGCCCCCTCAAGCCGCCGGTCGAACGGCTCTCCGGCCGCATCGTCCGCTTCGACCAGACCGAGTTCTTCGATGACGACCCGCGCGCCAGCATGAGCGACTTCGGCTACGCCTATGTGCCGAAGGCGGTGGAAGACGGCGCGCCATGCCGCGTTCACATCGCGCTGCACGGCTGCAAGCAGGGCTACGACTACGTGAACTTCGTCAATGGCCGCCCGGACCTGGAGAATTCGGTGCCCTACGGCAACCGCTACTACACGACGACCGGCTACAACGAGGTGGCCGACGCCAACAACCTGGTGATCCTCTACCCCCAGGCCCGCGGCACCGATAGCCCGACCACGCAGAACCCGGACGGTTGCTGGGACTGGTGGGGCTATACCGCGGAAGATCCGTCGAACCCGGACTACTACTCCAAGAACGCCATCCAGATCCGCGCCATCCACCGGATGCTCGAGCGGCTGGGCGAGCACTGACCCAAGGACACCGACCATGTATCAGGCCCTGATGGACCTTGCCGAAACCTCGACGCGCCAGTTGCGCGAGGCCGGCATTCGCCTTGCCGAGGCCGGCAGCGTCGCCGACCTGCCCCACCCGGCCTTGCTGCCGATGCAGCACGCCAGCGCCTACCACGACGTGCTCGGCCGGATGGCGCGGCGCCAGCTCGAGATGCAATCGCGCCTGGCGATGTCGATGTTCTCGCCGCAGCCCGACCTGAGCCTGCTGGCCGAGATCATCCAGCTCCAGCAGGCCGCCCTGAACCGCATGGCGACGGTCCAGACCGAGTCGCTGGCCAAGATGGGCGAGCTGGCCGCCAGCGCCGCCGGCGTACGCCAGGCCAACACGATGTCGAAACTGATGGACCAGGAATACGACCTGGTGGCCGGCCTCGGCGCCATCGTCCAGGGGCAGATGAGCGCCATGGCCGAGCTGATGGAGAGCCTGCAGATCGGCTACGGCTACCTGCTCGCGCAGCGCTTCGAGGATTGAGGCGCACCGGAGCGGGCGGCTCCCTGCCGCCCGCTCCGGCCACTGATCAGTCGCCGTAGGCCACCGACGGCAGCCAGGTGATGATCTGCGGAAACTTGTAGAACATCGCCAGCCCGAACAGCTGCAAGGCAATGAAGGGCATCACGCCGCGGTAGATGTGGGTGATCTTGATGTCCGGCGGACACACGCCCTTGATGTAGAACAGGGCGAAGCCCACCGGCGGTGTCAGGAACGAGGTCTGCAGGCAGACCGCGAACAGGATCGTGAACCAGACCAGGTCGAAGCCCAGGGACTGCACCACCGGCGCCACCAGCGGCAGGATGATCAGGGTGATCTCGATCCAGTCCAGGAAAAAGCCCAGCAGGAAGACCACCAGCAGGATCACCAGCAGGATGCCGTCCGGACCGAAGGGCAGCCCGGTGAGCATGCCCTCGATCACCTCGTCGCCGCCGAGGCCGCGCAGCACCACCGAGAAGGCCGTGGCGCCGAAGAAAATCGCGAAGTTCAAGGACGCGGTAGTGGTGGTCGAGCGCAGCGAGTCGCGCAGCACCTTGAGGTTCAGGCGCTTGTTGGCGGCGGCCAGCCCCATCGCGCCGGCGGCGCCGACACCCGAGGCCTCGGTCGGGGTCGCGATGCCGGCGAAGATCGAGCCCAGCACCGCGAGGATCAGGCCGGCCGTCGGAGCCACGGACTTCAGCACCGCCCAGACCACCCCCCAGGTGACCGGCTCGCGGTCGGGATCGACCGGCGCCGCGTTGGGGCGGAAATAGGCCAGCGCCAGCACGTAGGTCACGTAGAGGGCGCCGAGGATCGTGCCCGGGAAGAAGGCACCCATGAAGAGGTCGCCCACCGAGGCCTCCGGCGTCGCCAGGCGGTCGGCCATCAGCACCAGCATGATCGAGGGCGGGATCAGGATACCCAGGGTGCCCGAGGCGCAGGCGGTACCCACCGCCAGCTCCTTCGAATAGCCGCTCTTCATCATGATCGGCAGCGACAGCATGCCCAGCAGCACCACCGAGGCGCCGATGATGCCGGTGGTGGCGGCGAGGATCACGCCGATCACGACCACCGTCACAGCGTAGCCGCCGCGCACGCCACCGAAGAGCTTGACCATGTTCTGCATCAGCCGCTCGGCGACGCCTGACTGGTCGAGCATGATGCCCATGAAGATAAACATCGGCAGCGCGACGAGGGTCTCGCTCTGCACCAGGGCCCACAGGCGCTCGGGCACCAGGCCGATCGAGCTGCCCCAGTCGAACCACAGGTCGGCGCCAAACTGCTCGACCGCGACGATGCCGATGAAGGTCCACAGCACGGCGGTGCCGGCCAGTACCCAGGCAACCGGGAAGCCGGTGAAGAGCAGCACGCCGAAGGTGGCGAACATGCCGATGACGAAAAGGGTGGAAATCTCCATGGGAGCCTCTGGTGCGGAGCCGGTCAGTTCGATTCGCCGTGACCCTCGGGCCAGCCGAAGAGTCGCGAAGTGGTGCGGGCCAGCCGGCCCAGGGCGGCCACCGCCAGGAGCCCGACGGACAGCGCGAGGATCGCCTTCATGATCCAGCGGGCGGGCAAGCCGTTGGGGGCCGGCGAACGCTCGGCCTGCTCGAACGAGCTCATCGCGTAGGGCCAGAGCTCGGTGAAGGTGATCACCAGGAAGGGCATCAGCAGGAAGACGATGCCGAGAAATTCGATCCACGCCCGCGTCCGGTTCGAGAAACGCTCGTGGATGATGTCGACGCGCACGTGGTCGTCATGGACCAGCGCGTAGGAAAGGCCGATCAGCCAGGCCGCGCCCGCCAGGTGCCACTGGATCTCCTCCAGCATCACCGAGCCGGTGTTGAAGCCATAGCGCGCGATCACCGACCACATGATCACCGCCACGGTCACGACCCACAGCCAGGAACACAGGTTGCCGAGGGCATTGAGCGCCCCCTCGATGGCATTCGAGAAGGTCGTGCGCGGCAGCGTCGTGTGGTGAGCCAGTTCATGCTCCACCTCCCCCAGGTCGGGGCGATGGTCGGTATGGACCAGATTTTCAGTACTCATGGACTTCTCTCCGCAATCGCTATCCGCGCACGCCGTCTTGCTTCAGGACGAGCTGCTGCTTACTTCATCAGTTCCGCAGGCAGGTAGGCCCGGGCGTCCCAGACGTTGTAGTCGGCCTGGAAGGCCTGCTGCGACTCGAGCACGCGCTTGAAGTCGGCGTCGTTGGCGGACTCCTCGGCGAGCACTTCGTTGGTGACGTTGCGCAGTTCCTTCAGGATGTCCATCGGGATCGTGCCGATGTTGACGCCTTCCTTCTCGAGCTTGGCCAGCACGGCGCCGTTCTTGTACTCGCCCTCGGCCAGGCCGCGGATCACGGCGGCGGTGCACACGCTCTCGACCAGGGCCTTCTGGGCCTTGGTGGCCTTCTTCCAGTCGTCGCCGTTGATCAGCATGTACTGGGCGGTGAAGGGCTGGTGCCAGCCGGGGAAGAGGTTGTTCTTGACGAGCTTGTTGAAGCCGAGGATCTGGTCGATGGCCGGCATCGAGAACTCGGTGGCGTCGATGGTGCCCTTTTCGAGGGCCTGGAAGAGCTCGCCACCCGGCATCATCGTGACCGAGGCGCCCAGCTTCTGCAGCACCTTGCCGCCGAGGCCGGCGAAGCGGATCTTCATGCCGTCGTAGTCCTTCAGGCTGGTGATCGGGCTCTTGTACCAGCCGGCCGTCTCGGGGCCGATGATGCCGCAGAACTGGGCGTGGACGTTGAAGCCCTTGTTCTTGTAGACCTCCTGCAGCATGTCGTGCCCGCCGCCGTACATGTACCAGCCGGCGAAGGCCCACGGCTTCAGGCCGAAGGGTACGGCAGCGAACAGCGGCACCGCCGGCACCTTGCCCTGGTCGTAGCCGATCCAGGTGTAGCCGGCGCTGACCTTGCCGTCGGAGACGGCCTGCAGGATCTCGAACGGCGGCACGAGCTTCTTCGGCTCGAAGACCTTGACCTGCATCGAACCGTCGGAGGCGGTCGTGAGCTGGTCGGCAACCCAGGCAGCGGGCGAACCGAGGCCCGGGAGCTTGGTCGCGAAGGCGACCGGCATCTTCCAGCGCAGCTTCTCGGCATGCGCGGCCTGGGGGGCGGCGGCGAGCGTCGTGACGGCGACCGTTGCTGCAACGGTGGCCAGGCGGGCAAACGGTACCTGGGACTTGCGACGAATCATGGGTTATCTCCTCCTCTTGATGGCCAGCGAACACCGCGTGACGCGGCGACTCGGGGGCCTGGGAGGGGAGCGATGCCACGACGACGCCTCCGCCCGACTGCCGGCGGCGCCGTACCTGAATCGCGTGTCTCCTCTCCAGACCCCGAGCCGCCTTCCGACGGTCTTCGTTTCCGGGACCTGAACTTTGCATTGCCAGCAATGCTTCGCCAACCGGGGGGAACCCTAACGGGGTCAACACCAATTGCGCGCATTCCGGCCGGATAGAGGCTAGCTTGTGCGGGATTGCGCGCTCAATGATAAATTTTGGATTTTCTTGTTCAGAATTGCACAATGCCCCGGGACCGCCTGAACTGGAACGACCTGCGCTATTTCCTCGAAGTGGCCCGCACCGGCCGACTTCTGGGCGCAGCGCGGCGCCTTGCCGTGAACCACGCCACCGTCGGCCGACGCATCGACGCCCTCGAACAGGCCCTGGCCGTGAAGCTGTTCGTGCGCGACGAGCAGGGCTACCACCTGACTCCCGCCGGCGAGGACCTGCTGCCCCTCGCCCAGCAGGTCGAGGACGTCACCGGCCTCGCCCGCGAACGCAGCAGCAGCCCACCCCACTCCCTGTCGGGCAGCGTGCGCATCGGGACGCCCGACGGGTTCGGCAATGCCTTCCTGGCCGGCAACCTGGCGCGCTTTCTCGATGCCCACCAGGAGCTGCGCATCGAGCTGCTGTCGATCCCGCTGACCCACAACCTGAAGAAACGGGAGGTGGACCTGGCGATCAGCCTCGAGCCCAGCGACAACCGGGACATCCACTGCGAGAAGATCACCGACTACCGGCTGCAGCTCTTCGCCTCGGCTGACTTCCTGCACCGGCACGGCATCGCCCCGGACGACTTCGACGCCATCACCCGCCACACCTTCGCCGACTACATCACCGACATCCTCTACACCGAGCAGCTGAGCTTCAACCGGCGCATCCGCCCCGGCCTGCGCAACCGCCTGCAGAGCGCCACGGTGCAGGCCCAGTACGAGTTCATCGCCCACGGCGGCGGCTTCGGCGTGCTGCCCAACTACATGGGCGACCACGACCCGAGGCTGGTGCCGGTGCTGACCGAGCGGGTCAGCTTCATCCGCGCCTACTGGCTCCTGATCCCCCTCGAGCTGCGCCGGCTGGCACGCATCCGTGGCCTCGAGCGCTTCATCCTCGCCACTGCCCGCGAGCGCCGAGACCTCTTCCTGCCGCCGGCGCTGACCGATCCGACGGGGATCGCGGCGCAGTAGCGCCCGGCGGCACCGCGGGCATCCGTCAGCACCGGGGCGCTAGAATCGCTGGTCCCCGGACCCGGCCGGTCGCCCCGTGCCGGCCCGCCCACGCGGAGGCCCCGTTCCGATGCCGCGAAGCGCCCTCGTCGCCCTGCTGGCCGCCGCCCTGTTCGGCGCCAGCACCCCGCTCGCCAAAAGCCTGCTCGGCCAGGTCCCGCCGCTGATGCTGGCGGCCTTGCTGTACCTGGGCAGCGGCCTCGGGCTGCTGCTGGCCCGGCTGCTGCGCGACCGGGGCTGGACCGCGCCCGGGCTGGCAGCGGGCGAAGGGCGCTGGCTGGCCGGCGCGATCCTGTTCGGCGGTGTGCTCGGCCCGGTGGCGCTGATGTTCGGCCTGAGCCGCACCAGCGGGGCCGCCGCGTCGCTGCTGCTGAATCTCGAAGCCGTCCTGACCGCCCTGATCGCCTGGCGGGTGTTCCGCGAGAACGCCGGCCACCGGGTCATTGCCGGCATGCTGGCGATCGTCGCCGGCGGCCTCGTCCTGGCCTGGCCCGAAGGCGACGCGCCGGCCGGTCACGGCGCGGGCAGTGCGCTGGTCGCTGCCGCCGCCCTCTGCTGGGCCATCGACAACAACCTGACCCGCAAGGTCTCGGCCAGCGACGCCCTCTTCATCGCGGGCACCAAGGGCCTCGTGGCCGGCGGCGTCAACGGCCTGCTGGCCCTCGCCCTCGGCGCCGCCGTGCCCGCCCCCGGGGCGCTGGCAGCGGCGATGGGCGTGGGCCTCGCCGGCTACGGCGTCAGCCTCGTCCTGTTCGTGCTGGCCCTGCGCGAACTGGGCACCGCCCGCACCGGTGCCTACTTCTCGACGGCCCCGTTCATCGGCGCCCTGCTCTCGCTCCTGTGGCTCGGCGAGGCTGCTCCGCCTGCGCTGTGGGCGGCCGGCCTGCTGATGGCCGTCGGCGTCTGGCTCCACCTGGGCGAACGGCACGACCACCGCCACACCCACGACGCCATCACCCACCGCCACCCCCACCGCCACGACGCGCACCACCAGCATCCCCACAACTTCCCGTGGGATGGTTCGGAGCCCCACTCCCACGCCCATCGCCACGCCCCGCTCACCCACAAGCACCCCCACTACCCGGACATCCACCACCGCCATCGGCACTGAGCCACCAGCCGTGAGCGGCCGCGCCTTTCTATTCATTTGCCATGGCGGCCGCCACTTCCTTTGCTGAGGCCCTGACTCAGCCGGGGAGACCGAGGATGACCCAAGCCGCCACCTGTCAGCCGCCTCGGCATTTCAGCCATGATATGATTGGTCATGGCTGCACTTAAGGTCGTCGATGAAATCCACAAGATCTCCGACCGCCGCGGAAACGGGAAACTGCGCCGGGAAGTGTGGGTGGATGAGAGGACAGGACAGGTCACCCGCTACAACCTGGCTTACATCAATCACAGCCTTTGCACAGCCGACAATGGGCGCGTCGTGGGGTACGACAATGCCCACGATGGGCATCACCGCCATTACTTCGGTGTGGTGGAACCGATCGATTTCGTCAGTTTCGAAGACATTGAAGAGCGCTTCGAACAAGACTGGACTGCCCTGAAGGACCGCAGATGACCAAGCTGACCGTCAAGACCGGAAAGGAAGAGGACTTCTTCAAGCGGGGCCGGCAACTGGCGCGGGCAGCCGACCGGGGGGAGCCTCTCCCGGATGTGCGCACTATCAGCTT
Source organism: Rhodocyclaceae bacterium (assembly GCA_020445665.1). Taxonomy (GTDB): domain Bacteria; phylum Pseudomonadota; class Gammaproteobacteria; order Burkholderiales; family Rhodocyclaceae; genus Cognatazoarcus. The sequence continues at coordinate 8,391 of JAGRGD010000130.1, forward strand.
TGAAGATCCCGTTGAACTGATGAAACTCATTACTGTGACTCGCCTTGCCCTGTTTCGCGCCGTCAGGGAGATGCCAGGTTCAATCACGGACATCTCGGAGCGCCTGCATCGCGATCGCAGCGCGGTAAAGCGCGACCTGGACGAGCTCGAACGCGCGGGCCTCGTCACCGTGACCGAAAAAGTGCTGCCCGGCCACGGACGCATGAAGGAAGTGCGAGCAACAGCCCACCGCATCAGCCTCCAGGCGGATATCGCCTGACGAAGGGCGGGCGGCCACTTCGGGTCGCCCACAGAGGGGGAACGCCCCAACTGCATCTGCGCGCATCGACCGCGCTGCTCAGGCCCGCGCACTCGCGATCTCGGGTCGAACGATGCCGCCCGAGATTGACCGGCGGCTGCCCCCTCACCCAATCCCTGAAAACCACGCCCACGCCAGACGCAGCGCATCTGGCCCCGACGGATCCGAGTACGCCCGCCCCGCAGCGCCGCCGCTCCAGGCATGGGCAAGGCCGCGGACGGAGACCTGGCGCACATAGGGCGCGCCATTGCGGGTCCAGTCGGTGCGCACGCAGGTTCGACGGGCGCCGCGGGTGACTTCGGTCGGCTGGCTCTGGCGAATGCGGTCGTCCGGGTCGCACAGGCCGGTCCACAGCTGCGCGGCCGCCTGGGCATTGGCGGGCGCCACGACCAGGTCGTGGTCGCCGTGGATCAGCAGCAGCGGCGGCAGCGCGTGGCCGGCGACGCGCCGGGCGACGGCGTCCGGGTCCGGCTCGCGCCGCCCTCGCAACACCTGCCCGGCCTGCCGCAGGCTGCCGGCGCTGTCCGCCACCGCACCGGAGTGGCAGCCGACCGCCCGGAAGCGCTCCGGGTAGCGCAGGGCGAGGGTCGTCGCCATCGCACCGCCCGCCGACATGCCCAGCGCGTAGAGGCGGTCGGCCCGCACCGGCGCCGTATTGCCCACATGATCGACGATCGCCATCAGGATAGCTGCCTCCAGCGCCACCAGCTGTTCGACCCCGAACCAGTTCCAGCAGCGCTGGGGGTTGGCGTCCTGGCTCTGCTCGGGCATCAGCACCGCCACCCCCTTCTCGCGGGCGAAGGCGCCGACCCGGGTGCTGGCCGCGAAGCTGGCACTGTCCTGCTGGCAGCCATGCAGGAACAGCAGCAGCGGCGCCTTGCGGCGCACGCCGACGCCCGGCGGCAGATAGAGCCGGTAGCGCCGCATCGCAAAAGGCCCGAGCCCCCAGCGCCCCTCCAGCCACGTCCCGCCGCCCTTGCGCGCCGCCGGTGCCGGCGCCGGCGAGGCCACGGCCGCCAGCGCGTCCCGGGTCGCCTTCGCCGCGCTGTCGGCGTGGGCGGTAAGCGCGTCGCTGGCCATCCTGCCCGCCTGGCCCGCGGTCTTGCTCATCGCCCGGGTGGCGCTGCGGCCGAGGCGAAACAGGGCGGACGTCAGGGCGTTCTTGCGTGGGCGGGGCATCGTTCCGGCCCGGAGGGGCCGTCGGCTGTCAGATTGCAACCAGTCTTCCACTTGGGGCCGGCGGCAGCAAGGGACGCGCTGCACTGATCTCACCTAATGTGGGCAACGGCAAAGGTCTGGATCCCGCCAGAAGCGCCACTCATGGAGTCCTTTCCATACTAGCCAAAGACGCAACTCACTATCCTCTTGTGCTATGCAAGATGCGCATCTTTAATTGGTCTATTGGTGACCATCATCATGTTGCTATCATCAAATACAAACGCATTGCTATTGCTGGAAGAAGCTGAAATCTGGAGACAGTCATGACTGACGGCAAGAAGTATGGGCCTTTCGTGCACAAACTGAACAAGGGCGGGCTTCACGCAATCGTAACGACAGGAAAGCTTCGAGGTGCAGAAGGGTCGAACTATTTCTCAAATGATCGCGCGGCTGTTCGGGCTTATGTCGGCACCTTTGAGTATCAAAAAAAGAACAAGAACTGGAGTGGACGCACGAGCATATTTATTGAGTTCATGACAACAGTCCCTCTAAGATCTGGCCTCGGGCCCGGCCACGCCGAGTGGAGCGGCGACGAACTAATTGAAGGATACTTGCCGATACAGATACTACGCGTTTTGAACGGGGAAGGTGAGGCCGTTCCAGTTTAGGTCGCGCATGGCTATTACATGCAAGGCTACAGAGGTGCTCGCGCGCCACTACCAAGCGAGTGGTTTGGCCCAAGGATTGGCCTTGGCCAATGCCCTCAGAAACATTGATCACCGCTTGTGCGCCTTCGTTCAACTCGAGCGGGGCGACCTTCCCGCCGCCTGCGAAAGAAACAAGAAAGGCGTCAAGCCATATTCCGATGAGTCCCAAAAAGAATTATGGGACTATATGGGATGTGGGATGATGGCAGAAACAGCGAAAATGGGGATCGTGAACTAAAATAAGCCAGATTCTGATACGGTGTCCTCGCATAATGAACAGGAAAGACTAAACAACTAGCTTCAGCGGACAGAATACTCGCTGCGCTTGCATTTCCCCGCTGAGCTAGCCGTTAGGCCGCACGCAAATGCCTTATACCGTTTCCCTTGAGATAGCCGAAGCCAATCGCCGGTTCTTCATCATGCAGTCGATGGGGCAGTTCGATCATCGTGCAATGGTGCTGCGTTCCGTCTGTGAACTTGAGTTTCAGTGCGCGCAACTACTATTTGCGCTATTCAAGACGAAAAACCCTGCTAAGACTTGGGAAGAAGCAGACAGCGAACTGTTTGGTGAGAACGGGCTGCTCAGCTCGCTCACTCGAATGGTGAAAATTGCTGTCTATCTCGGATTGCTGGAACCCGACGAAGTCGCAGATCTACGAATTTTTGCGCGACTGCGAAACATGTACGCACACGGACGCGAGCGCGAGCAATTTCATGAGGACCCCAAGGCAGCGGCGCTGATCAGGTCTCTCCGCTTGTTTAAACTAAGCCCCACCCTGCAGAGCCACGATGATCAGGGAATCTTCCTTTCCTGTTATTCATTTCTAAATGATAGGCTCCGGCTTCGTGCAGAGGCACTCTGAGGTTCGGCCCAATCAGCCCGCGTAGGGTGCAATAACCGAAGGGCATTGCACCGCATTCCTCTCAATTCTGCCTCACCGTTCGAGCGTTTCCCGCTGCCAGCCGATGCGCCCCGACACCGCCGGCGGGAGGCGGTTGTGGCGCAATGCCCTTTGGTTATTGCGCCCTACGTCGTGTCCACCGTTCGGGTCCTTGCACCGATCTTTCGACCCGGCACGTTCGCCAAGCCGCAGAGGTTCGCCAGACGCCTCTCCCCCACTCACTCGGCCTCCAGCAGCCCCCCGGTCCGCGCCACGCGCCGCTCGACCGCGCCCCGCACCACCCCGACCCCGCCGGCACAGGCCAGCAATAGCCCGCGGCGGGCGCGGGTGATGCCGGTGTAGAGCAGCTCGCGGGTCAGGATGGGGCTGGGGCGGTCGGGCAGGACGAGGGCGACGCGGCCGAACTCGGAGCCCTGGGACTTGTGCACGGTCATCGCGAAGACGGTCTCGACGGCCTGCAGGCGGCTGGGCAGGACCCAGCGGATGGCGTCGCTGCCGTCGCCGGCCGGGAAGGCCACGCGCAGGCGGGTGAGGCCGTCGGCGGTGTCGAAGGGCAGGCAGACGCCGATGTCGCCGTTCATCAGGCCCAGGCCGTAGTCGTTGCGGGTGACGAGCACCGGCCGACCCGGGTACCAGCCGTCCACCGCCGGGATCAGGCCGGCGGCGGAGAGGGCCGCGGCGATGCGGCTGTTGAGGCCCTCGACGCCCCACGGGCCGGCGCGCAGCGCGCACAGGACCTGGAAGCCGGCGTGGGCGGCGAGCACCGCGGCGGCCCGGGCGTCGCGGCCCGCCTCGGCCGGCTCGGCCGCCGCGACCTGCGCCAGGTAGGGGCGGTAGCCGGCGACGATGTCGCCGGTGAGCGGTCCGGCCGCGGCGTCGCCCGCGAGCCACGCAAGATCGTCGCCTCCCTCGGCGAGCAGTCGCTCCACCGCGTCGGCGTCCGGCGCGTTGACGGCCCGGGCGAGGCGGCCGATGCCGCTCGCGTCGCCGAAGCGGTAGCTGTGGCGCAGCATCACCACGGCCTGGTCGATGGGTCGGCCGGCCGGGTCGAGGCAGGCGGCGGGGGGCGCGTGGCCGCTCGCGGCCTCGAGCCACGCGGCGGTGGCGGGCGTGTAGCGGGCGGCGGCGGCGTGCTCGCAGAGCTGGCCCAGCACCGCGCCCGCCTCGACCGAGGCGAGCTGGTCCTTGTCGCCGATCAGCACCAGCCGGGCGTGGGGCGGCAGCGCCTGCACCGCGGCGGCCATCAGCTCCAGGTCCACCATCGAGGCCTCGTCGATCACCAGCATGTCGAGCGGCAGCGGCCGCCCGGCGTCGTGGCGGAAGCGGCGGCTGCCCGGGCGGCTGCCGAGCAGGCGGTGCAGGGTCGTGACCTGGCGGGGGATCGCGGCGCGCACCGTCTCGCCGTCGGGCAGGCCGTCGAGGGCCAGTGTGTCCACCTGGGCGGCGATCGATTCGTTGAGCCGCGCCGCGGCCTTGCCGGTGGGGGCGGCGAGGCGGATGCGCAGCGGGCGGGCGCCTTCCTCGGCGCCGATCGCCAGCGCCTGCAGCAGCGCCAGCAGGCGCAGCACGGTGGTGGTCTTGCCGGTGCCGGGGCCGCCGGTGATGACCGCGAAGCGGCGGCGCGCGGCCAGGGCGCAGGCGGCCTTCTGCCAGTCGATGGCGTCGCCGCCCGCGGGGAACAGCGCCTCGAGGGGCGAGCGGACCGCCTCGGCCGACAGCACGTCGTCGCCGAGGCGGGCATCGATGGCGGCGGCCAGCACCTGCTCGCAGCGCCAGTAGCGCTGCAGGTAGAGGCGGTTGCCGCGCCGCACCAGCGGCGCGCCGCCGCGGCCGTCATCCACCAGCACCGGGCAGTCGAGGGCGGCCAGCCAGCGCGGCAGGTCCAGGTCGCCGAGCACGGCCATCGGCGACGGCAGCGCGTCGAGCGGGTCGGCGCCGTCGGGGGGCAGGGACAGGGTGAAGGCCGGGTCGTCGAGGGCGGCCTGCAGGTCGAGGCAGGCGTGGCCGCGGCCGAGTTGGTGGCTGGCCAGCGCCGCGGCGAGGATCAGCAGCGGATCGGCGCTGGGCACCTCGCGCCAAAGGAAGCCGGCCAGAGCGGCGTCGATCTCCCGCAGCCAGCCGCGCTCGGCCCAGCCGGCGAGGTGCGCCTGCATCTCGCCGGGCAGGTCCGGCGACGGCGGCAGCTGGGGCAGGCAGGGGATCATCGGGCCACCTCCGGCGCGCGGCCGGCGAACAGCGCGTCGAGCCCCTCGACCAGGGCGCGGGGCGGGCGCTCCCGGTGCAGGCCGCGGCTGTCGGCGCCGACGCCGCGCAGGAACAGGTAGGCCGCGCCGCCCACGTGGCGGTCGTAGTCGTAGTCCGGCAGGCGCGACTTGAGCAGGCGGTGCAGGGCCAGCAGGTAGAGGGCGTACTGGAGGTCGTAGCGCGCGTGGAGGATCGCGTCCTGCATCGCCGGCGCGGTGTAGGCGAGCGCGTCCGGGCCCAGCCAGTTGGACTTGTAGTCGGCCACGAAGTAGCGCCCCTGCCATTCGAAGACCAGGTCGATGAAGCCCTTCAGCATGCCGTGCAGGCGCTGGGGCGCCAGCGCCGGCCGGGGCGCCCCGCCGGCGGTGTGGGCGCGCACCAGCGCATCCACCGCGGCCACGTCGACGCCGTGGGCCTCGATCCAGAACTCCATCTCGGGCAGCACCGCGGGCAGGCCGGCGAGGGTCGCCGGCGGGCCGTCGTCGAGGGGCAGCGGCGCCGCCAGCAGGGCCTGGGTCCAGTCGCACAGGGGATCGATCCACTCGGCCCAGCCGCGGGGCTGGCAGCGCCGGGCGATGGCGTCGCGCAGGGCCTGGGGCCGCGCCTGCACCGCCGCGAAACCCTGCCGGGCCGCCCACTCGAGGATCTCGTGGAGGAA
>JAGRGD010000131.1 GCA_020445665.1 Rhodocyclaceae bacterium
GAGTGGGAATACGCCTGCCGGGCTGGCGCCACGACGCCGTTTCATTTCGGCGCGCGTCTCAGCACCGCGCTGGCGAATTTCGATGGGAACTACACCTACAACGGTTCGGCCAAGGGCGAGTATCGCGAAAAGACGCTGCCGGTCGGTTCCTTTCCGCCCAATGCCTTCGGCCTGTACGACATGCACGACAATGTCTTGGAATGGTGTCAGGACGCTTGGCATGACAATTACGAGGGGGCACCGCAGGATGGCGCCGCCTGGGAGGCTGAAGCGACTGGGTCCCGGGTGCTTCGCGGCGGGTCGTGGGGCTACGGTCCGTGGGGCTGCCGCGCCGCCTACCGCGACAACTACCCGCCCGACTACCGTCTCAACTACATCGGCTTTCGGGTGTGTCGTGGTTCCCCCATCGAGCCGCCTGCCGCTGGCTTGCCGAGGCGCTGATCAGCCGCCTATGACTGCGAGGTTCCGCCGGTAGATTTCGGCCCCGTTGGGGTCACCGAATTTCACGCATTCCTTGTGCGCCAGCGTGGTGAGCCGGCGCGCCTCGGCAGCTTGCTGCAGGTGGTGGTGATTGGCGCCCAGCAATCCCCACACCTTGCCGACGTAGGCCATCGCCAGATGTCGGGTCCACTGGATGTCGTCAAGCAGCGCGTTGAGAATCCTGTTGCTGCGGGCATACTCGCCGCTGTCCGCGAGCTGCTGTGCGCTCACGATGCGGCTGCGGATCCAGCGCTGCGGGTCGTCCGCGGGCGCCAAGGCCGTTTCGGTTTCCACGATTTCCTCGAACATGCTCCTCGCCAGAAAGACCTCGCCCCGCCGGTCCAGCTCGGCCCAGGCAATCCATCGCAGTTCCAGGGCCCGTTGAAGGTCGTTCAGTTGGCTGGCGTTGCCCGCGGCGACTGCGCAGAGTCGTGCCCGCATGGCGGATGCCGCGGCGCTGTCGGTGTCGCCGATCTCGTTGAGCAGCCGGTCGGCGAGCACGCTGCTTTCGACGAAGCGGCCGTGGGTGGCGAGTTGCTGCGCGCGCCAGAGCGGGTCTTCTACCGGTTTTTCGGGTTGTTCGTGGGCCAGAAGCTGGCTCGCCAGAAAGTCACGGAAGAGGCCCCCGGCATGGGTCGGGATGGGGCAGTCGGCCAGTGTCGGTTCGCTGCCGTGGAACGGCTGCGGCTTTGTCCGCAGCCATCGGACGTTGTCACTCGCGACGTCGATCATGATTTCGACAAGTGGCTGGCCGGCCCTGGCGATCGAAGCTTTCAGCAGATTGACGGACGAACCGTAGGCCAGCCGCTCGCGGGTCGCCACCACGACCCAGAGACCCGCCTCGAGCGGCTGGGCGCGAAGCTGTCCGTCGGCAAGATGCCCGACCGGCGCGACATCGTCGGCGCACCAGGACATGGATGACAGCGCGACACCGAGCGCGTCTTCCAGCGCTGCGCGGTGCCGTGTCACCCAGCCCGCAAACAGTACCGCTTCGCCCTCGCAACTCGCGGCAACTGCCAGATGAGCCGATTTCTTGCGGTCAGCGCTGCCCTGAAAATCGACGAAGGACGGGATGACCGGCCCGGTCCATTGGCCAAGGTCTGTCGCACCGGTCCAGTCGAGGCTGATCGTCCGTTCGATGTGTCGTTCCGAAACATCGATCCCCGAGCCCTCGGCCAGCACGATCCGACTGTCGACGAGTGGCAGCGGGAGGACGCCGGTAATGATCTCGCTCTCGTCGGTCTGCATGTCGAGCGGTGCCCGCAGGAACATCAGGGCGCGGCGGATGACTTCCATGTCCCCGGCAGCCGTGACCGCAGCCCCGAGCCGCTGCGCGCAGCGCTCGAAGTCCTGTACTTCAAACACCACCGTGTCGAGCACGGCTCGCCAGACGAGGTGGGATCGGTCGTGCGCGAGCTGGTCGAAAGACCGTACCGACGATTCATCGCGCGACATTGCGCGGGCGCCGGCGAGGATGTGCGGCTGGCCGACCAGCCGGTGCGCGCTGACCGCCTCGAGAACGCACCAGGCGCGACCCAGGTAGTCGTCGGCGTCGTCGGCCATGACCACGGTCCAGCCTTGCGACTGGATTGCCCCGAGCGCCATGAGCCCGTGCCGGAACAGCGTGTCGTCCTCGCTGCTGCGCGGCGCCTGCGGCAGGCAGCTGAAGTCGTACCAGAGGTGGATCCGGTCGATCAGGCTGCGCATCAGCGGACTTCTTTCAAGAATGCCGGCCAGCAATTGCAGGCCTGCATCCCTGGGGGCCGCGGCCAGCGGATCGGGCGGCAACTGCCTGGCTTCGGCGACGGCGTCGCTCAGGGATGCACGATCGATCGCGGGACGAACGACGTTCACCAGCAGCGATTCGGCAAGCGCCGATCCATGGCATCCCACGAAGTGTCCGAAGAACATCGCCCGCGGCTCGTCGAGGCCGCGCTTTGCCACAACTTCCATGGCTTCGGCGATGGCGCCGACCAGTTGCCAGGCCAGCGACTGTGCCTGGGCGCCCGACGGATCCGGATGGGCCGCAGTCAGCCAGCGATGCGATACAAAAATGCGGCAGGCGTCCTGCGCCAGTCTACCGGACAGGGCATCCCTGACCTGCTGCATCGGCCGGAATCGGCCATCGGCAATCAGGCGCGAGAGCGGCAGCCAGAACGCGCCGGGGATCAGGTTCGCATCTGCGTGGGCAATCAGCCTGCCGGCGTCGGCGGCAACCACGTTTGCCGGGAACAGCGTCGGGATGTCCTCCAGCCGGTAAGTCCACGTTTGCCCGGGACCCGGATGCAGGTAGAAGAAGCTGTCGTCCGCGTCGAAGGCGAACCCGCCCTCGATGGGCGGCGCCAGGGGGCGGTGGGCAAGCCAGGCTTGCTGCGCCTCCAGTTCCCGGAGTGGCGGCGGCAGCGCGAGTCGGCCCCGAAGATCGTCCTCGAATCGACTCGACAGGCAGGTCCGCAGCGCACCGGCACCGCGACAGGTGGCGGCCGCGAGGGTGCGGAAGCCGATTTCGTCGTAGCCGTCGCCGCCCGCTCGGCCATACTTGATCGCCATCGCCGCCGAGCGCGAGATCTTGTCGGCCAGCATCAGTTCGGCGGGAGGCTGCGCCTGCCAGGGTCGGATGTCGATGTCGCCAAGGTCGATCACATCGATCTGCCTCTTGTGAGAATGGGCTCGTCTCGGGGCTGCCTGTCGCGCGTCACGTGGCCGCGGCGATTTCAGTGCGTACACCTTGCGCGATGCGCGGTGTGACGGCCAAGGCCGGCCAGACAGTCAACCCAAGTATGGCCGCAACCGGGTGCGCGCGCTGGAGGAGTTCTTAGGCCGCTGCGCGGGGCCCGGTGGGTCAGCGCTGCGGCGGTCCAGGTTTCCGCCCTTCAGCGGCCAGCGACGCCGTGGCCAGCGTTTCAATGGGCGGCGAACCACGACACACCCGAAAGCCGGTGTCGTAATTACTGTAACTGGGGCCCTCTCCACCGCGGAGGAAGGTGCGAGAGTAGACCGATTCGTCATGCCACGCACCGCCGCGCACAACCAGGCGCGCATCCTCGTCTGATCCGATGTTTGCGGGGGTTCGTTGTTCGTTCATGCACCATTCCCAGACATTGCCTGCGAGGTCCAGCACCGGCCAGGGTGTCGGCACGCCGAGCGGATACATGCCCACCGCCGTGGTCCTGCCGATGCCGCCCTCATTCGCATTGGCGCGGGCCGGGTTCCACTCGGCGCCCCACGGGTATTCCC
>JAGRGD010000132.1 GCA_020445665.1 Rhodocyclaceae bacterium
CCCATCCCCCTCCTGGCCGCCCAGGACTGGCTTTGCACAGCCAGTCCGTTCAGCGGGCGCGAAGCCATGCTTCGCGAATTCCCCGCTTCACCCCCCTTGAGGGGGAGGGAGACCTGCCCGCAATCGTTACCTGTTTGCTTGCCGGGTTGATAGGTTGCGCCGCTGCTGCGAGGAAACACGTCCTAGAAGCCGGACCCCGGCTGTGCGAGAAAGGCCCGTTCGGCCGCGCTGCTGCGCCGGCCGAGGTCGCGATTGCGATGGGGAAAGCGGCCGAAGCGCTCGATCACGGCCAGATGCCGGTGCGCGTAGTCCCGATATCCGGCCAGATCCGGCGCCTGGTCGGCCAGGGCCGCGAAACCGGCCACAGCCCGCTGCTGCAGCGGCAGATCTTCGGCATGCTCAAGGGGGAGCAGGACAAACACGCGCTGAAGGGGTGTCAGGGCGCGGTCCTGCCCTGCGTCGAGCAGGGCGATGGCCTCTGCACGGGCCAGCGGGTCCCCGGCGAAGGCGCGGGCGCTGCCACGATGGATCTGGCGCGTGAACTGGTCGAGCACGATGAGGCGGGCGAGCCGCTCGGTCGGCCCGGCGTTCCAGTCGGTCAGTCCGCCCGCGAGGGCCAGCTCGACGGTGTCGCCGAAGCGCCGCGCAATCTCGCGATCGAAGGCCGGGTCCTTGGCGAACCATTGGCGGCGCGGCGCGTGCGGCTCGCCACCAAACCAGACGGTGAGGACGTCGGCTGGGGTCGCCGGCTCGCCCATCGGCTCAGCCGGCCGCCTTCTTTTTGCCCGCCGTGGTCTTGCCGCCCTTGGCCGCCTTGGGCGCCCGCGGTTCGAACTCGAAGCCGACCTTGCTGGCGGACGGATCCCATTTCAGGAAGGCCGAGAACTTCCGGCGCGTCTTGTTCGAGACGAAGCCCTTCAGCAACTCGGTCTTGCCCGTCTCGAGCAGACGGCTCATCTGGCTGCGCTCGATCGGTTGCTGAAGGATGATCTTGCCGGAGCGGAAATCGCAGGACTTGTCCGGCCCCACGGATTTCTCGCAGACGTACGAGGTGCCGTGTTCGAAGACACTCGCGCCACACTTCGGGCACTTGCCAAGGCGCTCCTGGCCGGAGAAGTCCACCGGCTCGGTGTTTTCGTCCTCCTTCGGCTGACCGAAATCGAAGGTCGGCATCTTCTCGTCGTTGAGGACGATCTCGGCGCTGAACGGTCGGCCCATCTTGTTGCGGAAGCCGATCAGCGGCCCGACCTGGCCGGTGGACAACAGTTGCTGGATCTCGTCGATCTCGAACTGTCGCCCGGCTACGATCTTCCAGGTGCTCCAGTCGCAGGCCTGGCAGGCGAACTTCTTGTAGTTCTCCTTCACCGTGCCGCCGCAGCGGGGGCAGGGCGTGGTGAGGGTCGCGAAATTGCCGGGCACGGTGTCCGACTCGTAGGCCTTCGCCCGGTCGACGATCTCCTGTGTCATCGACTGGATGTGGGCCATGAACGCCTCGCGGGAGAGCTTGCCCTGCTCCACCTGGGCCAGCCGGTACTCCCACTCGCCGGTCAGCTCCGGCGACGCCAGTTCCTCGATCCCGAGGCCACGCAGCAGCGTGATCAGCGAGAAGGCCTTGGCGGTGGGGATCAGCTCGCGGCCTTCCCGGAGCATGTAGGTCTCGCCGATCAGGTTCTCGATGATCTGCGCCCGCGTCGCCGGCGTGCCGAGCCCGCGGCCGGCCATCGCGGCGCGCAGTTCCTCGTCATCGACCATCTTGCCGGCGCCTTCCATCGCGGACAGCAGCGTGGCTTCGTTGTAGCGCGCGGGGGGCTTGGTCTGGTTGGCCTTGACGAGGACCTCGTCCGTCGCGACCGTCTCCCCGGCCTCGACCGGGACCAGCTGCGGCCCGCCCTCGTCGTCGTTCTGGGCGGCCTTGCCATACACCGCGAGCCAGCCCGGCTTCACCAGGACCTTGCCTTCGGTCTTGAAGGCTTCGCCCTCGACCCGGGTAATGCGGGTCGTAATGCGGTACTCGGCCGAGGGGAAGAACACCGCCAGAAAGCGCCGGGTGACCAGATCGTAGATCTTCTGTTCCGGCTCGGTCAGGGTCTTGGGCGCGGATCCGGTGGGGATGATCGCGAAGTGGTCCGAAATCTTGGCGTTGTTGAAGATCCGCTTGTTGGGACGGACCCAGCCGTTGCTACGGATCGTTTCGGCGAAGGGGGCGAACTGCTCGGGCAGGCCGGCCATGACCTCGCCGACGGTGCCCAGATAGTCCTCCGGCAGGGCGCGGGAATCGGTACGCGGATAGGTCAGGACCTTGTGGCGCTCGTAAAGCGCCTGGGCGATCGCCAGCGTGTTCCGCGCCGAAAAGCCGAAACGGCCGTTGGCCTCGCGCTGCAGGGAGGTGAGATCGAACAGCAGCGGGGCAGCCTGGCTCGAGGGCTTGGATTCCTCCTCGACCTGGCCGGGTTTGCCGGCACAGCGCCCGGCGATCGCTTCCGCCCGCGCCTTGTCCCAGATCCGGCTCGCCGTGGCGTGCTCGTCGTCCTCGCGCTTCTTGAACCCTTCATCGAACCAGCGTCCGACATAGCTGCCGGCCGCGGCCTCGAAGCTGGCCTCCAGCTCCCAGTAGTCGCGGGGCCGGAAGGCGCGAATGCGCTCCTCGCGCTCGATTACGATCGCCAGCGTCGGGGTCTGCACCCGACCGACTGTGGTGAGGTGAAAACCCCCGGTCTTCGAGTTGAACGCGGTCATCGCCCGCGTGCCGTTGATGCCGATCAGCCAGTCGCTCTCGGCGCGCGACACGGCGGCCTGGCGCAGACCCTCGACCTCCTCGGCCGAGCGCAGATGGCTGAACCCGTCCCGGATCGCCTGGGGCGTCATCGACTGGAGCCATAGGCGCCGTACCGATTTGCCCGACTTGGCATGCTGAACGACGTAGTTGAAGATCAGCTCGCCCTCGCGCCCCGCGTCACAGGCGTTGATCAGGCCCTCGACGTCCTTGCGCTTGATAAGGCGGGTGAGCAGCTTGAGTCGATCGGCGCTTTTGGTGATCGGGTTGAGGGCAAAGCGCGGTGGGATCACCGGCAGGTTGGCGAAGGACCACTTGCCCCGCTTGACCTCGTATTCCTCCGGCACCGACAGCTCGAGCAGATGGCCGACGGCGGACGACAGCACGAAGTCGTCGGACTCGAAGAAGTCCTTCTCCTTGGTAAAGCCTCCCAGCGCGCGGGCGATGTCCTGCGCGACCGACGGCTTCTCGGCGATGATCAGTTGCTTGCTCATGGCGTCCCTGCCCGCGTGCAGTGCGGGGGAATTCCGAAGGGGTGATCGAAGCGCGGCATGATACGGACCGCCGGGGCGGCGTGGCAACCGCCCGCTCCGCCCGAAGTGCCGCGATGTGCCGGGCGAACGCTACCGTCCGTCGGATGGCCGATGGTGGCCCCCGGGCTGCGGCGAGGGCCGAAGTGTCCTAGTGGAAGGTCGGATCGAGATCGTCCTCTTCCTCGGTCAGCAGTTCGTCAAGGATCAGCGTGTCAATCGACTGCTCCTGCCGCCACAGCACCATCAGGACGATCACCTTCAGGCGGGATCGCGTCAGGCGATGGTCGGGCAGTGCCATCGCCCGCTCGATGATCATCTCGCGGGTCAGCGCGTCAAGCACGCCGGCGTGCTCGAGGAAGCTCAGGAAGCCGCGGCACTCTGCGTCGAGCCGACCCAGCTCCTCGCTGGCGAAGACTCGCACCGAGTCGCTGTCCGGCGAGATCACCGGCAATTCCGGCTCCTGACGCAGCCCCTCGAGCCAGGTCATCGCCTCGGAGATCTCGTCGTCCTCGAAACCGGCAGCCGAGAGCTTGCGGGCAAGCTGGTCCCCTTCCGGGCAGGCCCGGACATGGACATAGTTTTCAAAGAGATAGACAAGAATGTCGAACATGGCGGCGCCTGAGACTACTGGATGCGCTGGAACCGACCGCCCGGCAAGCGGGCGACGTGACCGTCGAGCTCCATGGTCAGCAGAATGGCGGACAGCGAATCGGGCGTCAACCCGCTGCGCTGCAGCAACGTGTCGAGGTCCACGGGGTCGAAGCCCAGGGCTTCGAGGACCGATTGCGCCGCTCCATCGGCCGGCACCGGCTCTGCCACGGCGGGCGCAACCGCGCCAGGCCGGGTCCAGGCCAGCTCCTCGAGCACGTCGCCAGCCGACTCGACCAGCTTCGCGCCTTCCCGGATCAGCCGGTGGCAGCCCCGGGACAGGGGCGAGTGGATCGACCCGGGGATCGCAAACACCTCGCGGCCCTGCTCGGCCGCGAGCCGTGCGGTGATCAGCGAGCCGCTGCCGATCGCCGCCTCGACCACCAGGACCCCTCGGGCGAGGCCGGCAATGAGCCGGTTTCGTTTCGGGAAATGGTGGCGCCGCGCCGGTGTGCCGAGCGGGAATTCCGTCAGGATCAGGCCCTCGCGGGCGATCCGCCGCGCCAGGGCCTGGTTGCGCGAGGGGTAGATGCGGTCGGCACCGGTACCGATCACCGCGATGGTGCCGCCTTCCCCGTCAAGGGCGCCTTCGTGGGCGGCAGCGTCGATCCCCAGCGCCAGGCCGCTGACGACCGTCAGGCCGGCGCCTGACAGGGCGGCCGCAAAGGCACGGGCGTTGTCGATGCCCTGGGCCGTTGCGCTGCGCGCGCCGACCATCGCCAGCGCACGGTGCTCGAGCACGTCGAGCCGGCCCTTGGCAAACAATACGGTCGGGGGGTCGGCCATGGTCAGGAGCTGACCCGGGTAGGTGGCATCGGCCAGCGTGAGGATGTGGTGGTCCGCCTCGCTGGCCCAGGCGAGATGCGCCGCCACCGCCGCTTCCCGGTCGGCATCGAGCACGGTGGCGGCGAGGCGGTCGCCGACGACCCGCGCGAGGGCTGCGCGGCCCGCTGCAAGGACCTGGTCCGGCAGGCCGAAAGCGGCCAGGAGCGCGCGCTGGCCCGCGTCGCCTAGGCCCGGCGTCAGGGACAGCCTGAGCCAGGCTGCGAGCAGGTCGGCAGGGTCCGCTGCATTAGGGTCGGAGGGCATCGGAGGGATCGGTCGCGTCGGCGCGGCGAATACGGGCCGCGCGGCAAGGGCTTACCGCGCTGGCACGGCACGCGGCCGCGCCGGGCCCGGCGAGGGGCCCGGGGAGCCCCGGCCCGGATGAGCCGCCAGCCTTCAGGGCTGGCGAACGGAGTCGCCGATTGTCGCCGGTCCGTTGCTGTCGAGGATCAGGGCGTAGGAGAGGCGACTGAAGGTACGGAAGACGAAGATCAGGCCATAGCGCTTCTCGGGCAGCACGAAGGTCTCGCGCGCGCCATCGCCGGTGTATTCGGCGGTGCCCCGGTTGCGGTAGAGGGCCAGGATCTGACCGGCCGCCGCGCCCTGGTCCTCGCCGTAGCTGATGGTGATCACGTCATTGCGGCCGGCGACATTCACCCCGGCATAGATGCTGGCGATCCGCGCCGCCACCGGGCCTTCCGGCGCGTGCGGCGCGAAGCTGAAGAACTCGTCGCCCGGGCTCGGCAGCATGCGGTCGCCTTTGCCGATCTCCTGCAGGCCCGCGACGATGCGAAGGGTCGCGGGCTCGCCGTCCTCTGTGACCTGGGCCGAACCCAGGTGGAAGGCCTCGAACGCAAGCACCTCGCCGGTGATCGGGTCCTTGATCGGCTGGGCGGGACGGTAGAGCTGCCAACTCTGGGTGCCGGGCGGCACATCCTTGGCGAAGATCGTGTCGCCCTTGCCGGCGAAGACCTGGTTCTCATCCACCGCGATGACGGTGGCCGAGTTGGCCAGACCCTCCTCGTCCACCACCAGCGGCTGGGACAGGAAGGGCTTGATCGCATCGATCGAAATGCTGGTGATCGGGCCGGTCAGGGATTCGGAATAGGCCTGCGGGAAGCGCTTCTCGTAGAGCGGGTCGCCGACCTGCTTGCCCAGGCGCAGGTAAGGACCGCTACGGTCGAGATAGACGACCTGCCCAGGGTAGATCAGGTGCGGATTGCGGATCTGCTCGCGGTTCATGCGCCACACCTCGGGCCAGCGCCACGGCTCCTTGAGGAATTTGCCGGAGATCCCCCACAGGGTGTCACCGGGCACGACCACGTGGCTGTCAGGTGCGTTGGCTGCGAGCGGCGACTGGGCGGTCGCGGCGTTGGCGCCAAGCAGGGCAGCGATGCTGGTCAGCAGGGAGAATATAATGCGGGTCATCTCGCTCGCTCATGGCAAATGCGGAACCCCCGTCCCGCGTTTTGATCAGATCGGCAGGAAGCCGGGAAAACTTGAGCACCATGGCATGCGCCGTGGTGGGGCCCGATCCTCGCAAATCGCATGAGATTCTGCATTCAAACGATTATCGCAGCAAGCAAAATGGCGCTTCTTCCCATCCTGAGATATCCCGATGCCCGACTCCACACGGTGGCCAAACCGGTGGCCGAGGTGAACGACACGATACGACGACTGATCGACGACATGGCCGAAACCATGTACGAGGCTCCGGGTATCGGCCTTGCGGCGACGCAGGTCGATGTGCACAAGCGCGTGGTCGTGATCGACGTCTCCGAGGACCGCAGCGAACTGCTCGCGCTGGTCAATCCCGAGATCGTCGAACGGCGCGGCGAGCAGGTCTGCGAGGAGGGCTGCCTGTCGGTGCCCGGCATCTACGAGAAGGTGGCGCGGGCGGAGGCGGTCACGGTGCGGGCCCTCGACCGGGACGGCCAGCCCTTCACCTTCGAGGCCGACGGCATTCTGGCGGTCTGCGTCCAGCACGAGCTCGACCACCTCGATGGCAAGGTCTTCGTCGAGTACCTGTCCGCCCTCAAGCTCAACCGGATCAAGATCAAGCTGGCCAAGAAGGCCCGGATCACCGCCTGATGCCGGCGCGTAGCTTGCGGGTGGCCTTTGCCGGCACGCCGGAGTTCGCCGCCGTCGCGCTGGAGGCGATCGTCGCCGCCGGCTACCCGGTGCCCCTGGTGCTGACCCAGCCCGACCGTCCGGCGGGGCGCGGCATGCGCCTGCAGCCGTCGCCGGTCAAGCAGGCCGCCCTGGCCCACGGGTTGCCCGTCGACCAGCCGGAGAAACTGCGGGAGCCGTCCCAGCGGGACGGTCTGGCGCGATCCGCACCCGATGTGCTGGTGGTTGCGGCCTATGGCCTGATCCTGCCCCAGGCGGTGCTTGACCTGCCGCGCCTGGGTTGCATCAACATCCACGCCTCGCTGCTGCCGCGCTGGCGTGGTGCGGCGCCGATCCACCGGGCCATTGAGGCCGGCGACGGCGAAACCGGCATCACCATCATGCAGATGGACGCCGGACTGGACACCGGCCCGATGATCGCCATCGAGTCCCTGCCGATCGCCCCCGGCGACACCACCGCGAGCCTCCACGACAGGCTCGCCGAACTGGGTGGCCGGCTGGTCGTCGAGGTGCTCGACCGTCTGGGCGAGGGTCCCGTGGCCGTTGTTCCGCAGCCGGACGAGGGCATCACCTATGCCCACAAGATCTCTCGCGACGAGGCGCAGGTTGACTGGCAGCTGCCGGCGGCAGCACTCGAGCGGCGCCTGCGTGCCTTTGTGCCGTTTCCCGGGCTGCAGACCAGCGTGGGTGGCGAGGTGGTGAAGCTCTGGGCGGGACAGCTCGAGGACGCAACTGGCGATCCCGGCCGCGTGCTGTCGGCCGACACGGCCGGTGTCGTCGTGGCCTGCGGCGAGCAGGCCATGCGTTTCACGACGCTGCAGAAGGCCGGGGGACGGCGCCTGCCCGCCGGTGACTTCCTGCGTGGCTTCCCCCTCGCCGTCGGCGATCGATTCGCGTCGTCGGGCGATTGAATTTTTGCCGGCAGCCCCGATCTTACGCTTCGGACCCACTCACTCACAGGAAGGACAACCATGTTCGGCAACTGGATCAAGACCACGATCCTGATGGCAGGCATCGTGGCGCTGTTCGGCGCGATCGGCGGCATGATCGGCGGCCGTTCCGGCATGCTCATTGCGCTGCTGATCGCTGCAGGCATGAATTTCTGGGCCTATTGGTTCTCGGACAAGATGGTGCTCAAGATGTACCGCGCCCGCGAGGTGGACGCGAGTTCGTCGCCCTACCTGTACAACATGGTGCGCGAGCTGGCTCAGCGGGCCGGGCTGCCGATGCCCAAGGTGTACGTGATCGATGAAGCCCAGCCCAACGCCTTCGCCACCGGTCGCAACCCGGAAAATGCCGCAGTTGCGGCCACGACCGGCATCATGCAGATGCTCTCCGAGCGTGAACTGCGGGGGGTGATGGCCCACGAGCTGGCCCACGTGCGGAACCGCGACATCCTGATCTCGACCATGTCGGCGACGGTCGCCGGCGCGATCTCGATGCTGGCCAACTTCGGCATGTTCTTCGGCGGCAACGACGAGGACCGGCCCAACCCGATCGTCGCGATCGGCATGATGATCCTCGCGCCGATGGCCGGCATGCTGATCCAGATGGCCATCTCGCGAACCCGCGAGTTCGGTGCGGACCGGGGCGGGGCCGAGATCTCGGGCGACCCGCGGGCGCTGGCCGACGCGCTGGCGAAGATCGACGCCTACGCCCGGGGCATCCCGATGCACACCGCCGAGCGTCACCCGGAGACGGCCCAGATGATGATCATGAACCCCCTCTCCGGGGGCGGGCTGCGGGGGCTGTTCGCGACCCACCCGAGCACCCAGGAGCGAATCTCGCGCCTGCGCGCGATGGGCTGAGTGCGCCCTCACCGAAGCCGGACGCCGCCTGCGGGCGGCGTTTTTCGTTCCGCTTCCGAAAGCGCCCGCGCCGGACCGGCGCGTGCAGGCCCTAGAATGGGGTGATCCCTCCTTCGCGTTTGGCGCATGAGACGACGAAAGTCCCTGTTCGACCGGCTCGACCGGTCCGTCCGCATCAAGCTGCTGGCCCTGGTGCTGGCGCCGCTCCTGATCGGCGTGCCGGTGCTGCTCGGTCTGGTGTGGACCTGGGGCAACCAGGCCTATCACCGCCTGCTGTCGTTCAAGATCGGTTCGGATCTGGTCACCGCCCACGAGTACTTCGACCGGGTCCAGCAGGGTGTCGGCACCGATATCCAGGCGCTCGCCAATTCGGTGCCGGTCGGCACCCTGCTTGATCGGGCAGAGGCGCCGTCGACCGCCGACGCCCTGCACGGCATGGCAGTGGCGCGGGGTCTGGATTTTCTCCATCTGCTCGACCGGGACGGCAAGCCGCTGGCCAGCGCCGGCGGTCGCCATCTGCCGCCGATCTCGCGGGCCAGCTGGACGGTCGTCGACTCCGCCACCGGCGACGCCCCGCGTACCGAGATCGAGCTGTTTCCTCCCGCCGACCTTGCCGTGATCGACCCGGCCCTGCGGCGGCGCGCCCACCTGCCCCTGGTCGATACGCCGGCCGCTGTGCCGGAGAGCCGCGACTTCGAGGATCGGGGCATGGTGATCCATTCTGCGGCGCCGGTTTTCGACGCCTTCGGCCACCTCGTCGCGGTGCTGGAGGGTGGCGTCATGCTTAACGGCAATCTGGCGATCGTCGACCGCATCAATGCCATCGTCTATCGGGAGGGCTCCCTGCCCCTGGGTTCGGTCGGCACGGCCACCCTGTTCCTGGGCGACACCCGCGTCGCCACCAACGTGCGCCTGTTCGAGGGCGAGCGCGCGCTGGGAACCCGGGTCTCGCGCGCGGTGCGAGAACATGTCCTCGAGGGGGGGCGGATCTGGCAGGACACGGCCTTTGTCGTGAACGACTTCTACGTCTCGGGCTACGAGCCGATCGAGAACGGCGCCGGCGAGCGCATCGGCATGCTCTACGTGGGCTTCCTCGAGGCGCCGTTCCGCAGCGCACGGACGTGGGCCATGGGCGCCCTGTTCGCGGTCTTCGTCGTGATCTCGATCGCCGGCACCGTGCTGTCCCTGCGCTTCGCGCGCACGGTTTTCCGCCCGATCGAGCGTATGAACGCGGTCATCCAGCGGGTGGGCGCGGGCGACGCGGATGCGCGGGTCGGCCCGATCGCCAGTCGCGACGAACTCGGGCGGCTGGCGATCGAGTTCGACCACCTCCTCGACACCCTCGCCGCCAAGCGCGAGGAGTTGCAGCGCTGGGCCGACGAGCTGGACAGCAAGGTGGCCGCGCGGACGGCCGAGCTGGCCGAGGCCAATGCCACCTTGCGGCGCGCCCAGCAGCAACTGGTGATGAGCGAGAAGCTCGCCGCGATCGGCGAGCTGACCGCCGGCGTGGCCCACGAGATCAACAACCCGGTCGCCGTCATCCAGGGCAACCTCGACGTGCTCAACGATGTTCTCGGACCGGCGGCCGATCCGGTTCGCGAGGAGATCCGCCTGATCCACCAGCAGGCCGACCGGATCCGCCAGATCGTCACCAAGCTGCTCCAGTTCGCCCGCCCCGGCGAGTTTGCCGGCTATGCCGAGGAGGTCGCCGTCAATGCCGTGCTGGCCGACTGCGTGCTGCTCACCCGCCACAACATCGACAAGCGCCGGATCGAACTGGCGGAGCGGCTCGAGGCCAGCTGCCCGGTCGAGATCAATCGCAGCGAACTGCAGCAGGTCCTGATCAACCTGATCGTCAACGCCGTGCAGGCCATGCCCGATGGCGGCCAACTGAGCCTCGCCACCGAAGACTGGCGGGACGGCGACGCGCTGCTCGGCGCGACGATCCGTGTGCGGGACACCGGCCAGGGCATCGCCAGCGAGCACCTCGACCGCATCTTCGATCCCTTCTTCACCACCAAGAAGGGGAGTGGCACCGGGCTCGGCCTGTCGATCAGCTACACCATCATCGAGCGCTACGGCGGCCGGATCGACGTGGAAAGCTCGCCCGGCAAAGGCACCGAGTTCAGCGTCTGGCTGCGACGCGAGGCGGAATTCGACGACACGCCCAACGCACCGGACTTCCGCGCGCGCTGGGGACGGAGCAACGCCGCCGCGCGCAGTGACGGGTGATTTGCTAGCATCGGCCCTCAAGACGGCCCGGATGTGCCGGGCCAAGCCGCCGGCCTCCCATGAAGCGACCACCCCTGACCCGATGGCTGGGCATCGTGCTGCGCGCGGTGCATACCGCCAGCGTGATCCTGCTCGGCGCCGCCCTGCTCAACGGCGATCCGTCCGGGATGGCGGTCGCGGCCGTGCTCGCCACCGGCGGGGCGCTGTTTGCCCTCGACCTGTGGGTCTTTCCGGGCCACCTCTTCGAACTGTCGGCCCTGTCGGTGCTGGTCAAGCTGGTTCTGGTGGCGCTGATGGCGGTGGATTCGGCCTGGCAATTGCCCCTGTTCTGGATTGTGGTTTTGTGGTCCGGGGTGTTTTCCCATGCGCCTGCGACCCTGCGCCACCTGCGATATACCCGTGAGGGCTGGGTTCGCAAGTAGTGCGCCAATTCCATTGGCATGACAGGGCGTCTGCCTGGCGCTAGACTCTGTGCTTTCCCCAGTGGAGATCGCGATGGCCCTCGCCCTGGTGCATACCCGGGCCCTGGACGGCATGTCCGCGCCCGAGGTGGTGGTCGAGACCCATCTCGCCAATGGCCTGCCGGCCTTTTCCCTGGTCGGCCTGCCGGACACCGAGGTCCGCGAGGCGCGTGATCGTGTGCGGGCGGCGCTGCAGACCGCCGGCTTCGAGTTCCCCCAGCGGCGCATCACGGTGAACCTTGCCCCGGCCGACCTCCCCAAGGAGGGCGGCTGCTTCGACCTTCCGATCGCCCTCGGCATCCTTGCCGCCTCGCGCCAGCTGCGCGACACCGACCTCAGCGGCTACGAGTTTGCCGGCGAACTCTCCCTCTCGGGTCACCTGCGGCCGGTGCGCGGGGCGCTGGCGCTGGCCTGGCGCGCGTCGCGTTCGGGACGCACCCTGATCCTGCCGCGGGCCAACGCGGCCGAGGCGGCCCGGGTCGGCGGCGTGCGGGTGCTGGTTGCCGACAGCCTGCTCGCGGTGTGTGCCCACCTCAATGGCACCGAATCCCTGGCAGAGGCCCGGGCGCCGTCGACCGATACCGTCCCCGCCTGCGCCGATCTGGCCGAGGTGAAGGGCCAGGCGCCCGCGCGGCGGGCCCTCGAAGTGGCCGCCGCAGGCCAGCACTCGCTGTTGATGGTCGGGCCACCCGGCACCGGCAAGTCGATGCTGGCCGCCCGTCTGCCCGGCCTGCTGCCCCTGCTCGACGAGCAGGCTGCCCTCGAGAGCGCGGCCCTGCAATCCATCGAGGGCTGCTTCGACCCGGCCGCCTGGCGCCTGCGGCCCTTCCGCCATCCCCACCATTCCGCCTCTGCCGCGGCGCTGGTGGGTGGCGGTGCCCACCCCCGGCCGGGCGAGATCTCTCTCGCCCACGAGGGGGTGTTGTTCCTCGATGAGCTGCCGGAGTTCGACCGGCGGGTCCTAGAGGCGCTGCGGGAGCCTCTGGAAAGCGGTCAGGTGACCGTTTCGCGCGCGGCGCGACGCGCCACCTTCCCGGCCCGCTTCCAGCTGGTGGCGGCGATGAACCCCTGCCCCTGCGGCCACCTGGGCGACACTCGGCACGCCTGTCGCTGCACCCCGGACCAGGTGGCCCGCTACCGGGGCAAGCTCTCCGGTCCGCTCCTCGACCGCATCGACATCAGCCTCGAAGTGCCCGCCCTGGCCGCCGAGGAACTGCTCGGCCAGAGCGAGGGCGAGGCCAGCGCGTCCGTGCGGCAGCGGGTCGATGCGGCGTGGCAGCATCAACTTGCGCGCCAGGGCAAGCCCAACGCTCGCCTCGCGCCGGGCGAGGTGGAGCGTCATTGTCCGGCCGCCGACGGCGCCCGCGCGCTGCTCGCCAAGGCGACCGAGCGGCTCGGCCTGTCGGCCCGCGCCTATCACCGGATCCTGAGGGTTGCGCGCAGTATCGCGGACCTGGCCGGTGCGGACGTCATCGCACCGGCTCACGTCGCCGAGGCGGTCCAGTATCGCCGCCCACTCCCCGGCGCCACCGCCTGAGCCCGGCGCCGCGCGGGGCGGAGGGGCGCGGCTACCTGCCCGGCATGGGGTCCCATGGGCACTTCAAATCGGCGCGGCACGCCCTCGCAGGGGATAATGACCTTCCGATCGACAGGACGACGCTGTTGTCGTCGCCCGAGGCGGACACAGGAGGCATTGCCGATGCGATCGCTCGGTTTCAGGCAGAGGGCACACAACCGGTACTGGTGGCACCGGCTGGCGATGACCGACTACGTGCCGATGCTCTACGAGTTTCTCGATGAGGACGAATGGTCGCTGCTCGAGCAGTGGTTCGACGACACCGAGCGGCAGTATCCGTGTACCGGCGAGGCCGGCATCCCCGCGCTCTCGATGCTGCTGGGCCTGATTTCGGGCAATGGTCTCTCGCGGGTCGTCCAGCTGGGCCACTACGTGGGCTATTCGACGCTGATGCTGGGGTTCATGGCGCGCCACATGCGGCGTCGGCGGATGCTGTTCTCGGTGGACATCGATCCGGCGGTGAGCGCGTACACGCGCTCGTGGGTCGAGCGTGCCGGGCTGGACGAACATGTGCATCTCGAGGTGGGCGACTCGGCTGCCCCCGGTCGGCCCGAGCAGGCGGCGGAGGTTCTCGGTGGCGCGCCCCAGCTGATCTTCATCGACTCCTCGCACCAGTACGCCCACACCTTGCGCGAGCTCGACCTGTGGTATCCGGCCCTGGTGCCCGGTGGCCTTCTCCTGATGCACGATTCGTCGGACTTTGCGCGCCGCTTCGACAGGGCCGGCGGCCAGGGGGTCAAACAGGCGCTTGAGGAGTGGATCGCCGCCAACCGGGTGACGTCGCTCAATCTGAACGGCTTCGTCGGCGGCGGGCGGCCGGGCGACTTCCCCTACCTGGACGGCTGCGGCCTGACGATCATCCAGAAATCCGGCGGCTGAGGCCGCGCCACCGCCACCGGCCCCTGCCGGCAGACCCGTCGACATGTCCCTGCCGATTCCGTATGCCCTGCTGACCTTCCTGCTCGCCGCCCTGGCAGCCGTCGGGCCTTTCTCGATCGACACCTACTTGCCCGCTTTCCCGACCATCGCGGCGGATCTCGGTGCGACCCAGCTCCAGGTCCAGCAGACCCTGACCGCCTACATGGCACCCTTCGCGGTGATGGTCCTGTGGCATGGCACCCTGTCGGACGCCTTCGGCCGGCGCCGGGTCCTGATCGTCGCCATGGGCCTGTATGCACTCGCCTCGCTCCTCTGCGCGGTGGTGAGCAGCATCGAGTGGCTGTGGCTGGGGCGGGCTTTGCAGGGCGTCTGCGCCGGGGCCGGAATGGTGATCGGAAGGGCGGTGGTGCGGGACCTGGTGGATGGGCCCCGCGCCCAGCGCCTGATGTCCCACGTCATGATGGTCTTCGGCATCGCGCCGGCGGTGGCGCCGATGGTGGGTGGCCTGATGCTCGAATGGAGCGGCTGGCGGGGCATCTTCGTACTTCTGGCGGGATTTGGTGTGGCCCTGGTGGTGCTGTGCACTCGCTGGCTTCCCGAGTCGCTGCCCCCCGAGCGTCGCCAGCCGATGCACCCGCTCCTGCTGGTGCGCGCCTACCGGGCGGTGTTCGTCCGCCCCGCGTTCATGGCGCTGACCGGGGCGATGGCGCTCAACTTCGCCGGCTTCTTCATCTATGTGCTGTCGGCGCCGGTGTTCCTTATGGATCATCTGGGCCTGCCCCCGTCGGGCTTCGGCTGGTTCTTCGTCCCGACCGTGGCCGGCATGATGAGCGGTTCGATGATGTCGGGCCGCATGGCCGGGCGCTGGTCCCAGCGCCGCGCGGTGGCCGTCGGTTATGGCGTGATGGGCATGGCGCTGGTCTTCAATCTGGTCATCAGTGTGACGCGGCCGCCGGCGCTGCCCTGGTCGCTGGCCTTTGCCCCGGTCTTCACCTTCGGCATGGCCCTGGCGATGCCGGCCCTGAGCCTGATGGCGCTGGAGCTGTTTCCGGAGCGGCGTGGCCTCGCGGCGAGCTGCCAGGGCTTCCTGCAGATGGGCATCAATGCGCTGGTGGCCGGCCTGCTGGCGCCCCAGGTGTGGCACCACCCGGCCGGGCTGGCCGGCGCCTCGGCCGTCCTCGCGGCGACCGGTGGCGGGCTGTTCCTGTGGTGGTGGCGCCGGCTGGCCGGGCCGGCTCAGTCGCTCTCGCCGAGGTAGGCAGCACGCACGGCAGGATCGGCGAGCAGGGCGTCGCCGGTGCCGGACAGGGTGATCCGGCCGGAGTCCATGACGTAGCCGCGCTGGGCAAACTCCAGCGCCAGATTGGCGTTCTGCTCGACGAGCAGGATCGAGACCCCTTCCGCGCGGACCGACTGCACGACCTCGAAGATCTTCTCGACCACCAGCGGCGCGAGCCCCATCGATGGCTCGTCGAGGAGCAGCAGTGTCGGCCTCGACAGCAGGGCGCGGCCGATGGCGACCATCTGCTGTTCGCCGCCCGAAAGGGTGCCCGCCACCTGGTGGAGCCGCTCGCGCACCCGCGGCAGCATCTCGTACACCCGCGCCAGGTCGGCCTCGATGCCGTCCGCGTCGTGGCGGGTGTAGGCGCCCATGCGCAGGTTTTCCTCGACCGTCAGCCGGGTGAAGATGCCGCGCCCTTCCGGCACCAGCGCGATGCCCTTGCGCAGGCGCTTGTGGGCCGGCAGGCGGCCGAGGGCCTCCCCCGCATAGCGGACGCTGCCGCCAGCGAGCGGCAGCGTGCCGGCGATGGCGTTGAGGGTGGTGCTCTTGCCGGCACCATTGGCACCGATCAGGCAGACCATTTCGCCGGCCTGGACGGTGAGGTCGATGCCCTTGACGGCCTGGATCGCGCCGTAGGCGACCTCGACCCCCTCGAGTTGCAGCAGGGGTGCTCCCTCAGTCGGCATGCTTGCCGCCTCCCAGATAGGCCTCGATCACGGCCTCGTTCTTCTGCACGGCGGCGGGCACGTCCTCGGCGATCTTGCGGCCGAAATCGAGCACCGCCAGCCGGTCGCACAGGCCCATCACGAGCTTCACATCGTGCTCGATGAGGAGCACCGTGGTGCCGTCATGGCGGATCTGTTCGATCAGCACGCGCAACTGGCCGGTCTCGGTGGCGTTCATGCCGGCGGCCGGTTCATCGAGGGCCAGCAGGCGCGGCTCGGTCGCAAGCGCCCGGGCGATCTCGAGGCGGCGCTGGTCGCCATAGGACAGGTTCTTGGACACGGTGCGTGCGAAGCGCTCGATGCCCACATAGCGCAGCAGTTCGAAGGCCCGCTCGGTGGTCAGCCGCTCCTCCTCGCGGGTGTGGCGGTTCTGGGTCAGGATGCCCCAGACGCTCGCCCGGGTCCGGATATGGTGCCCGGCCATCACGTTCTCCAGCGCCGTCATGTCGCGGAACAGGCGGATGTTCTGGAAGGTGCGGGCGATGCCCTCGGCGACGACCCGGTGGGGCTTGCCGGTGGGCAGCTCGGTGCCGTCGAAGACGAACTCGCCGGCATCGGGCACGTAGGCGCCGGTGAGGACGTTGAAGAAGGTGGTCTTGCCGGCGCCGTTGGGGCCGATCAGGCCATAGACCTCCCCCTTGTTGATGGTCAGCGAGACGTCATCCAGCGCCGTCAGGCCGCCGAAATGCTTGCTGATGCCCCGCGCCTCGAGCAGCGTGATCATGCCCGCGCCTCCTGGGCGGCGACGAACTCGGGCCGGCTGTAGCGGGCGTGGGCCGGGATCAGGCCGCTCGGCCGCAGCAGCATCATCAGGATCATCGCCAGCGACAGCAGCAACATCCGCAGCACCTCCGGATCGAGCACCACCTGCCCGAACAGGGCCTCCTGCACCGGTAGCGCGATGTGGCGCAGGATTTCCGGCAGGGCGGTCAGGATCAGTGCGCCGACGACGGCACCGGCGATGTTGCCCATGCCGCCGAAGACCACCATCACCAGCACCGCGATGGACTCCATCAGCGAGAAGGACTCCGGCGAGACGAAACCCTGGAAGGCCCCGAACAGGCCGCCCGCCACACCGCCGAAAGTCGCGCCCAGCGAGAACGCCAGCAGCTTCATGTTGCGCACGTTGATGCCGATCGCCTTGGCGGCCAGTTCGTCGTCTCGCATCGCGGCCCAGGCGCGTCCGACCCGCGAGATCTGCAGGCGCTGGATGAAGAGGATGGAGCCCACCACGCAGAGCAGGAAGAAGTAGTAATAGAGGTACAGGGAGTCGATCTTGAAGTCGCCCAGGCGCAGGCTGCGGGCCAGGTCCCAGCCGAAGAGGTTCATCGAGTCGAGCAGGTTGATCCCCTGGGGCCCGTTGGTGATGTTGATCGGGTAGTTCAGATTGACCATGAAGATGCGCACGATCTCGCCGAAGCCGAGCGTCACGATGGCCAGATAGTCGCCCCGCAGGCGCAGCACCGGGAAGCCGAGGATGATGCCGGCCAGCGCTGCCAGCGCGGCGCCGGCCGGGAGGACGATCCAGAAGGGCAGATGCAGGCCGTCGGCAGCACCGAGGCCCGCCGCAACGGCGGGAAAGGCCTCGGCAAAATGCGGCGAGGCGAGGAAGGCCCAGGTGTAGGCGCCGACCGCATAGAACGCGATGTAGCCCAGGTCGAGCAGGCCGGCGAAGCCCACCACCAGGTTCAGGCCGAGGGCCAGCATCATGTAGAGCAGCGCGAAGTCGAGCACGCGCACCCAGGTGCGGCCGAACAGCGCGGCAATGAGCGGTGCGCCCAGCGCGATGAGGATGACGAGGGCACGGGCGGCGCGGGGGTTGCGCTGACCGAGATAGGGAATCGCTTCGGCGAGTTCGTTCATGGGGTGTCCTCCCCTCAGGCCCGGTCGGAGACGCGCTCGCCGAGCAGGCCGGTCGGGCGGAAGATCAGCACGGCGCCGAGGATCACGAAGGCGAAGATGTCCTGGTAGGACGAGTTCAGGAAGCCGAAGGTGAAGTCTTCGATGTAGCCCGCCCCGACCGCCTCGACGAGGCCCAGCACGATCCCGCCGACCATCGCGCCGGCGAGGTTGCCGATGCCACCGAGCACCGCTGCGGTGAAGGCCTTGAGGCCGGGCATGAAGCCCATCGCGTAGTGGGCGATGCCGTAGTTGCTGGCGAACATCACGCCGGCCACCGCCGCCAGCGCCGCGCCGAGCACGAAGGTCAGCGCGATGATGCCGTTCACATCGACCCCCATCAGCGACGCGACCCGGTGGTTTTCGGCGGTAGCCCGCATGGCGCGACCGAGCCGGGTGCGGTTGACCAGGGTGATCAGGGCGAACATCAGCAGCGCCGAGACGACGATGATCGAGACCTGCACCGGCGAGATGAAGACGCCCTCGATGGGCTCCATCGGGGTCGTCGAGATCAGCTGCGGGAAGGTGTGGTAGTTGCGGCCCCAGACGATCATCGCCAGGGTCTGGAGCAGGAAGGAGACGCCGATGGCCGTGATCAGTGGTGCCAGACGCGGGGCATTGCGCAGCCTGCGGTAGGCCAGGCGCTCGATCAGGAAGGCGACGACCATGCACACCGGGATCGAGACCAGCAGCCCGCAGGTCAGCAGCAGCAGCGGATGGAGATCGGGGGCCACGCCCATCAGCGTGGCAATGGTCGTCAGCGCGGTCAGGGCGCCGATCATCAGCACCTCGCCGTGGGCGAAATTGATCAGGCCGAGGATGCCGTACACCATCGTGTAGCCCAGTGCCACCAGCGCGTACACACTGCCGACGACCAGCCCGTTGAGGATCTGCTGCAGCAAGGTTTCCATCGAGTGCCCCTCTGTTGCTCGTTGCCGCGTGTGTCGTCGCCCCGGTCGGGCCGGCTTGCAGCGCGGCCCCTTTATACAGACTCGACGGGCCCCGGGCCAGCATCCGGATCAAGGTCTGCTTCGCGCCGTCTGCCCGGGCGCACTCACTGGGCGACCCAGCGTCCGTTCTCGTGGCGGTACACCGTGATCGCCCCCTCTTTCACGTCGCCCGAGGCGTCGAAGGCGATGTTGCCGGTGACGCCCTGGAAGACGTTGCTCCGGAGGACGGGCAGAAAGCGCACCGGATCGCTGGAGCCGGCGCGCCGAATGGCATGGACGAGCGCCATCGCAGCGTCGTAGGCGTAGGGCGAATACAGTTGCACCGGGTCGCCGAAGCGGGCCTCGAAGCGGTCTCGGAAATCGGGTCCGCCGGGCATCGCGTCGAGGGGGACCCCAGACATCGTGCAGTACAGTGCATCGTCGCTGTCATCCCCCGCCAGGCGCAGGAATTCGCGAGAGCAGCCCCCGTCGCCGGTGACGAAGATCGCGTCGATGCCGAGCTGTCGAACCTGGTGGAGCATCGGTCCGCCCTGGGCATCCATGCCGCCGAACATCACCACATCGGGCCTGGTCGCCCGGACGCGGGTCAGCAGCCCCGTGAAGTCGGTGGCCCGGTCGGTGGTGGATTCGCGCGCCACGATCTCGCCGCCGGCCGCCTGGACTGCCCTGGCGGCTTCATCGGCGAGGCCACGGCCGTACGGGGTGTGATCGTCGACAATGGCCACGCGACGGCCGCCGAGCGTGTCGACGACGAAGTGGCCGAGCACGGCGCCCTGCCGCGTGTCATTGGCGATGGTTCGGAAGATCCCGGAGAGGCCCTTCCCGGTCAGTTCGACGCTGGTCGCCGACGGCGAGATCATCGGTACACCGGCGCTGGCATAGAGGCGGGAAGCGGGCAGTGTCGTCCCGCTGTTGAGGTGGCCGACCACACCGCTGACGCCGGCCGCGATCAGTCGCTTTGCCACCGTCACGCCGGTGCGGGGGTTGGCTCCGTCGTCTTCGCTCAGCAGCTCGAAGCGGACGGGCTTGCCGCCGATGCGCACGCCCAGGGCGTTCGCGTCCTCCAGGGCGAGGCGGACGCCGTTCGCGTTGCCGCGACCGAGGTGGGCGATGCTGCCGCTCAGCGGCGCCGCGCTCCCGATTCGCACCACCAGGTCATCGGCCTTGGCCGGGGCTGCGCCGTAAACCGCAAGGAGCATTGCCAGCAGGCACCGGTGCAGGCGTGCCCCGGGGCGGTCCGGAGCGGCCCGTGCGCCGGTACCTGCGGGCGCGGTCATCAGTTGAGCGGCTGCCAGGCCTTGCCGCCGAACTGATAGAGGGTCACGCCGGCATCCTCGACGTCACCATGGCTGTCGAAGCGGATGTTGCCGGTGACACCCTGGGTCTGGATCTTCTGGAGCGCCGGCAGGTAGTCTGCCGGGTCGGTCGAATCGGCGGCCTTCATGGCGGTGATCAGGGTCATCGCGGCGTCGTAGCTGTAGGGCGCATAGAGCTGCACCTCGGTCCCGAAGCGCTTCTCGAAGCGGCTGCGGAACTCGGCGCCACCGGGCATCTGGTCCATCGGGATGCCGGCCTGGGTGCAATACACCTGCTCGCTCATGGCGCCCTCCGCCAGCTTCAGCATGCCGGCCGTGCACACGCCGTCTCCGCCGAGGAAGGTGCCGTCGAAACCCACCTGGCGCAGCTGGCGGAGCATCGGCGCGGCCTGGGCGTCCATGCCGCCGTAGAACACCGCATCGGGCTGGCGCCCCTTGATCTTGGTGAGGATGGCCATGAAGTCGGTGGCCTTGTCGTTGGTGAATTCCCGCGCGACGACCTCGATGCCGAGCTGCTTCAGATTGTCGGCGAAGGCGTCGGCGAGGCCCTGGCCGTAGGCCGTGCGATCGTCGATGATGGCGATCTTCTTCGCCTTCAGGCGCTCATTGGCGTATTTCGCCATTGCGGCACCCTGCTGCAGGTCGTTGGCAATGACCCTGAAGGTCACCTGGTAGCCCTGGCGGGTCAGCTTCGGATTGGTGGCCGAAGGCGTGATGACCGGGATGCCGGCCCGGGAGTAGATGCGCGAGGCAGGGATCGACGCGCCGGAAGTCACATGGCCAACAACGCCCGCGACGCCCTCGTCCGCCAGCCGCTGGGCAACGGTCGTGGCCTGGCGGGGGTCGGCCTGGTCATCCTCGCCGATCAGCTCGAAGCTCACCTTCTCGCCACCGATGGTCATGCCCTTGGCGTTGGCGTCCTCGACGGCCAGCCGGGCGCCATTCTCGCCGTCCTTGCCGATGTGGGCGATCGGGCCGGTCAGCGGGCCGGCATGGCCGATGCGGACGACGGACTCGGCGTGGGCGAAGGCAGCCGTCAGCGACAGGACAGCCGCGGCGACGAGAGCGGTTTTCATGGTTTCCTCCTGGTCTTCGAAAGGGCATGCCAGAATGCCGCCGGACATGGGTCCGGCCGGCTACGGCCCGGATGGCATGATCAAGGGTCGAATTCTAGTCCACGCACCGCATCGGTGCCGACTGGCAAACGAGGACCGGGGCATCACCATGAAATCCCTCCTGAGAGTGCTGTGCGGCCTGCTGTCCGCGCTCGGCATCGGCGCCTGCGATGTCTTCGACATCGAGGCCATCCGGCCCGGGGTGACGACTGCCGTCGAGGTGCGCGACCGGCTTGGTGCGCCGAATACCGAGTGGCGCAATGAAGATGGCAGTCTCACCTGGGAATACAGCCGCCAGCCCGAGGGTGTCACCTGCTACATGATCACGATCGGCACCGACCGGATTGTGCGGACCGTGGAGCAGGTCATCACCGAAGCGCACATGGCCCGCATTCAGCCTGGCTGGACGCAGGAACAGGTGCGCCGCCTGCTGGGCCGTCAGCGTTCGGTCGAGCAATTCGACCTGAAGCAGGAGGTGGTCTGGGACTGGAACATCCCGCGCGAATTTGGCGACGAAACCTTCTTCAACGTGCATTTCGACCGCGCCGGCGTGGTCGTGCGCACCAGCCGCAGCCACAAGCCGCGCCCCTGAGCGCGGAATCGGTCGCCAGGGCCGCGAAAGTGGCACCGGCGACGGGCTTTTGGCCCGTCACAGGTACCCAATCCCGCCAGTAGTTGACTGCGTTGCTCGGGTATAATCACGCCATGAATCCTGTCATGCCGATCGATCGCGGCGCCCCCGAGGTGCGTCCCGCGCCCTTCCTGCCCATGTCCCGTGCAGAGATGGCCGCGCTCGGCTGGGATGCCTGCGACGTGATCCTCGTGACCGGCGACGCCTACATCGATCACCCGAGCTTTGGCATGGCCCTGGTGGGTCGACTGCTCGAGGCCCGTGGCTATCGGGTCGGCATCATCAGCCAGCCCGACTGGCGGTCTGCCGAGCCGTTCCGCGCCCTGGGCCGGCCGCGCCTGTACTTCGGCATCACGGCGGGCAACATGGATTCGATGGTCAATCGCTACACCTCGGACCGCAGGATTCGCAGCGACGATGCCTACACCCCGGGTGCGGAGCCGGGGCGCAGACCCGACCGGGCGGTGGTGGTCTATGCCCAGCGGGCACGCGAGGCCTTTCCCGACGCCACCGTCGTGATCGGCAGCATCGAGGCCAGCCTGCGCCGTATCGCTCACTATGACTACTGGTCGGACAAGGTGCGCCGCTCGGTGCTGCCGGATTCGAAGGCAGACCTGTTGCTCTACGGCAATGCCGAGCGGGCCCTGGTGGCGCTGACCGAGCGCCTCGCCGCGGGCGAACCAATCGCCACCATCCGCGACCTGCGCGGGACCGCCTTCATGGTGCGCCGGGGCTGGCGGCCGGGGGAGGACTGGGTCGAGATCGATTCCAGCGACGTGGACCAGCCCGGCCGCGTCGATCCCCACCCGGATCCCTACGCCGCCGAGCCCACCGCGCCCAGCCCGACGACGGACGGCGTTCAGCCGATCCGCCTGGTGCCGGCCGCGGAGCGGGTGGCCCGGCGCCGCGCCGAGCGCGGCCGCAGCGTGGTCCGGCTGCCGTCCTTCGAGCAGGTCAGCGCAGACCCGGTGCGCTATGCCCATGCCTCGCGCACCCTGCACCTGGAGTCAAACCCGGGCAACGCCCGGGCGCTGGTGCAGGGCCACGGCGAGCGCGACGTCTGGCTCAATCCCCCGCCCGAGCCCCTGACCACAGCCGAAATGGATTTCGTCTACGGGCAGCCCTACGCCCGGCGGCCCCATCCTGCCTACGGCGACGCCCACATCCCCGCCTGGGAGATGATCAAGTTCTCGGTCAATATCATGCGCGGCTGCTTCGGCGGCTGTACCTTCTGCTCGATCACCGAGCACGAGGGGCGGATCATCCAGAGTCGCTCCGAGGCGTCGATCCTCGATGAGATCGAGGCCATCCGCGACCGCACCCCGGGCTTCGCCGGCACCATCACCGACCTGGGCGGACCCACTGCCAACATGTACCGGCTGGCCTGCAAGGACCCGGCGATCGAGCAGGCCTGTCGTCGCCTGTCCTGCGTCTATCCCGGCATCTGCGAGAACCTCGGCACCGACCATGGGCCCCTCGTCCAGCTCTACCGGAAGGCGCGGCAGGTGCCCGGGGTCAAGCGGGTCACGATCGGCTCGGGGCTGCGCTACGACCTCGCCGTGCGCTCGCCGGAGTATGTGAAAGAGCTGGTCACCCACCACGTCAGCGGCCTGCTCAAGATCGCCCCGGAGCACACCGAGGCCGGTCCCCTGTCGAAGATGATGAAACCCGGCATCGGCACCTACGACGCCTTCCGCGAGATGTTCGAGCGCTTCTCGAAGGCCGCCGGCAAGAAGCAGCACCTGGTGCCCTACTTCATCGCGGCCCACCCGGGCACCAGCGACGAGGACATGCTGAACCTGGCCCTGTGGCTCAAGGCGCATGGTCTGCGGGTCGACCAGGTGCAGAACTTCCTGCCGACGCCGATGGCGCTGGCCACCGCGATGTGGCACAGCGGCCGCAACCCCCTCAAGCGGCTTGCCGGCGGGGGCGAGGCGGTGACGATCGTGCGCGGGGGCCGTCAGCGTCGCCTGCACAAGGCCTTCCTGCGCTACCACGACCCGGAGAACTGGCTGCTGCTGCGCGAGGCGCTCAAGCGCATGGGGCGGGCCGACCTGATCGGCAACGGACCGAACCAGCTGGTGCCACGCGGTGAGCGGCAACGGACCGCCGCGACTCGGGGCCCCGGCGCCAGCCGCGGACCGGCGAGCCGGCGTGGGCGCCGGGGCTGAGCGGTCCGGCTCGGGCGCCGTCGGTGCCATGGGACTGTGCTAGGCTCGCGGGGTCGTGCCCGGGAGCGGGCCAAACACGAGGTGAGCCATGGCCAGCGTACTCGAACTCGCCAAGCTGTCGGCGGCGGTCTACAAGAACTCCCAGGCCTGTGAAGAATGGTTGCGGATCGGCTTGCCCTACCGGGAGGAGGGCAGCGGCTTCTGCAGCGCGATCTACCACAAGGGGAAGGTCGGTGAATATGCGCTGGTGATCGCCGGGACGGATCCGACCGAGGTCGACGACCTGCGCTCCGACGCCCAGCTGTTCCTCGGCCGGATGCCTGACCAGTACCGGGTCGCTCGCACCGCCTATGCGCTGGCGGCGCAGTTCGTCGATCCCGATGCAACCTATCTCACGGGTCATTCGCTGGGTGGTGGGCTGGCGTCCATGCTGGGCAAGGAACACGGCGACCCGGTGGTGACCTTCAATGCCCCGGGCATGGCCCGCGCCTTCGCCGACGTGCAGCGTCGCGAGGGTGGCCTCAGCGCGGCCTCCGACGAGACCCGCAAGGTGTTGCACGTGTGCGCCGTGATGGACGTGGTGAGCCGCGGCACGGGTGCCCACATGGGGGCCGGCGGCAAGGTCGAGCGCATCCGCTCGATCGGCGCCAGGGACGTGCTGTTCGCGGTTGGCGCGGGGGCAGTCGGGGGCCTGATCGGCTCCGTCGCCGGACCGGCCGGCACCGGTGCCGGGATTGCCGCAGGGGCCGGCGGTGCGATCGCCCTGCGCGCCCACAGCATCGATCGACTGGTGGCCGCAGTGGCCGGTCACGGGAAGTACTGCGAAGACCTGGGATGGGTCTGAGGCGCCACGCATCGGAAATCCTGCGGCGCGCCGTGGCGGGCCTGGTCGTGCCGTGCGTGCTGGCGGCTTCGGCGTGCGCGGGCGACCGACCACCATCGACATTCGGAGAGGCAATGGACACCGGAATCTTGTTCAACGGGCAACTGGCGGAGATGTTCGGCCTGCCGGCCGAGCAGGCCGTCGCCACCGAGGCGCCGCTGCTGGGCGCTGCGGTTCAGCTCAAGCGCGGCGTGCGAGGGCGCCACGTGTGCGTGCTGCATGCCTTCATCGATGCCGCGGCGCCGGTTCGGCTCGGCGAGGCCGAAGCCCTGTCGAACATTCAGTCGCGCAATGAAGTCGCCCCCTATGCGTTCGTCCTCAAGCCGTCCCGGGCCCTGAGGGGGGCGGTCTCCCAGCGCAACATGGTACTCGCCAACCGGGCGCTGTTGCGCATGTCCCAGGCGCCCCTGGCTGGCGCGACGACGGTCGATGACGACCGTGCAGGCGCCTACAGCTCGCTGCCGCTCGACGGCTATGAGCGTGGCTTCCTGCCGGGTGTGACCTGGCTGGCCATGTCCTTCAACTGTGCGGCCGTAGCGGCAAAGGCCTATACCGACTACACCCTGTTCCTCGAGCGCGACGATGCCCCCGAGGGGCAGATTGCCAACCTGCAGGTCGATCCGGCCCGGCTGGTGTCGCTGGCGATTCCGGCGCGCCTGTTCGATGCGATGCGCGCGCCGATCGAACGGGCCATGAGCCTCGATGACGCGCCCCCCCCGGGGCAACCGCCCCTGCCCTTCACCATCGTTTCCGGTCAGTGATCGCCCGGGTCTGAGGCGGTCGGCGCGACGACGCGGTTGCGCCCCTGCCGCTTCGCCTCCAGCAGCGCCTCGTCGGCCCGGCGGGTGAGGGTGTCGGGACTGCCTTCGGCGCCGTCGCAGCAGGCCAGGCCGGCGCTGAACGTGGTGAACAGGGTGCCGCCGGCGTGGGCATGGGGCAACGTCGAGAAGTCCTCGCGGATGCGGTCGAGCACGGCGTGCGCCTGATCGGGGCTGGCGCCGGGCAGCACCACCATGAACTCCTCGCCGCCATAGCGGCCGATCAGGTCGCTGCTGCGCAGCCGCCCCTTGAGCAGCCAGGCCAGGCTGCGGATCACCTGATCGCCGACCGGGTGACCGTAGGTGTCGTTGACGGCCTTG
Organism: Rhodocyclaceae bacterium; assembly: GCA_020445665.1. Lineage (GTDB taxonomy): Bacteria > Pseudomonadota > Gammaproteobacteria > Burkholderiales > Rhodocyclaceae > Cognatazoarcus. The sequence continues at coordinate 25,977 of JAGRGD010000132.1, forward strand.
AAGTGGTCGATGTCGAGCATCGCCACGCACAGCCCCTCGGCCCCCGCGCTCGTGGCTGCAAGCATCTGCTTGAACTGGCTCTTGATCGCCGAGTGATTGAAGAGCCCCGTCAGGCTGTCATGGAGGCTTGAGCGCTGCATGTCGCGGAAGCGCTCGATCTTGTTGTTGACCACGGCCGCCAGCAGGACCGGGTTGACCGGCTTGGTCAGGAACTGATCGCCGCCCAGGCGCAGCGCCTCGATCTGCATCGCGACATCCTGCTCCGAAGACAGGTACACCACCGGGAGCGACTGATAGGCCGGAATCTGTCTCAGGACACGGGTCGCCTCGACCCCGGTGCAATGGGGCATGTACATGTCCATCAGGATCAGGTCGGGCTGGTAGCGGGTGACGGCCTCGAGCAACCGGCGCGGGTCATCGATCGCGTCGCTGTCGATCTCCTTGTTGGCCAGGGCCCGCCGCACCATCGCGACGGCTGTCGGAGAGTCCTCGACGATCAGGACGCGGTAGGGTGCCCGGTCGTGGGCTTGAAGCAGATCGAGCATGCGCTCGATGACCGATGCGGTCTGGGCGTCACCGGCGATCGTGACGTCGGCGCCGACCCGCAACAGCTCGACCAGGGCCGCCAGCGACTGTTCGGCGCCAAGGCAGAAGCACTGGCTCGACGGCTGGGACTCGCGCAGGCGCCGCACCGTGTCCAGCTCGCCTGGCCCGTAGCCGGCGGCGCCGGGCATGAACAGGATGGCCAGCGGCGCATCGCCCGCTGGCACGGCATCGGACCAGTCGAAGCGCTGGACGGAGAAGCCGAAGAACTCCAGCTGCTCCTGCAGGCCGCGGGCCCAGGGGAGGCCGGCGGCGCACACCATCCAGGCCGAATGGGGCCGGGTCCACTCCTCGTCGGCGCGGTGTGGCCGGCGGCCCGACTGCGCCTGACGCTGTGTCCGTTCGGGGGGGCGCGCCAGGTCGATCGATCGCAGCAAGGTGTCGATCTGGCGCTGCAGGGCGTGCAGGCGCTCGGTCGCAACCGGATGGCTGTCACGGCCGCCGAAGAGCGAGATGGCCGCGCTCTCGAGCCCCTGGCACTGGCGCAGCAGACCCGGCAGCTTGAGGTTGGCGAGGTGTTCCGCAACGCAGTTGATGGCCAGCGTGAACTCGACAAAGTCGTCGAAACCGCCACGCTCCCGGTAGCCCCGCCAGGACAGGTCGAGCGATGTCAGGTGGTCGTCCAGTACGGCCGGTATGTGGGACATCGATTGGCGTGCTGTTCTTGTTCGTTATGGGTGGGCAAAGGGCCCGAGCGAAGTACAGCGGCACCTGCGCCGAATTCTTGAATGGCCGGACAGCGGATCAGCCGGGCAGGTCCTCGACCCAGCGCCACATCCGCTCGCGGGTCGATGCATCGGGCCAGGGGCCCCGGCCGGCGCCCATGTTGTCGTCCAGGTGTGCCGGCTTGCCGGTGGCCGGGATGGCGCAGGTGACGGCCGGATGGCCGAGGATGAACTTGAGGAAGAATCGGGCCCAGCTGTCGGCGCCGAACTCGGCTGCCCAGGCGGGCACGGTCTGCCCCCGCACGCGGCGGAACAGCCCGCCCTTGGCGAATGGGCGGTTCACCAGCACCGCGATGCCCCGCTCGGCAGCCAGCGGCAGCAGGTGGCGGTCGGCCTCGCGTTCCACGATCGAGTAGTTGAGCTGAACGAAATCGATACCGTCACGCTGCAGGACGGTAGCCAGCGCATCGTAGGCGCCCTCGTGATAGTGGGTTACCCCGATGTAGCGCACCCGGCCGTCGGCCTTCCAGCCGCGCAGGGTGTCGAGGTGCACGTCCACATCCAGCAGGTTGTGGACCTGCATCAGATCCATCCGGGCGACGCCCATCCGCGCGAAGCTGCGCTGCATCTGCGCGATGCCGGCCTCGCGCCCCTCGGTCCATACCTTGGTGGCATGGAAGAGCCGCTCGCCAACGCCGAGGCTGCCCGCGAGGGCGCCGATCGTGGCTTCGGCGCGGCCGTACATGGGCGAGCTGTCGATGACCCGCCCACCGGCGTCCACAAAGCGGCGCAGGACCTCCTGCACAGGCGCCCGTTCAGCTTCGCTGGTGCCGATGTCGAAACTGCGATAGGTACCGAGACCGACCACCGGGAGCCGCTCGCCGGAGGAGGGCACCGGCCGTGTCTCCGGCGCCATCGGTGCCCCGCGGGCAGGGCTCGACAACGGCAGGGCGGCCGAGGCAGCGAGGCCGCCGAGCAGGCGGCGGCGTGATCGAGAGACGGGGGGTGACGCGTTCATGGCGGAGCCTCCTGGGTATCGGCCAGGCGCCGTTGGGCCCGGCCGAGACTGATCGACAGCCACAGCCACACGCCGGCCAGCGGAATGGCAAGGGCCGAGATGCTGGCGAGACCCAGGCCGATCGCGCTGAGGGCCCCGTGCAGCCATCCTGACAGGGCGTCGCCGCCCCGATAGACAACGGTGTCGATGGCGCCCTTGGCCTTGAAGCGGTCCTCGGGCGAGACGACCGTGAACAAGGTCTCCCGTGCCGGTCGTGAGAGGGCGAAGTTGGTGCTGCGGCGGAGGATCTGGACGGCCACGATGACGGCCAGGGTCGGCCATAGCCCAAGAGCGCCAAAGCCGAGCAGGCTGACCAGCGGCAAGAGCGCCAGGACGAGGCCGCTGCCCACGCGCGACATCAGGCGCCCGGTCAGCAGCACCTGGCCCGTCAGGGTCAGCGTATTGACCGCCAGGTCCATGGTCGCGAACAACTCGGTGCGCGCTGCCCGGTCCGCGATCGCCCGGCCGACGATGTCGGTCTGGGCGAAATAGAGCAGCGTCGACAGGCTCGAGTAGAGCAGCAGCCAGAGTCCGATGCCGGCGAGATAGCGATTCGAGCCGAGGGCGCGCAGTCCGTTGAGGGGGTGACCGCCGAGAATCTCCCGCCCGCCCCGCGCCGGTCCGGCCCGCTGCCTCAGCAGGACGACCAGCCCGGCGGCGACCACCAGCAGCCCGGCCGCAGCGGGCAACAGCGCGCCGTTGCCGAGGGCCCGGGTGAGCGCCAGTGCGAGGATCGGACCGGCGATGGCGCCGAGGCTGCCGCCCGCGGCGATGCGGCCGAAGTGCCGTCGTGCCGTCACCTCGTCGTGGAGGTCGGCCATCAGGCTCCAGAAGACCGACACCACGAAGAGATTGAAGACGCTGGCCCAGACGAAGAAGGCCGGGCCTGCAAGCGGTGCCAGCCCGGGCGCGTCGAGGGCCGCGGCAAAGGCGAGGAGGCTGGCTGCGAAGAAAAGATAGACGCCGGGCAACACCCGCCGCGTGGGCCAGCGGCCGAGCAGCCAGCCATAGATGGGCACCGCCGCCAGCATCGTCAGGAAGGTCGCCGTGAAGGTCCACGGCAACTGGCCAACGCCGGCCTGCACCGCCAGCTCGTCGCGCAGAGGGCGGATCAGGTAATAGCTGGCGAGAAGGGCGCAGAACAGGCCGGCCGACAACAGCGTCGGTAGCCGTCCCCCGGCGGGATCGGCCTGATCGTGCGGCCCGTCCGACCTCATGCGCCCCGCGTCATGCCGGCGCGTTCATGCAGAACAGGTTGAGCTTGTTGCCGTCCGGGTCGCGGAAGTAGGCGCAATAGAACTGGCCCTCGATGCGCGGACCCGGCGCGCCTTCGTCGCTGCCGCCCATCTCCAGCGCCTTCGCGTGCATGCGCCGGGCGACATCGGGCGATCCGACGGAAAGGGCCACCATCGTGCCGTTGCCGGCCGTCGCCTCCTGGCCATCGTAGGGCAGCACCACCGACAGCATCGGTGCCCCGGGCGCATTGCCCCAGGCGACCATGCGATCCCACTCCAGCACGCGTTTTGCGCCCAGTTCCGCCAGCAGGGCGTCGTAGAAGGCGGTGGCGCGCGTCATGTCGCGGGTGCCGAGGGTGCAGTAGGCGATCATCGGATTGTCTCCAGTCGGGAATGTTGTCGTGGGTCGCGCTGTCAACAGCGTGGGCGATCAGCATAATCCGACCGGAGGCGGGGCGGGTGGTTCGCTCGGATGGCATGGAGCCGGCTGGAAGGAGGTCGCGATGTTGAGGAACCTGATTGTCGTCTGTCTGTCTTTCGCAGTGCTCGGCTGCGCGTTCACGCCGAAGGTCGCCCGGCTGCCCCCTGGTCAGGCGACCGAGGCAGATGTGATCGCTGCAGCCGGCCCTCCCTTCCGCCGCTGGGCCGAGCCGGGTGGCGGCGAAACGCTCGAGTATCCGACCCAGCCCTTCGGCATCTCGTGCCTGATGGTCCGGCTCGATGCCTCGGGGCGTCTCGTTTCCGTGGAGGACGCCCTCTCACCGCTTGGCCTGGCGCAGGTGCAGCCGGGCATGAGCAAGGAAGACGTCGCCCGCACCCTTGGCCGCCACCGCTCGGTCGAGTTCTTTGCCCTGTCGGGTGAGGAGGTCTGGGACTGGAACGTGGACAACAGCACCGGCCCGGGGGTGGCGACGCTCTTCAACGTCCACTTCCGGGACGACGTGGTCGTGCGTACCAGCCAGACCTATGTCTTCCCGCCCGACGCGGACTTTTTCTAAGGTCCCGGGGCGCTGCCGTTGGCGTCCCGCAAGGCAGCATCCGCCCGGCTTCTCGTGCGCCTGTTCACGGAATGTTTCAGGCGGGCACTGGGCGGATGCGTTTTCGAGCCTCTATACTGCACTGCACAACGACAAGATTCACGAGGCTCCCCAATGGACCACTTCATCGCGGACGATGGCGAGGCCATCCATTTCGCCGCCAGTGGCGACGGCCGCCCGATGGTCATGCTGCATGGCTGGACATCGACCCACCGTGACTGGAATCCGTTCGTCGAGGCCTTCGCGCGCGACCACCGCGTGATCCGCTGGGACGCCCGTGCCCATGGCGGACACGCACTTCGCACCGCGACGGTGCCGACCGTGCAGCGGATGGCCCGTGACCTGGACAATCTGCTGACCCGATTCGACCTGCACGATGTGGTCGTGGTCGCACATTCGATGGGGGTGCTGACCCTGTGGCAGTACCTGCGTGACCACGGAAGCGAGCGGATCGGGCAGGCGGTGCTGATCGACCAGTCGCCCAAGCTCGTGACCGACGAGGACTGGGGGCACGGCATCTATGCGCGCTTCGACTGGGAGCGCAACGTGGTCTTCATGCGGGAGCTGGAGCGCGACTTCGCCGAGGCCGTGCTGCGACTTGGCGCGGACGGACTGAACGAACGGGCCCGACGACGCTACCTCGAGAATGGGGATTCGATCGACGTGTTCCGTCAGCGGATGCGGAAGCTGCGGGCGAAGCCGCTGATCGATTGCTGGGCCAGCCTCACCGCCGCCGATTACCGGGACGTGCTGCCCGACATCGGTATCCCGGTCCTGCTGGTGTATGGCAGCGAGAGCAATTTCTATACGCTCGACACCGCCCGTTACGTCCATGACGCGATCCCCGATGCCCGTCTGGAGGTCTATGAGGGCGTCGATCATTCGCCCCACCTGTGGGCGCGGGAGCGGTTCATCGGCGACGTGACGCGCTTCACCAGCCGCGTCGCCGCGGCGGACAGCGTGCCGGCGTGAATCCGGGCCGGGCACTGCGCCGAGGCGGGTCGTGGCTCGTCCAGGCCGCCCTGCTGATCGCAGTGCTGCTTGCCGTGTCGGCCTGGCAGACCCGCGGGGTGCCGGAGGGCCGCGCGCCTTCCTTCGTCGCGGCATCCGCCACCGGCGGCAGCATCGATCTTGAGGCCTGGCGCGCTGCCCGCCCGGGGCAGCCCGTTCTGATCTACTTCTGGGCAGAGTGGTGCCCGATCTGTCGGGTCGTCGCAGCGCATGTTGACGGCCTCTCCGCCGACTGGCCCGTGCTCACCGTCGCGATGCAGTCCGGTCCGCCGCAGGCGGTCGCGCGTGTGCTGGCCGAGCGGGGGCACGAGTGGGAGACCGTGGTCGATGCGGATGGCGCCCTCGCGCGCCAGTACGGCTTCTTCGGTGTACCGGCCTACGTGATTCTCGATGCCCAGGGGCGCATCCGGTTCTCGAGCGTTGGCGTATTCAGTGAGACGGCCACGCGCCTGCGGCTGTGGTGGCTGGCAAATCGCAGCTAGCCTCTTGGGGGGCTGATATGCTGCTATGCAGCACCGGCGATGTGCGGTTTGCACCGCTTTGGCGCAGATCATCCCTCCGGCAGGAATTGCCCGGATCGTAGCTGGATTCTCGCGATTGACCGCCCAGTGCGGCTTTCAGCGAGGTATCGGTGGAGGAATGGCATCCTGGCAGAAATGTTGCATTGCAACGTATGACGCAACGGCCTCGTCCCGGGTCGTCGCGCGCAATCAACGGAGGTAACAACCATGGATGCCCTGTACGTTGCACTGTTTTCCTGGGCCGTCAGCCTGTCCGGCCTGCCGGTGCCGAGCGAGATGCCTGTCGTGATCAAGGTGCCGCACCAGTTCTTCGTGGACAAGGCCTGCAATGGCCGGGAATGCAAGGTCTATGGCTGGTATGCCGGTGGCCGCGAGCTGTATGTCGACGAGCGCATGGATCCTGAAGAGAGCATCCTCGCCGCCTCGGTGGTGGTGCACGAGATGGTCCACTACCTGCAGGGCACGGCGCGCAACGGCGGCTTCCCGGCCAAGGGCGCGGCCTTTGGCGAGGTCCTCGACTGTGATGTCGCGATCGACATGGAATCCGAGGCCTATCGCGTCCAGCGCGAATACATCATGTACCACGGCATGTACCAGCCGGTCGGCGTCTCGATGCTGCGCGTCGGCTGCAGCAAGGCTGAGCACCCGCGCTGACAAGGCTCCGGTTTCAGGTCAATAGAACGACCGCACCGGAAAAGCTGAGGAAGGACAGCGCGGTCGAGACCAGGATGATCCGCGCGATCCGCCCGTTGTCGGCGCCGAAGCGTTCTGCCAGAAGGGACACGTTGCTGGCGCTCGGCAGCGAGGCGACCAGCACCAGCGTGATCAACGTGAAGGTATCGATCGGCAGGCCAGCCTGCCGCGCCAGGCCGCCGGCCAGGAACAGCAGTAGCGGGTGGGCGACCAGCTTCACCAGGGCCACCGGAACATAGCTGCTCCAGTGGCTCGCCTCGGCGGCGTTCATCTGTGAGCGGGCGAGCACGGCGCCAATCGTGAACAGGGCGACCGGTGAGGCGGAATCGGCGAGCAGTCCGACCGTCTTGCCAAGCGGTGGGTAGAGCTGGAAATCGAGGGCGGAGAAGGTCGCCCCGAGGACGATTGCCCAGGGCATCGGGTTGGTCGCGACGCCCCGCAGGGCACGGCCGGCGGCCGCCCGGACGCCCCCTGCCTCCCCGTCGAGCCGTGACAGCGCGATGCACAGCGAGGTGGTGATGATCATGTCGATCGTGATCGTGATGATCACCGGACCGGCAGATCGTTCGCCCAGCAATGCGATCAGGAGCGGCACGCCCATGAAGCCCGAGTTGGGGAAGGCGGCGGTCAGGGCGCCGAAGGCCGCATTGTTCCAGTCGGTGCCACGGCCGTGGGTCAGGACCATGGTCATCCCCACCATCAGCAGCGCGCAGACCAGATAGAGGCCGAACACCGCCGGATCGAGCAGTCGTGCGATCGGCGTATCCGCACCGAAGCGGAACAGCAGGCACGGCAGGGCAAAGAACAACACAAAGGTGTTCAGGCCGGGAATGGCCGGCAGCGGCAGCAGGCCACGGCGGACGGCCACGTAGCCCAACAGGACCTGCGCGAAGAACGGAAAGGTGACGGCCAGGACGGAGAGCACGACAGGACGCTGGGCGGAAGAGGCCCCGAATGGTGACACCGAACGCCAGGGTATGGAATAGGGATTGCCCCCGGCGAGCAGTCAGCGGTGTGCCGTGGATCAGCCGATCGCCGGCAGGTAGGGCGCCAGGGCCTCGCGCCAGAGCGCATGCTTCGCTGCCAGACTCAGTCCCGCGTGGGCCGGGCTGGTGGAGGGCAGTCGGTGGCATGGCACGGACGCGAGGCCCGCAGGCAACGTGGGCTGCACGTGTCGCCGAAAGCTCTCTTCGGCCTTGCCGCCGTTGAACAGAATGACCCGGATGCCAGGCTCGGCCGCCAGCAGGCCGGCGATGTCGTTGGCAACGATGGATGCCGCGACGATGTCCGCATCGAGGCTGCCACGCCGCTCGCAACTGGCCATGACGTCCCACAGGGCGATGCCGCCAGCGGTCAGGGCGCGGCAGCGGGCCGGGTACTCGAGCGCTGGCTCGAAGCCCAGCAAGGCCCCCATGATCGGCCAGAATGCATTGCGGGGGTGTGCGTAGTAGCGATCGGCGTCGAGGGAGCAGCGGCCGGGCATGCTGCCGAGGATGAGCACCCTTGGGGCCTGCCCGAGCAGCGGGGCAAAGCTGTGCACCCGCTCGCTCATCTGGTGGCGCTGGCCGATTGCCGATGACATGGGCAAGGTTGATGCGGCATCGGCTATCCTCAGGGTGTCAGGTATCCGCGACGATACCGCACAGGAGACACACCGTGAGTCAGCACGCCAGGCTGCTGCGGGAGGTACCGATCTTCGGCGCCATCCGCGAGGACATCATCGATTTTCTGCTGCAGAAGGGGCGCGAGCACCAGGTCCGCCAGGGCGACTGGGTGTTGCGCGAGGGCGATGCCGGGGGCTCGATGTTCGTCATCGACCACGGTGAAGTGGCGGTCCTGAAGTCCCACGAGGGCCGCCAGTACCTGCTCAACACCCTCCGCGATGGCGACTGCATCGGCGAGATGGCGCTCTTCGATCTGATGCCGCGCAGTGCCTCGGTGCTGGCCCTCTCGAGGGTCACCCTGCTGGAGATCGATGGCTCGGCGCTGCACGAGCTTTACAAACGGGACATCGAGCAGTTTGCCCTGATCCAGATGAACATGGGGCGCGAGGTGACACGACGCCTGCGCGAGTGCGAGGCGCACATCTTCCGCAAGCTCGACTATCCGGAGTTCGATCCGGGGCCGGACTCATCCGACCCCCTGACCGAAACCAATCTCGAGTGGCCGGGCCGCCTGCCGCTCCATCCCTGAGCGGCGCGCCGGCCCGGCGCCGGCTTACTCGACGTTAACGGTGATGGTCTGGCTCAGATCCGGGCCGTAAGAGCGATGCTGGCCATCCGCGAACTGCAGCGTGAGTGTGTGCTTGCCGGGCGCGAGCTTGAGGGTCGTCTCGGTCTGGCCCTTGCCGAAATGCAGGTGAGTGGCATCGGCAGGCACGGGTTGGCCGGCATCGATCGGACCCCCATCGACCACCACGTGGTGGTGTCCGGTCCCTTCCTTGATTTCGCCGGCCGGATGCACGCTCATGCCATCGACGCCCATCTTCACGGTGAATTCCTGCGGCACCGTCGCGCCGTCGGCGGGCGCGACAAAGTGCACGCCAGCGGCCAGCGCAGGGGTCGAGGCGACGCAGGCCGAGGCCAGGCACAGCATCAGGGTTCTTTTCATCATGGTCTCCGTTGGGGCTGGGGTAAAAGCCCCAAGGGTAGTCGTCGCCCGTGGGGATGGCACCTGCATTATTGCAACAAGGTGCAGCGGCCCTCGGTGGGGGCAGGCATCGACAGCGGAGCCTCGAGGCCATAAAATCGGGCGCTCTGCTGAGGAGCGCTGCGACCCGTGGCGGGTGGTGAATCCCGGGGCCAGGCTCAGCAATCGAACAACGGCGCTCGCGAACCCCAGCCGGTTTGCCGCGCCGTTTCGTTTTGCGCGGCCCCGGCGGGACGAACCGGATTCTCGAGGACCGAGCATGCAAGCCGACCGAAGCGACGACCTGCGTCACCTGCTAAGCCAACGCATCCTGGTGCTGGACGGCGCCATGGGCACCATGATCCAGCAGCTGAAGCTGACCGAGTCGGACTACCGCGGGGAGCGCTTCCGCGACCATCCCCGCGACCTCAAGGGCAACAACGACCTGCTGGTGCTGACCCGGCCCGAGGCCGTGGCAGGCATCCATCGGGCCTACCTCGAGGCCGGTGCGGACATCATCGAGACCTGTACCTTCAACGGCACGCAGGTATCCCAGGCCGAGTACGGGCTGGCGGACGTGGCCTACGAGATCAACGTCGCCGGCGCCCGCCTGGTGCGCGAACTGTGCGACGAGTTCACCGCCGCCAGTCCCGACAAGCCGCGCTTCTGCGCCGGCGTACTCGGTCCGACCTCGCGCACCCTGTCGATCTCCCCGGATGTGAACGACCCGGGCTTCCGCAACATCCAGTGGGACGCCCTGGTCGATGACTACGCCAGCGCCGCCCGCGGCCTGATCGAGGGCGGCGCCGACCTGCTGCTGGTCGAGACGATCTTCGACACCCTGAACGCCAAGGCCGCGCTGTTCGCCATCGAACAGGTCTTCAGCGAACTCGGCCAGCGCCTGCCGATCATGATCTCCGGCACCATCACCGACGCCTCGGGCCGGACCCTCTCCGGCCAGACCGCCGAGGCGTTCTGGAACTCGCTGTCCCACGCCCGGCCAATCGCCTTCGGCCTGAACTGCGCCCTGGGCGCCCAGGAACTGCGTCCCTACGTCGAGGAGCTGTCCCGCGTCTGCGACTGCTTCATCACCGCCCACCCCAACGCCGGCCTGCCCAACCCCCTGTCGCCCACGGGCTACGACGAGACCCCCGAGGCGCTGGCTGGCGAGATCGCCGACTGGGCGCGCAGCGGCATGCTGAACATCGTCGGTGGCTGCTGCGGCACGACGCCGGCCCATATCCGCGCCATCGCCGATGCCGTCCAGACGCTGGCGCCCCGCGCGGTCCCGGTGGTCGAGAAGAAGCTGCGGCTGTCCGGCCTGGAGCCGTTCAACGTCGGCGAGAGTTCTCTCTACGTGAACGTGGGCGAGCGGACCAACGTCACCGGCTCCCGCGTCTTCGCCAAGATGATTCTGGATGGCCGCTTCGACGACGCCCTGTCGGTCGCGCGCCAGCAGGTGGAGAACGGCGCCCAGATCATCGACATCAACATGGACGAGGCGATGCTCGATTCGCTGGCGGCCATGGAGACCTTCCTCAAGCTCGTCGCCTCCGAGCCGGACATCTCGCGCGTGCCGATCATGCTCGACTCGTCCAAGTGGGAGGTGATCGAGGCGGGCCTGAAGTGCATCCAGGGCAAGGGGGTGGTGAACTCGATCTCGATGAAGGAGGGCGAGGCCGAGTTCCTGCGCCAGGCGCGGCTGTGCCGCCAGTACGGCGCGGCGGTGATCGTGATGGCCTTCGACGAGAAGGGCCAGGCCGACACCTACGCGCGCAAGACCGAGATCTGCAAGCGCGCCTACGACCTGCTGGTGGGGATCGGTTTCCCTCCTGAAGACATCATCTTCGACCCCAACATCTTCGCCATCGCCACCGGTATCGAGGAGCACGACAACTACGCGGTCGATTTCATCGAGTCGCTGAAGTGGATCCACGCCCACCTGCCCCATGCCAAGACCTCGGGCGGGGTCTCCAACGTGAGCTTCAGCTTCCGCGGCAACGACGCGGTGCGCGAGGCCATTCACACCGTGTTCCTCTACCACGCCATCAAGGCCGGCATGAGCATGGGCATCGTCAACGCCGGCATGCTCGGCG
>JAGRGD010000133.1 GCA_020445665.1 Rhodocyclaceae bacterium
CGGAGGCAACAACCTTGCTACCGCCTTGTCCTTGAATGCTTGTCCGTACCTGGCCACTTCGTCCTTCCGCTATCGCCCCAGTTGTTCGGATTCTATCGAGGCGACAACTAGTCTGACGCAGGGGGGCACCTCGACGGCCTGCTTCATCGGCTATGTGGAACAGGGGCCCGTCGGCGAGCCGGTGCTGATCAGCAGCTTCGACGACTACCAGCGCCACTTCGGCGGTCTGCGCGAAGACAACAGCACGACCCGCGGCGACGCGATGGGTCATTCGGTCAGCGCCTTCTTCACCAATGGCGGCGGCAAGGCCTACATAGTGAGGGCCCTGCTCGGCGACGGCAGCGCCCTGCCCTCGACCGGCAGCGTGCGCAATGCGGCGGACTCCGCCGATCTGCTGACGGTCGCCGCCGCCGACCCGGGCACCTGGGCCGACGGTCTGGAGGTGCGCCTCGAACCCCGCACGGCCGGGCCGACGACCACCTACAACCTGTCGGTCGGGCGCACCACCGGCGGCAGCTTCGTCGCGGATGAGCTCTTCACCGGCCTGGTGCCGGAGCCGGGCGCGCCGACCGACATGGTGAGCGTCGTCAACGACGCCTCCACCCTCATCAACCTGGCGCTGGTCGGGACCGCCGCCGAGTTGCGCGGCCGGACGACGACGCCGGCCGCCACCGCGGTGCGCGACGCGGCGGGCGCCAGCCTGCTCGGCATCGACAGCGCCGGCACCGCGGCCCACGGGCAGCGGGTGCGCTTCATTGCGGACACCAGCGTCAGCCCCGTCACCTTCACGGTCGAGGTCGGCACCCGTGACGGCAGCACCTTCACCGCCGCCGAGACCCATGCCGACCTGGTTCCGGAAAACACCGACCCGACCACCGAAATGGTCGCGGTGGTGAACGGCGCCTCGACCCTCGTCTCGCTGACCCTGCCGGCGGGCGGCGAGGCGGCGCTGCGGGCGGCGCTGGAGGCGGCCGGCACGCTGGAGCTGGAGCTGCGCGCGGCGACCACCATCGTGACCCTGGCCGGCGGCGCCAATGGCAGCGCACCCGCCCTGCCCGACTATCAGGCGGTGCTGGGCGACCTGCTCAAGGTGCGCGACATCAACATGCTGCTCTTGCCCGGGGTGTTCTGGGGCACGGCCACCAACCAGGCGATCCTCGACGCGGCGATCGCCCACTGCGAGACCATCCGCAACCGGATGCTGCTGGTGGACACCGCCCCGGGCGACGAGCTGACCGACGAGGGCGACGTCAACGCCCTCGGCCTGCCTACCTCGACCTACGCGGTCACCTACTACCCCTGGCCGCGCATCACCAACCCCTTCCACAACCCGGACACCAACCCGGCCGCGCCGCGCACCCTGCTCGTCTCGCCCGGCTCGGCGGCGGCGGGGTTGTGGGCCAAGACCGACACCCGGCGCGGGGTCTGGAAGGCGCCGGCGGGCATCGAGTTTCCGCTCCTCGGCACCGCCTCGCTCGAGTTCGTCGTCGAGGACCCGGAGCAGGACTTCCTCAACCCGGCCGGCGTCAACGCGCTGCGCCGCATGCCGGGCTTCGGCCCGGTGGTGTGGGGCACCCGCACCCGCTCGACCCGGGCCAACCCGGAGTGGCGCTACGTGCCGGTGCGGCGCACCGCGATGTTCATCGAGGAGAGCGTGTTCAACGGCATCCAGTGGGCCGTGTTCGAACCCAACGACCACCGCCTGTGGTCGTCCCTGCGGACCAATATCGAGAGCTTCATGAACGGGCTCTTCCGGGTCGGCGCCTTCCAGGGCGAGAAGGCCAACGATGCCTACTTCGTGCGCTGCGGGCTGGGCCAGACCATGACCCAGGGCGACATCGACCGCGGCCAGGTGATCGTGCTCGTGGGCTTCGCCCCCCTCAAGCCGGCCGAGTTCGTGATCGTCCGCATCCAGCAGAAAGTCGCTCAGCAATAACAGGAGAGTGAGCCATGGCCGCCCCGATGTTTCCGGTGAATACCCACCGCCACGATCCCTACCGCACCTTCAAGTTCCAGATCCTGATTGACGGCCAGCCGGTCGCCGGCCTGAAGAAGATGAGCGCCCTCAAGCGCAAGACCGAACCGGTCAAGTGGCGCGCCGCGGGCGACCCCAGCACCGAGCGCATCCTGCCCGGCGGGACGAGCTACGAGCCGATCACCCTCGAGCAGGGGCTCTCCCACGACACCAACTGGGAGAGCTGGGCGAACCTCGTGAACAACGTGACCGGCGACGCCGCGATGTCGCTGAAGAATTTCCGCAAGGACATCGTCATCAACGTGCTCAACCTGCAGGGCCAGGTGGCGATCTCCTACAAGGTGTTCCGGGCCTGGGTGTCCGAATACCAGGCCCTGCCCGACTTCGATGCGGCGACGATGAACGCGGTCGGCATCCAGACCGTGGTCCTCCAGCACGAGGGCTGGCAGCGCGACACCGCCGTGGCCGAGCCGAGCGAGACCTGATCGCACCATGACCACAAGCGTGCCCCTGCTGCCGGGTGGCCTGATCGAAGACGGCGTACTGCGCCGGGACTTCGCCTTCCTGCCCGTCGACGGCCGGCTGGAGCTGGCCCTGGCCGACGCGCTGGACGCGGCCACGAGCACGCCGGCGGCCGTCACCGGCGCCCTGCAGGCATCGCTGGCCACCCTGGCCGGTCGGGCGCCAGAACGGCACCGGGTCGACGCCCTGTGCGTCGCCGACCGCCAGTTCCTGATGCGCCGGCTCGCTGCCCTGCTGGGCCGGCACAGCGGCTGGTACGCGGCCACCTGCGTCGCCTGCAAGGCGCGCTTCGACTTCCCCCTCGACCCGGCGCTGCTGCCGTTCAAACCCGCCGGCGACGGCTTCCCGACCGCCCGCCTGACGCTCGGGCGCCGTCGGCTTCAGCTGCGCGTGCCCACCGGCGCCGACCAGATCCGCGTACTCGGGCTGCCACCGGAGGGGCGCCGCGAGGCGCTGCTGCGGGGTCTCGTCGAGGGCGATGCGGGGGCACTGCCGGCCGAGCTCGCGCCCCGGCACATCGATCGCTGCGAGGCCGCCCTCGAGGCGGTGGCGCCGGAGCTGGCCTGCGAGGTCGTGGCCGACTGCCCCGAGTGCGGCCAGCGCAACCAGGTCGAGATCGACCCCTACGGCGCCCTCGCCCACGACCCGGACCTGACCCTGCAGGAGGTCCACCGCCTGGCCTGGCACTACCACTGGTCCGAGGCCGAGATCCTGGCCATGCCGCGCGGCCGGCGCGCCCGCTACCTCGAACTGATCGACGCCGCCCGCGGCATGAGCCAATAGGTGGACGCACGCCATGGGCATTCTCGACGACACCTTGCACGACGCGGACCGGCCCCTGCCCACCCGCGTGCTGCGCCGCGCGGCGGCTGGCGAGGCGCCGGTCGAGGCACCACCCGACGAGGGCGACGGGCTGACCCTCTACCGACTCCAGAAGCACGGTGCCCCAATGGCACCGCAGGCACCACCCGCCCCTCGGGCTGTGGAGGCAGGCGCCCCAGCGGCACGCCCATTCCACGCCCCGGTTGGGAATTTTATTGACGCTTCGCCCCAGTACGGCACCTCGATGGATGGCCTGGCAACAGGTAAAGGACAGGAAAGCACGCGGAACTCCGACGCTACGGACAGGCAACAGTCTTCGATGTCTCCGGACTCGCTTCTTCGGTTGTATGACGACGCTGCGACCGGTGTTTCGATACGCTCGCGCCAAGCTCCTTCCCCGTTCGACGACTTCGGCAATTCGGTTCAACGGACAGACAGCTCTGACGGAATGAGACGGGAAACGGGGCGCGGTGCCGCTTCTGGAGACCCGAACAACGACCCCGTGGCGCGAGCCACGGCGATGCCCGCAGCCGACATGGCTGCGCCCCTTTCGACCCTGCCCGACACGGGCGCCCGCGACCCCATCGCGGCCTCTCCCGGCGATCCGGTCGCGGCGGCCGTGGCGCCGCCCGCGACCGCGGCAGGATCGCCGCCACCGCGCGCCGCCGGACAGGCGCAGGCCGCCGTCTCCGTCGCCCCGGCCCAGCCGTCCCGTGCCCTGCCTGCCCCCCCGGCCGGGTATGCGCCGACGTCGGCACGCGCGGCCGTCGATGGGCCACCACCGGCAGCCCGCCCCGAGACCCACGCCGCGGCGCCGCGCCTCACCATCGGGCGCATCGAGGTCACGGTCCTGGGCGAAGCCAAGCCGCCACCGAAGCCGCGTGCTGCGGCCGACGATGCCTTCCTCAGCAAGCACTACCTGAGGCGCCTGTGATGGGCGCCCGACTGACCGACGGCTGCACGACGCGCGGAGGGCACTAGGCCATGCCGGTCGGGCTGTCCTCCCTCTCCCAGGTCTGCCGCAACCTCGCCCAGCAGGTGTCCGCGGGGATCAACGCCGTGGACCGCTCGCGGGTCGACGTGCTGCTCGGCACGCCGGCAGCGGCGGCGCCGGCCGACACCGACACCAACCACCGCCTGAACCTGTTCTTCTTCCGCTTCGAGCCCTCGGGCTTCGACGCCGACCTGCTGCCCGGCGAGACCTGGCTGTTGCGCATGCACTGCCTCGCCACCCCCTTCTGTGTGGACGAGAACCCGATCCCGGCGGGCGAAAACGACCTGCGGGTCATCGGCGAGGTGTTGCGCCATTTTCACGAGGCGCCGGTTTTCGACCTCGACGTGGATGGCGACAGCTTCCGCATCCAGGTGATCTTCCTGACCCTCGGTCTCGACCAGCTGAACCAGCTGTGGTCCACCCAGGGCGACACGCCCTACCGGCCGTCGGCGCTGTTCGAGGTCAGCCTGGCGCCGGTGATTCCCCGCACGCCGGCGGTCCCGGCGCCCCTCGCCGGCGCCCTCGGCCTCGGCATACGGGCGCGCATGGACGCCGGCACCGAGGGCATCGTGGCCGGCCCACCGGAGGTGCCCGCGCAGGCGCCGGACACCAGCCGGGAGGACTGGCTGCCGGCCCTGTGTCTGGTGGATGGCACGCGCTGCCTGCAATCGGCCGCCTTCGCCGTCGGCAGTCCGGAGCTCGCCACCTTCGCGCCCCAGGCCTGGGTCGCCGGCGACCCGGGCAGCCAGGTCAGCCTGCGCTGGGAGCGCTGGGACGCGGCCACCGGCTGGCAGGCCGACCCACCCTCGCCACCGTTCCCGGTGCTCGACGCGGCGATCGATCCGGACGACGTCGCCGGCGCCACGCTGCAGGCCGTGACCCTGCCCTTCGTCGGCCAGCCCGGCCAGATGGTGCTGTATGCCGAGCGCAGCGTGCAGCGCTTCGACGGCGTGACGCTGACCCTGCGCAGCAACCCGGTGCTGGTCAGCCTCTACACGGTGGCGCCATGAACGCCCCGCTGCCGGAACGGCCCGATCTCGACCAGCTCGCGCCCGAGTGGGAGCGGCTGCAGTTGCTGGCCTTCTTCGCCGGCCAGGGCCGTGCCGGCCAGGCGGTCGCCGACGACGACCTGACGCGGCTGCGCGCGCTGCAGCAGCAGGTCGAGACCCTGCGCGGCCCGGAAGGGCCATGGCAGCGATGGCTCGGTCTGGCCCTGGAGCCGGTCGAATGGGATGCCCTGGTGGCGGTGCTGGCGCCGGAGTTCGAGCCGCGCATCGGCTGGGCCTACCAGCAGCTGCAGGGCGGCGGGCGCGAACCGTGGCCGAGCCGCGCCCTGATCCACGAGTTGCTGGCCCTCGAACCGAGCCAGGGCGAAGCCCTGCGCCACGCCCTGGCGCCGGGCGCCACGCTGGCTCGCCGCCGCCTGCTGCAGCCCGCCGACGACGGCTGGCAGCCGCTGCAGCCCGACGCCGCGCTGCTGGCCCGGCTCGGTGGCCACCACCGTCCTCTGCCGCCCCCAC
>JAGRGD010000134.1 GCA_020445665.1 Rhodocyclaceae bacterium
AAGAAGGCGGTCCGCGTGGGGCTTTTCTTGTGTCTGGCGGAGAGAGGTGGTGCACGGACCCTCTGGTTCGACAAATGATTCGAGCCGATCCCGGCTCTCACCCTACGGGCCATCGCCGTTGGCGATGTTCGCTCCGGCATCCTGCCTCCGCAGTCGTCCGGAACGAATTTGGACAGCCGCAGGCTGGCCCGCAGCGCGAAGCGCGGAGGGTGAGGCCCATGAATGGGCCGAGCAATCCCTCGGCACGTGGCGAGGCACTACAACGAAGCCCCCAAGTGGGGCTTTTTTTGTGTCTGACGGAGAGAGGTGGTGGACGAACCCTCCCGGGTTGACTCCGCGCGTCCCGCCCTCCGCCCTCCGGGCCATTGCCGTCGGCAATGTTCGCTCCGGCATCCTGCCTTCGCAGTGACAAAATGGTCTGGAACCATTTTGGACAGCCGAAGGCTGGCCCGCAGCGCGCAGCGCGGAGGGTGAGGCCCATGGATGGGCCGGGCAATCCCTGTGCACGCAACCTGACGACCCAACGAAGCGATCCGCAAGAGGCTTTTCTTGTGTCTGGCGGAGAGAGGGGGTGGACGAAACCTCCTGGTTTGACTCCGGGCGTCCCGCCAGACCGTTCGCCAGTCGCGTCTCCAGCAAAGCTGCCTTGGACCGGTCTGGCCAGAATCGTGACACCGGCGCCGAGAACCTGGGGCCTCGGGCCTTGAAGCCGACTTAATCGGCGGCTTGCGCCACCTGCAGCATCTGTTTGGCGTGGGCGAGCGTTTCCCGCGTGATCTCGACACCACCGAGCATGCGCGCGATCTCGTCGCGACGGGCCTTCGAATCGAGAGCCTCGATGCGGGTCTCGGTCGACTCCGCTTCGCTGGCCTTGCTGACCTTCAGGTGCGCATGCCCCTGGGCAGCCACCTGCGGCAGGTGGGTTACGCAGAGCACCTGCCGCTGCTGGCCGAGCCGGCGCAGTTTCTGGCCGACCACCTCGGCCACGGCGCCGCCGATGCCGGCGTCGACTTCGTCGAAGACCATGGTGCCGACCGCGTCGAATCCGAGCGCGGCCACCTCGAGGGCGAGGCTGATGCGTGACAGTTCGCCGCCCGAAGCGACCTTGCGCAGGGCGCGCACGGGTTGGCCAGGGTTGGCGCTGACCATGAACTCGCAGCGCTCCGTCCCCTGCGAGTCGGGATACCTGTTCGCGGTCGGCTCGAGTGCGACCTCGAAGCGGCCCCCGGCCATGCCGAGATCGGCAAGCAGGTCACCGACGGCCTCACCGAGGCGATTGGCCGCATCGGTTCTGGCCTGGCTCAATGCACTTGCCGCTTTCTCGAAGTCGCGCCTGATGTCGGCTTCCTGCTTTTGCAGCGCGAGCAGACGGGTGCCGGCATTGCGCAAGCCATCGAGTTCCTCGCGCAGCGCCTCGCCGTGCGCCTTCAGCTCGGCCATCGGCACCCGGTGCTTGCGCGAGAGCTCGTGCAGCTTGCCGATTTGCGCATCGATCTCGGCATAGCGATCGGGATCCAGGTCGAGCG
>JAGRGD010000135.1 GCA_020445665.1 Rhodocyclaceae bacterium
ATGGTCGCGAGGCGGGGCCCGCGGCGCCGCGGGCCGGGTCAGGCGCGCGCTGGGCGCCTCGGCGACCGGGCCGAAATCGAAGCGGGCGCCACCGCCGATGGCCGGCGCGGTGCAGGCGCCGCAGAGGTCGCAGCAGGCGTGCGGCGAGAGGGTCGGCGCTTCCTGCCCCAGCGCATCGACGCTGACCAGTCCCTGCGCCGTACAGATGACCTGCCCGTCGCCGCCCATGGCCATGCCGAGCATGCTCGCACTGGCCTGCAGGTGCAGCAGCAATGCCAGCACGCCCAGCAAACGCAGGGCAAAGAGCTGGCGGGCGTGACGACGGGAACGGTGCAAGCGGAACATCCTCCTGGCGCGCACTGTATCAGCGGATTCTGAGTGTGGGAAGTAATACCACGTTACAGGTAGCGGCTGCAGCCGGATTCAATTCTGCAACGGGACCAGGAAGCACACCAGATTGATTTCGTTCCCGTGCACATCCTCTCCGAGCAGGCAGGCCTCGGTGCCGGTCGTGCCGAAGCTGAAGCGTGCGCGTGCGCCGGCAGCGCGGGCTACCGCGCGGAAGGGCCGCAGCGGGAAGTTCGCATCGTAAGTCAGCGTGACCTTGCCGAAATCAATGCCAAGACCGGGCGGCACGTCGGGTAGGGACCTCAGGTCGAATTCGGCCGAGACCGATGCGTCGAGGGTGCCATCGTCCGCCACCGATGCCGACAGCTGGCCCGCGATCACGCCGAACAGGGTGTGCTGGCTGTCGATGGTCAGCGACACCACGCCGGCGTCGCGGGCGAGGGTGATCGTCGCGTCGCTGGCCAGCGTCACGCCGGCGAAGGGGAATGGCGACAGGCTGACACGGAAGTCGCCGCTGGCCGGCAGCTCGAGCGCGTCGCCGAGCGTCACGCCGCTGGTGGGCCAGGCCGACAGGTCGCAGTGCAGGGCGATGTCGGCAGGCAGCGTGAGGGTGGTATCGAGGATGTCGCCGGGCGGCAGGGCCAGCGTGACGGTGGCGGCCTCCGGGAGGTCGAGCGAGAACGGGCCGAGCGCCAGCGCCGACAAGCCAGCGGACCAGCTCAGTGGCACCGCACCGTCCGGCCCGACCACGCCGCTGTCCAGGCTACGGAAAGCCCCGAGCAGGGAGACTGCCAGCCCGCGCAGTTCGAGTTGCCAGCCGCCGCCCTGCCGCGCCAGGTGGAGGCGGCTGGCGGCGCTCAGGCCGACCTGCAGCAGGCCGGACAGGTCGGCCAGATCCGGGGGGTTGGCGGAGATGAGCCGGATGTCGATCGAGTCTGCGTCGATGCGCAGTTCCGCATCTCCGTCCACGAGCCAGCCGCTGCCTGTCTGGAAGGCGCGAATGGTGCCGCGCATGCGTCCGCCGGAGGTACCGACGCTGAGGCTGCCTGCCGAGAGGACCAGCAGGCCCGGCAGCAGGACGAGGTCGGCACCGAGCGCTGCGTGGAGCGTCAGCGCGCCGTTGCTGGCGGTGAGGTGCAGCGACGCCAGCTGAGCCGTAGCCCCGAGCACCGTTGCACTCAACCCGGCGCATTCGAGGTTCAGCGCAGCGCCCGGCTGCCACGCCAGCTGCCAGCTGCCGGGGTCGAGCTCGACCCCGGGCAGGCCGATGGGGCCGACTGCGACACTCGCCGAGATGCCCGACGGGCTGAGCTCGAAGGTGGTCGCGACCGGCGGCAGCGGTGGCCAGCTGATCTGGCCGTTCTCCAGCCGGAGATAAGGCGCCAGGGGCTGGCCGGGCAGGGGCGCGTTGCCGAACACCAGCCGCCCGCTCAGTTCCGGCAGGCCCGGGGCCGACAGGGTGACGTCATCGACCACGACGTCGAAGCGCCCGTCCGAGTGGATCTCGAGGGTCTCCAGCCCGAGCGACAGATACGCCAAGCGACCCAGAGGGGTGCCGGGCAGCAGCTTGACCCGCGGCCGCGACAGCGACACGCCGGCGCCGTTCTCGTCGCGCCAGGCGCGCAGGCTGTCGCTCAAGAAGTGGAACCAGGGGGGCATCGGCAGGGTGCGGCGGGTCGAACTGACGCTGAAGTGACCGAAGCCGTCCACGACGCAGTCGCGCAGGCGGATGCGGGTGCTGCTTAGGCCGACCAGGCTGGCCCGGAAGCCGTAGGGCAGCCCGAGGCCGTAGGGGCGCATCGTGACCCGCAGGTCGGCGTCGGGCCCGGCGGCGCCGTGCAGGCGCAGCAGGCCGAGCTGCAGCGGCTGGAGGTCGATCTGGCCGGCGATGTCACCGTCGCTGGCGGCCTCGAGCCGGACCTCGGCCGCGACGCTGCGGGTGAGCGGCGCCACCGTCGGGAAGAGGGTCACGCTGCCCGGAGGCAGGACCAGCGCGAGGCGCAGGTCGGTCAGCCCGCTGCCGGCGAGGGTGGCCTCGGGGCTGGCGGCCGGGTCGATCCGGAAGAGGGGCGGATCGGCGTCGTCGAAGGGGCTCTGCAGGGCCAGGGCCTGCACCGTGAGCTGGACCGACCAGGGGCCGCTGGTGGCGAGCGAGGCCGGCGCGTCCGGCCCCGCCTCACCGTGCAGTCGCAAGTCGCTGTCGTCGGCCAGGAAGGGCAGGCGCAGCCGGCAGGGCCACACCTGCAGCCGCATCGACGGGAGCGGGGCGCCGGCCTCTGCCTGAAGCAGGGCGAGTTCCGCCTGCAGCGTGGGCTGGCCCGGGAGCGGGGCGAGTTCGAGCTTGCCCCAGCCGAGGGTGTCTGCCTCGCCGCCCACCGCGAGCAGGGGGGCT
The DNA here is from genome assembly GCA_020445665.1 of Rhodocyclaceae bacterium. Taxonomy (GTDB): domain Bacteria; phylum Pseudomonadota; class Gammaproteobacteria; order Burkholderiales; family Rhodocyclaceae; genus Cognatazoarcus. The sequence continues at coordinate 2,741 of JAGRGD010000135.1, forward strand.
CCCGGCGCGGCACCGGTGTCGATGCTCAGCGTCAGGGCGGCCAGCGCCGGCCCGTCGGGCCACAGGGCGCGCGCGGCCAGGTGGCGCTCGGCGCGGAGGCGCGGCATCTCGGTCAGCCGCTCCAGCAAGGTGTCTTCGTCGCCGGGGCGGGGCTCGAGGCCCATCGCCAGGCCCGGCAGCGCCAGCGTGATGCCGTCCGGCAGGCTCAGGGCCAGGTCGGCGTGGGCGACGATACCCCCCTGCCGCCGTGCGACCGCCAGTGCGTCGTCGCCCGGTGCGTCGGGGTCGAAGCGGGGCGAGAAGGCCGCCAGCGCGAGGCCCCCGTTCACGCTCAGCCAGGCGTCGAGCGGCGGGGGCAGGCGCAGGCCGCTTACCACGGCCTGCAGCTCGACCCGGGGCAGGGCGTCGGCGAGGGCGTCGATCAGTGGGGCCAGGGCGGCCTCGACGGCCGCAGAGGCGTTGTCCGGATCGGCCGCCGCCAGCGCCAGCGCCTCGCGCCAAGGGCCGGCGAGGGCCTCCGCCTCGGCGGCGAGCGCCGCCCACGGGTCGGTGTGCGCGGCCTCGAGTCCCTCCGCCGCCACCTGGGCCGCCTCGACCGGACCGTCGTCGTCGGCCACGAGCCCCGGCTGGGCCCAGTCGAGTAGCCGTGTATCGGCGCTGGAAAGCGTCGCCGAGACGACCCCCAGCGCGTTGCCGGCCGCCGCCTGGGTCTCGGTCAGCAGGGAGGCGGCCAGGGCCCGGAAGCGCACCTCGATCGGCAACGCCGGGGCATGGCTGAGGGTGAAGCCGAGGCTCGCCGAATCGAACAGCGCCGCCAGCCAGGAGCCGCCGGGCATGGCCGCCTCGATCCGCAGGCTACCGCCACCGCTGGGTGTCGCGGCCGCCTCGATTCGTGCGTCGGCGACCGGCACGCCCAGCATGGCCAGGTCCAGGCTGCCGCGCAGGAAGGCGAGGTCGCTGCGGTAGCCGGTCAGCGAATCGAGCGACAGCCCGCCGAGGTCGAGCTCGGCCAGCTGGCGCAGCAGCGCCCGCGGCCCGGCGGGCTGGCCGTCGATGCGCAGGGCCGGCGGATCGGGCGCCGGCAGATAGAAGGCGATTGAGCCCTGCTCGACCATGCGGGTCAGGTATTCGTCCATCAGCGTCATGGCGCTGGTCATCCGCTCCAGCGGGGACGCTTCGCCATCGAGCAGCGTGCCGATCAGGGACAGGGGCGGGGTATCGGTCAGGATGCGGGGCAGTTGCAGGTAGCCGGCGCCGACCACGCCGCCGTGGGGGAAGTAGTCGCGGGCCAGCTGCGGCACGTCGGCCGGCCACTGCACGCCGGGGATGTCGAGGGCATCGAGGCGACCGTCCCAGCTGAGGTCGGCGAGCCGGCCGCCGCCGGCGTCGCCGGCCAGCGCGGCCACCAGCACGGTGACCCGATCGGGCAGGTCGGCCCGCTCGTCCGGATTGACCCACGGGGCGCCGCCCGGCGGGTCCGGGTCGGCGGGGTGGGGCGTCAGGCGGGGCAGCAGCACCCGGCCCGCGCTGCGGGCGAGGGACATGCCCA
>JAGRGD010000136.1 GCA_020445665.1 Rhodocyclaceae bacterium
AAGCGCCGCTGAGGCGCCGCCGTTCAAGACTTTCGGGGCATGCACCGCATTGCGGTGCATGCCCCGATTTCGTTGCGGCCCGCCCGGCGACGAAACCCGCCTGTCAGCGTTGCGCCTCGATCCGGTTCCAGTCCCGGCTATTCACGCTCGGGTCGGTGTTCGGGTTGTAGAGGGAATCGTTGTTGAGGATGTAGGTGCCGTTGCCGTCGGTATAGACGTGGTCGTAGAAGCTCGGCAGCTTCACGGTCTCGCCCGACGGGGTCGTATAGGGCGTCTCGTCGCGGAGGGCGTCGACGCTGCGGCTGTGCATGCCGTCCTGGATGGCCGAACGGCGCTGGTAGCCGCCGGCGATGATGTCGCTGATCTCGCCGTTGATCTGCTGCATCTTGCGGTTGTGCTGTTGCCAGCTCGCGGACCGATCGCTGGCGCCCTTCTGCTTGATGCGGGCGAGCTCGCGCCAGTAGCGCTGCATCTCGGCCTCCCAGGCCGGGTTGGCGCGGATCGACTGGACGATGGCCTTGAGCACCGGATCGTTCATGTAGTCGCTGCCGGGGGCGCCGCGGAAGCTGCGCATCAGGGGCACCGACCAGTGGCCGGAGGCGACCTGCCCCTGCTGCACCAGGACCATGTACTGCCAGGCGATGAGCACCGTCTCCTCGAAAGCCTTGCCGTCCTGCTGGTAACTCAGGACGAGCTTGGTGGCCTGGGTGTCGAAGGACTGGCCGAAGCCCATCGAGGCGGTGGTGGCGTTGCCCTGCTCAACGATCTGGAACAGCTGGGCGCTCTGCTGGCGTAGCTGCTGGGTGAGCTCCGGCACCGGCTCCTCTGAGACCAACTGCAGGTTGCTGACAGTCGGATCGGGGCTCATCTGCGCCATCTGCAGGAACCACCGGCCGGGGGACTCCGGCAGGGCGAGGTAGAGGTTGCCGCCCAGGGTCGGCTGCAGCGCCTGGCCGGGCGACGCGTGGTTGAACTCGAAGGACAGGCTGGGAAAGAAGTGCACGGCCCGGCCGTCCGGTGCGGTGATCTTGACGTCGGCCAGCACCGGCATGTTGTAGAGCTGGTTGGACGGTCGCGACAGGCCGCCTTCCAGCTGCCAGCCCTCAGGCACCAGCACGACGCTGGCGACGATGTTGTTCATGCCCGGGTCGCGCAGGGGATGCTCGCGCATCACGACGCCGCCGGCGGGTCGGTCCGCCGTGGCGGCGGTTCGAAGTGCGCGGGCGCCATCCGGCTGGCCGGCGGAGCGGACGGTTTCGCCGCCCTCGGGGCCGCCCGCGTACGGGCGCGGCTCGTCGGGCTCGCTGCCGCAGGCGCCCAGCAACAGCGCGGTGAACAGGGCTAGGAGCGGGTGGGTGGTGCGGCGCATCAGCTTGGACATCGAAGGGGTCCTTGCGGGGTCTCAATCAGGAAGCATAGGCAGACGGCGTGTGGAGGCTCCAGTCGCCCGAGCCGGCCCGCGTGACGCGTGGCACGCCGCGGGGGCGATGGCCTGCAGGGCGATGTCCACAGACCCTAGGCCGGCCGGTCGAGGGCCGGGTCGAGGGCCTGGACCATCTGCGTCGCGGCGGTCATCAGCGCTTCCCGATCCTTGCCTTTGGCCAGCGGGCCGTCGATCAGCAGGCTGGCGAGCCCGTGCACCGACGACCAGGCCAGCAGTTCCTGGGGGCTGAAGGTCTCCGGGTCCTCGTCGGTGAGGGTGCGGGCGAAGCCGCCCTGGATGCAGCCGGCGAGGCGGCGGGTGGCGGCGACGTAGTCGGCGTCCTGGGCGTAGATGGTCTCTTCGCGCCACATCGCTCGGAAGAAGGCAGGCTTGTCCAGCGCGAAGCCGACGTAGGCCAGGCCGACGGCGTGCAGGGCATTGCCGCCGCAGCGCCGGGCCTGCTGTTCGGCCGACTCGAGGGCCGCCACGAGCTGGTTCAGGGCCCGGGTGGCGAAGGCGGTGAGCAGGGCACGCTTGTCTTCGTAGTGGCGGAAGGCCGACGAGGGGGCCACGCCGACCCGCTTGGCGCAGGCGCGCAGCGTCACTGCCTCGAGCCCGAACTGGGAGGCGATCTCGTCGACCGCGTCGAGCAGCGACTCCGCCAGGTGGCCGTGGTGGTAGCTGGTGCGTTGGGTGTGCATGACTCTCATCATGGCACGTCATGTGAACGGCGTTAACTTTTTTGTCCATGGTCTTGAAATGTAGGCGGTCTTGCCCTATCTTAAATGCGAACAACGTTCACATTGCCTTGGCAGGGACGACGTTCCCCGTGTTCAACCGATGGAGACCAAAGACCATGACAAGCACACACCAATCCCAGTCCCCGCATGCCGGTTCGGGCGCGAGCCGTTCGAGCGGCTGCTGCGGCAAGGGCAACTGGAGCGCCACCAACCTCTTCGCGATGGTGATCGGCTTCATCGTCTTCTGGCCGCTTGGGCTGGCCGTCCTGGCTTGGAGTTTCACCGGCCACCCGATCGAGGATCTGCCCGGCTGGTTGCGCGACAGATGGCGCCAGTTGAAGGGTCACAAGACCCACTGCAAGCGCAGCAGCGACAACACGGTGTTCGAGGAATACCAACAGGCCCAGCACGATCGCATCGACGAAATCCGCGAGGAGATCCGCCGGCGCGGTGCAGCCTTCCAGGACTTCCGCTCCGACACCAAGCGACGCCAGGACCAGGAGGAGTTCGACGCCTTCATGTCCACCAGCCCCGGCCAGCGGCCGGCCAGCGACTGAACGAAGCGCATGACCGGGCGGCGGAAACCGCTCGGCATCCTGCCAGGCACGAGACGCCCCCGGTGGCGCTCGGCACCTTCATCGAGGTGGCCGGGCGCCGCTGGAGCATTTCCCGGGCGGATGCGAGGCGCGGTCGGCCTCTCCACGGGGTAGACTCCGGCCATTCGACGATCTGGCGCCACGCCGCCCGGAGACCCCCATGCGCAAACGCGACAACTCCCTGACCACCGACCAGAAGGCCCTCGCGGTCAATCTGGACAAGTACAAGTACGGCTCGATCGTCGAGATCGGTGCCGGGCAGGAGGTGGCGCGGCGCTTCTTTTCGGTGGGCGCGGCGGCCGGCACCATCGCCAAGACCATGTCGGCCTACGACATGGCGGTCAGCGACGCCATCTACGGTCACGTGGACCGCTATGTGAGCCGAGCGCGCATGCTGCAGATGCTCGACAAGGAGTTCAGCCAGGTGGTGGACCGGCTGTCAGACGTGCGTCCCAAGAACACCACCTTCTTCGCGTATGCGGCGACCGTGACGGCGCGCAGCTTCAAGCAGAAGAACGAATGCCACGGCTGGGTCGGCCTGCGCCTGCAACTGCACCCGGCGGCGCCGCCGAGCGACGTGATCCTGCACGTGCGGATGATGGACAACGACAACGCCCAGCAGTCGGAGGCGCTCGGTATCCTCGGCGTGAACCTGATCCACGGGGCCTTCAACTACTTCCAGACGCCGGAGTGGATCGTCGAGGCGCTCGGCGACGGGCTCGGCTCCGACCGCATCGAGGTGGACCTGATCCACTTCTCCGGCCCGTATTTCGAGGAGGTCGAGAACCGGCTGATGAACCTCCACCTGATCCGCAGCTGGCTGACCCGGGCGGTGGTGTTCAACCCGGCCGGCGAGGTGGTGGTGCCGGGCGAGCTGTTCTACCGCAAGCCGGTGATGGTGATGCGCGGCAGCTTCAAGCCGGTGACCCTGGTGAACGTGGACATGATGGGCGCCGGCCTCGCCCAGTTCAGCCAGGTGGCGGCGGTGGATGAGCCCGATATCGTGTCGCTGGCCGAGATCACCATGAGTTCGCTGTCGTCCGGCGACAACGTGGACGGCGCCGACTTCCTCGCCCGCATCGACCTGCTCGCCTCCCAGGGCTATACCGTGTTGATCTCGGTCTTCGCCGTTTTCTTCCACCAACGCGCCTACCTGCGCCGCTACACCCAGAAGCCGATCGGCATCGTGCTGTCGGTGCGTGATTTCGATTTCCTGTTCGACGAAAAATACTACGAGGGATTGGAGGGCGGCATTCTCGAGGCCTTCGGCAAGCTCTTCCCGGACAACACCCACGTCTACGTCTATCCGTCGCGTCCCCGCCATGCCAGCGAGATGACGACTCTCGACAACGTCGAGGTACCGCCCCGCCTGCGCCACCTGCTGGCCCACCTGAAGGCCTGCGAGCTGCTGCTGCCGGTGGCGCCGCGGGACGAGACCCACCTGCACATCGATGTGGGCGAGGTGCTGGCCGGCCTGCGCCGTGGTCGCGGCGACTGGGAGTCCGACGTGCCCGAGGGCGTCGCCAAGCGAATCGTCGACGGCCGCCTGCTGGGCTTCGACACCGAGTAGGCCTGCGGCCTCAGCTCTCGAGCAGGGCGTCGAACAGGGCGGCCCGCTCGGGGTCGCGACGCTGATCCGCCAGGAGCTCGGCGTCGGCGACCTCGAAGATGCCCTTCCGCGCGGTCAGGAAGATGCCACCGTCCGGAGCTGCGAAGCGCACTTCGGGAATCCTGCGCAGGCACTGGCGGAGGAAGCCAAGGTTCCTGGCCACCGCCCACTGCGTCGCCGGCGCGGCGACCTCGGCGGGGCAGGTGGCATAGATGTTGGTGCGCTGGTATCGCTCGATATTCACGAAGACCAGCGGATCGAAGAGGGTCATGCGTTGCTGGTCGCCTTCCGCCACCCGCGCCGGGAACTGGCCCTTCGGCACCCGGTTGTCGAGGAAGACGTAGCGATAGGCCGGCTGCGGCGCCGCCAGCCAGCGGAAGAAAAGCCCGGGTATGCCGCTGTAGGCCTCGACGCTGTGGGCCAGAAAATCTTCTACCGACTTGTAGCGACCCCGCTCCAGGGCCCGCCGCCAGCCCCGCTCGACGGTCTCCTCCGGCGGGGTGATGACGAAGTACATGAACATCGTATGCACATAGCTGGCATAGGTCCGGTGCAGCACTCGGGAGACCCGCTCGCTGTCGAAGCTGTCGAAGCGGAAGCGGTCCACCAGGATGTCGGGGATGGCCTGTTCCCGGTCCGCGCGGTCACGGATGTAGCGGTCCAGCTTGGCGTCGATCACCATCACCTCGCGGCTGGTGAACTGGCCGGCGTACTTGATGGCCGGGCCGAGGCTGTCGAAGTCGAGCAGCAGCCGGCGCCAGATGTCCGGGCTCACCGTGACGAAGCCGGCCGCGTCGAGCCCCTGGTCGGCCATGGTCTGCTTCAGCATCGGTCGCAGGGAGCTCTTGCCGGCGGCCGAGGGCCCCTTCAGGCTGAACAGCACCGGGCGCTGACGCAGCGGCGCCCGCACCAGCCCTTCGGTCGCGATGGCCGCCTCCACCAGCGGCGCGATGGTCGCCCCGACGACCCGGCTGCCATAGCGGTTGGCGGCGTGGCGACAGACCAGGCGCCGCAGCAGCCCCAGGTCGCTGCCGAGGCTGCCGCGGGTGACCAGCATCGCGCCAAGGACCTTGTGCAGGCTGTTGCACAGGGCGCGTTGTTCGGGGTCGGTGGCGGCCTCGGCGAGGGCCCGGAAGCGGGTCACCGCCGCCTGGTCCTGTTCTTCGGCCGGCGTCGCGGCGGCGGCATTCGGCCGCCGGCCGAACAGCGCAGCCAGGGACAGGCGCCGGCGGGGCGGTGGCGGCGGGGGCCCCAACTGGGCGTGCAGCAGCTCACCGATGGTGGCCTCGGCACGCGCGCAGAACGCGGCATGGGCCGCCTCGATGCGCGCCATCTCCGGCGCGAGGTAGTGATCGCGCACCCGCAGCGCGATGTGGCGGAAGTGCTTTCCGAAGTCCTCCTCGATGTCGCCCTCCGGCACGGCGATCTCGGCCGTGATGCGGACGATCAGCTCGTGCAGGGCCAGGCGCGCCGGTCTGAAGGCGGTGAGCTGCTCGGGCGCGAGGCCGGTGAGGGTCACGTCGGCGTCCACCTCGGCCCGGCCGGAGCTCGCGCAGTCGGGCCGGTAGAGGGTCTCGAGATCGCGCCAGGCCTCGGGGATGCCCGAGGCCACGCCGGGGTGCCAGGCGTCGAAGGTCTCGGGCGCGTCGGTCGGCATGGGCGGCTCCTGCGGGCGGGGGCCTGTGCAGTCTAGCCCGGATGGCCGGCGCCCGGGGCGCCGGCGGGGGCCGTCACGCTGCACGCTGCCAGGACGGCGCGGCCTGGCGGGCGAAGGCGGAGAAATCCCGCGGGGCCCGGCCCAGCGCCCGCTGAACGCCATCTCCGAGGCAGGCGTTGCGACCGTCGAGCACGGTGCCGAAGAGGTAGTCGAGCAGCCAGATCATGTCACCCGGCATGCCCGCCTCGGCGAGGCCCTGCGAGAACGCGTCCCGGGGCACCGGCTGGAAGTGAATCGTTCGGCCGGTGGCCGCGGAGAGCTCGGCGGCGATGTCGGTGAAGGTCAGCAGGCGGGGGCCGGTGACCTCGTAGACCTGGCCGTCGTGCCCCGGCTCGGTCAGCGCCGCGACCGCGACGTCGGCGATGTCGGCCGCGTCCACGAAGGGCTCCGGGATGTCACCGGCGGGCAGCACGAGCGTGCCCTCGAGGACCATGTCGCGGAACTCCCCTTCGTCGAAGTTCTGCGCGAACCATGCTGCCCGCACGACGGTCCAGCGGGCGCCGGACGCCTGCACCACCTGCTCGCAGCGCTCGGCTTCGGCTTCGCCCCGGCCCGAGAGCAGGACGATGCGCCGGACGCCGGCCGCGACCGCCGCAGCCGAGAAGGCGCGGATCGCGTCTTCGGCGCCGGGCACGGCGAGATCGGGGGCGAAGCTCAGATAGACCGCCTCGACGCCGTCGAGGACCGGCGCCCAGGTGCGGGCGTCGTGCCAGTCGAAGCGGGGGGTGGAATGGCGGGACACAGCGCGCACGGCATGGCCGCGGTCGCGCAGGCCGGCGGCGACGCGGCGGCCGACCTTGCCGCTGCCGCCGATGACGAGAATGGGGGTGGCGCTGGGGGAAGACAGGGATGCAGACATGAGAACTCTCCGTGGTTGACTTTACAGTGTGTCAATTGACACAGTGTCAATCTAGTCGGAGGTTGTCACTGTGTCAAGAGATCAGTCGGATACCCGCAGTCGGATCCTTGCCGCGACGGCCCGGATGCTCGAGCGAAAGGGCGGGCAGGGCGTGCGGATGGGCGACATCGCGCGGGAGGCCGGGGTGTCGCGGCAGGCGGTCTACCTGCACTTCGCGTCGCGTACCGAGCTGCTGGTGGCGGCCCTGCGCCACGTGGACGAATCGCTCGGCCTCGAGCGCCGGCTGGCGCCCTCCCGCGCCGCGACCGGCGGGCGCGAGCGGCTGTGCGCCTTCGTCGCGTTCTGGGCGGGCTACGTGCCCGACATCCACGTCTTCGCCCGCGCGATCCTGCTCGCCCGGGCCAGCGATGCCGATGCCGACGCCGCCTGGTGCGACCGCATGGCCGCGCTGCGCGACGGCTGCCAGGCGGCCGTGGCGGCGCTGGCCGGCGATGGCGCGCTGCGGTCGCACTGGACACCGGAGACCGCCACCGACGCGTTGTGGGCCCTGCTGCAGGTGCCGATGTGGGAGCACCTGCGCTTCGCCTGCGGCTGGTCGGAAGCGGAGACCGCCGAACGGTGGCAGACGATGGCGATGGACATGCTCGTGGCCGGACAGAGCCGCTAAAACGCCACTCTAATTGCTTGCTAGAAAGCAATCTAGAATGTAAGCTGTTCAACATGAACAGCCGATGCCGCACCCACTGCGAGGATCTGATCCGTCGCACCGCCGACAGCTTTCCCGAGATCGATTCACCGGGCATGCGCCTGATCACGCGCATCTTCCGCCTGCGCGACCTGATCTTCGAGAACGCCCAGCGCGAGATGGCGCGCTTCGACCTGTCCACCACCGAGTTCTCGGTGCTGTCGACCCTGCGCAAGTCGCCGGTCCCGCATGCGTTGCGGCCCGCCGACATCTGCAAGGGCATGCTGCTGACTTCCGGTGGCCTCACCAAGGTGCTCAAGGCCCTCGAAGGGCGGGGCCTGGTCGACCGGGCGGACGATCCCACCGACGGGCGCGGGTGCCTGATCCGCCTGACGCCGCCGGGGGTCGCTTTCGCCGAGCAGGCGATGCGGGCCGTGATCGGCAGCGACGTGGACCTGCTGCTGCGGGCTGCCGACGCGGACAGCGTTGCCGCGGCGGCCGAGGCCCTCAGGCCGTTTACCGAGGCCCTCGACCGATGACGCTGCCCCTGCTTCGCAACACCCCGATGGCCTTTGCCGAGTTCGTCGCCTTCGTGGCGGCGTGCATGGCGCTCAATGCGCTCGCCATCGACGTGATGCTGCCGGCACTGCCCGACCTGAACGCCGACTTCTTCCTCGCCGACCCCAACCAGAGCCAGGCCGTGATCGCCGTCTACCTGCTGGGCATGGGCGCCTCGCAGCTGATCTACGGCCCGCTGTCCGACCGCTTCGGTCGTCGGCCGGTGCTGATCGGCGGCTTGATGCTGTTTTCGCTGGCGGGCCTGCTGTCGGCCCTGGCGCCCAGCTTCCCGCTGATGCTGGCGGCCCGTTTCGTGCAGGGTCTCGGTGCCGGCGCGCCGCGCGTGATCGCGGTCTCGCTGGCGCGCGATACCTACTCGGGCCGCCAGCTCGGGCGGGTGATGTCACTGGCGATGATGGTCTTCATGGCGGTGCCGATCCTGGCGCCCTCGCTCGGCCAGCTGATCCTGCTGGTGGCGCCCTGGCGCTGGGCCTTCGGCGCGCTGGTGGTGGGCGGCGGCGCGGTGCTGGGCTGGACCCTGTTCCGCCTCGAGGAGTCCCTGCCGGCCGAGCGGCGCCGGCCGATCTCGCCGGCGGCGGTGATCGACGGCTTCCGCATCGCGCTGACGACCCGCAGCGCGATGGGCTACATGCTGGCGATGGGGCTGGTGCTGGGCGCCCACATGGGCTTCATCACGTCGGCGCAGCGGATCTTCATGGACATCTTCGATGCCGGCCAGCGCTTCTCGCTGCTGTTCGCGCTGGTGGCCATGGCGATGTCGGTGGCGGCCTTCACCAACTCGCGGCTCGTCATGCGCTTCGGTATGCGGCGCCTGGCCATCGTCGGCCTCGCCGCGCTGGTGCTGCTCAACACGGCCCACCTGCTCCTGCTGACCCAGGGGCCGGAGTCCCTGCCGATGTTCCTGCTGATGCAGGCGGGCAGCATGTTCCTGTTCGGCTTCCTCGGCGCGAACCTCAATGCCCTGGCGATGGAGCCCCTCGGCCACGTCGCCGGCACCGCCTCGTCGCTGATCGGCTTCTTCACGACGGTCAGTGGCGCCCTGCTCGGCTTCGGCGTCGGCCAGTTGTTCGACGGCAGCGTGGTGCCGCTGACCCTGGCGTACGTGGTGCTCGGTACCGCGGCGCTCGGCGTCGTGATGCGCACGGACCGCACTGCGGACTGCGCCGCGGCCTAGGGTCTGTGGACATTTGTATGGCGACCGCCATACAAATGTCCACAGACCCTAGTCGAACCAGCCCTCGACGGCTTCGCGGCTGGGCACGCCGCCCGCATGGACCACCGTGTCGTCGATGACAACGCCCGGGGTCGACATCACGCCGTAGCCGGCAATCGCGGCGAAATCGGTGACCTTCTCGATGCCGATTGCGATGCCGCGCTCGGCGGCCACCGTCTCGATCAGGTCGGCCGCGCGCCGGCAATTGGCGCATCCGCTGCCAAGGATCTTGATCGTTCTCATGATGGCCTCCCGGTGACTCACAGAATCAGGTTGAAGAGGGTGCCGACCAGCAGGATGCCGCTCGCCACGACGCCGACGAAGGTGGCGATCAGGGGTGGCTTGAGCGCCTTGCGCAGGATGAGCATCTCGGGCGCGGACAGGGCGATGACGCTCATCATGAAGGCCAGCACCGTACCCAGCGCGGCGCCCTTGCCGATCAGCGCCTGCACGACCGGGATGATCCCGGCGGCGTTGGTGTACATCGGCACGCCGAGGAGCGTCGCGGCCGGCACCGCCCACCACACGTCCCGCCCCATGAATGTGGCCAGGAAGTCCTCGGGCACGTAGCCATGGATCAGGGCGCCGAGGCCGATGCCGACGAGCACGTAGGGCCACACCTTGCCGACGATGGTGCGCACATGGCTCGTACCCGCCGCGATGCGCTGGGATGTGTCCATGGTGTCGCCCTGCCACTGTGCCTTCTGGCCATTGAGGATGGCCTGCACCCAGTCTTCCAGATGGCGCTCCATGCCAAGCCGGCCGATGACCAGCCCGGCGACGATGGCCACCGCCAGGCCGAGCACCAGATAGAGCGCCGCCACCCGCCAGCCGAAGAGACCGAACAGGAGCACGAGGGCGACCTCATTCACCATCGGCGCGGCGATCAGGAAGGACAGGGTGATGCCCAGCGGGATGCCCGCCGACAGGAAGCCGATAAAGAGCGGCACCGCCGAGCAGGAGCAGAACGGCGTGACGACGCCAAGCGAGGCGGCGAGCACGTTGCCGACGCCGGCGCGGTGACCGGACAGCAGGGCGCGCGTGCGCTCGGGCGCGAAGTAGGTCTGGATCACACCCATGACGAACACCACCCCGGTCAGCAGCAGCAGGACCTTCGGTGTGTCGTACAGGAAGAAGTGGAGCGCCTCGCCGAGGTGGGTGCCCCGGTCGAGACCCGTGAGGGCGAGCAGCGCGTCGGCGAAGCCGGTCAGGTGGCCGTAGGCGAGCCACCACAGGATGACGGACACCGCCACGATGCCGAGGCGGGTGGGGGTGCCGATGGGGCGATGGACAATGCTGGACATGACAGCGCCTCCGTTGGATCCAGTATCGCGCGATGGCGTGCAGTCCGTATTGATCCAGCACATGGGCAGGCGTGTTCGATGCGCCTTGGTCTGGGTCAAGGCCCGGTGGGCGACGCGCAACGCAGACTGCGGGCATCTTGGATGCACACGGAGGCGGTGGCATGCGGCGATGGCTGTGCGGGGTCTGCCTGGCGGGTCTGTCGGGGCTGGCGGCGGCGGACGGGGCCACCATCTACGGCCTGGTGGACATCGCCGCCGCCTGGGGCTCGGTGACCGGGGGGCGGTTCGGCGGCTTGATGCGGGACGGGGGGCTCGCCGGCAATCGGGTCGGCTTCCGCGGCAGCGATGTGCTGGCCGAAGGTCTCGAACTCAGCGTCGTCCTCGAGAGCGGTTTCCTGCCCGGCTCGGGCCAATCCCATCGGGTCGGGCGCACCTTCAGCCGGCAGACCTGGCTTGCCCTGTCCGGCCCCTTCGGCCGGCTCTCGCTGGGCTACCAGTACTCGCCGGGCTTCATGATTCCCTACCGCTACCAGGTGGTGGGCGGCTCGGCCGGCTTTGCGCCCCGCTCGACCCTGGCCTTCGCCGGCGGCTACTCCATCGTGCCGGGCAGTCCCGGACGATTCGACAACGCGGTGGCCTGGACATCGCCGACGTGGGGCGGCGTGCAGGTGCTGGGGATCTACGGCTTCCAGGGACGCCAGCGGGACGACGCCTCCGGATCGCATGAGGGCGACGACCGCGTCGGCCTCGGGGCGAGCTTCGACGCCGGCAGATTCTCGGCAGGCCTGGCCTGGCACCGCATCGGCGAGGCCGACTCGACCGGCGCAGCGCGCGAAGGCTTCGTCGGCCTGTCCTTCGACACCGGCCCGGTGAAGGTGGTGGCGACGCTATCGCGACGCGATGCCCCCGGGGCTGTGCCGGGCGACAACCGCCTGCGCTCGGCCGGCGTGGTGGGCAAGCTGGCGGGCGGCGAAGGCAGCGTCGGCGTGGCCTGGCTCGATCCGCGTGGTGGCGCAAACCATGCCCGCTCGGTCACGGCCGGCTATATCCGGCCGGTCAGCCGCCGCACCCGCTGGTATGTCGCCATCAACCGGCTGACCTACGGCGCGGCGACGGACGCGCTCGCCAGGCCGGGGGCGGTGGTGACGGTCGCCGCGGCAGGCCATTCGGCAACCTCCCTCGTCAGCGGCTTTTCGCACACCTTCTGAGGGGGCATCCGGCGGCTGGCAGCCGACACGCCGTTGTCCTACACTCCGCCTGCCCGACGTCCGGTGCGGCCGACGTCCCGACAGGAGATTGACACCCATGAGCGAGACCATCGACGGGCCGGACGGGCGGCCCCGCTGCCGCTGGTGCGGCGCCGCCCCGGAGTTCTTCGACTACCACGACCGGGAGTGGGGCTTCCCGGTGGACGACGACCGCCGGCTGTTCGAGAAGCTGTGCCTCGAGAGTTTCCAGTCGGGCCTGAGCTGGCGGACGATCCTGGCCAAGCGCGAGCACTTCCGCCGCGCCTTCGCCAACTTCGAGTTCCGCGACGTGGCGCGCTTCGGCGAGGCCGACGTGGCGCGGCTGCTGCAGGACGCGGGCATCGTCCGCCACCGGGGCAAGATCGAGGCGGTGATCAACAACGCGGCGCGGGCCGTTGAACTGGTGGCGGCCGAGGGCTCGCTGGCGGCCTACGTGTGGCGCTTCGAGCCGGCGGCCGACGAGCAGGTTGCGCCCCAGTCGCGTTCCACCTCGCCCGCGTCGGTGGCGATGTCGAAGGACCTCAAGAAGCGCGGCTGGAAGTTCGTCGGTCCGACCACGGTGTATGCCTTCATGCAGGCCATGGGGCTGATCAACGACCACGTCGAGGGCTGTGTGTCCCGCGCCGAGGTCGAGGCGGCACGGGCGGTGTTCGGGCGACCCGCCTGAAGCGTGTGTGCCGACCGCCGGTCGGAGCGCCGGGGCTTGCCAGCGGAATACCCGGGCCGCCTCATCTGTTCGATCTGTGCACCCGCCGAGCCGGCGGGCGAACGGGATGCGCGAACGCATCCCGGCCATGCATCGACAGAGAGAGGATTTCCGACATGATCAGGAAGACATTTGCCGCACTGGCGCTGGGCCTGGCGCTGGCCGGTAGCGCGGTGGCCGATTCCGGCCTCAAGTTCAGGGCCCACCTCGAGGGCTTCACGGCGGGGGGGGCGCCGGTGGACACCAAGGCCGCCGGCGAGGCCCGGGTCGAGATCATCGACGGTGGCTCGGCGCTGCAGTTCCGCGTGAACGTGGCCGGCATCGACAACCTGTTGATGGCCCACATCCACGTCGCGCCGATCGGCAGCGCGACGCCGGTGCGCGTGACGGAGCCGGCAGGACCGGTGGCCTTCTGGTTCGTCGGCGGTCCCCCGCCGGGCGGTACCCTGGGGGAGACCGTCAATGGGCGGCTGGCAGAGGGCTACATCATCACCAATGGCGACCTGGTCGCGTGGCCCGACCCCAATGACCCGATGACCGGCACCATCGAGGGCCTCGTGAATGCGATCATGGAAGGGCGCGCCTCGGTGATCGTTCACACCAGCGACGGCGACGCGACCACCGCGATCCCGATGGCCGGCGACTCGCCCGCGGGTGAACTGCGCGGCACCTTGCGTTGAGTTTGCAGCCGTGTTCAGGCGGCCTCGATTGACCTGACGATGGCGTGGCCGAGGGCGGCGGTGTCACCCCGGCCCCCCACGTCGGGTGTCAGTTCGGCGGGGTCGCCCCGCGTCAGGACCGCCTCGATGGCGGTGACGATGGCGGCGGCGGCTTCGCCGTGGCCGAGGTGCTCCAGCATCATCGCGCCGGACCAGATCTGGCCGATCGGGTTGGCGATGCCCCGGCCGGCGATGTCCGGCGCGCTGCCGTGCACCGGCTCGAACAGGCTCGGGAAGCGGCCGTCCGGGTGGATGTTGGCCGACGGCGCGATGCCGATCGTGCCGGTGCAGGCCGGGCCGAGGTCCGACAGGATGTCGCCGAACAGGTTGCTGGCGACGACCACGTCGAACCAGTCCGGGTGGAGGACGAAGTTGGCGGTCAGGATGTCGATGTGGAACTGGTCCACCGCCACGTCGGGATAGTGCGCCGCCATGGCCTTCACCCGCTCGTCCCAGTAGGGCATCGTGATCGAGATGCCGTTGGACTTGG
>JAGRGD010000137.1 GCA_020445665.1 Rhodocyclaceae bacterium
AGCACGAAGTGGTTGCCGCCGCCGGTGCCGGTGTGGCGACCGTCGAGCATGAACTTCTCGGTGGTCATGCGCGCGTAGTGGGCCGCCTCGTAGAGGTGGGTGGTCTGGTCGACCAGTTCGTCCCAGTCGCCCGCAGGGTGAATGTTGACCTCGACCACGCCCGGGTCGGGGGTGATGCGGAAATGCTTGAGTCGCGGGTCGCGGGGCGGCTCATAGCCTTCGAGCAGGACGGGCTGGTGCATGGCCTCCGCGGTGGCCTCGATGGCGGCCACCAGCTCCAGGTAGTCTTCCAGACACACCGTCGGCGGCATGAAAATGTAGAGCACGCCGTTGCGGGCCTCCGCGCACATCGCGGTGCGGGTCAGCCAGCCGGCCGATTTCTTGAACGACGGGTGGGTGTCGGTGGCGATCGCGTCGGGGTTGAACTCGCCCGGGTCGCCGGTGATCTCGCTGCCATCGTGACGGCCCGCGAGGCGCGCACGGGCGGCAAGGGCTGCTGCGCTGGACGCACCAGGTCCGCTTGCGCCGCCGGCGCCGCCCTCGCGCACGGAGCCGGGCAGGAACTGGCGGCGGATGTCGGCGTGGGCGGGCAGGTCCGCAAATCGGTCGAAGGGGTCGGGCTGGTGAATCCAGGGATACTCCCCCTGGGTCACCCACGGCTGGCTGTCCAGGGGCAGGCGGTAGCCCATCGCCGAGTCGCCCGGGACCAGGTAGCAGCGCTCGCTGCGCAGGAACCACGGGCCGGTCTGCCACTCGCCCGTCGATGTGTTGCGGGTGATCGGCAGCACGTGGCCGATGACCTTGTCGAGACCCTGGGTGAACACCTTCATCAGGCGCTCTCGCTCGAGGGGGTCGTCAACGCGCGAATCGAACGGGTCCACGTTCACCGGCAGCCGGCGTTCGCGCCACAGGTAGTAGAAAACGTCCTCGAAGCCGGGGAACACGTAGTCCGCATCCAGCGCCAGACGCTCCGCCACGCCCTTCAGGAAACGGCCGGCGATGGCTTCGTCGGCGATGCCGCCGACCCGTTCGTCGGCGATGAGGTCGCTGTTCAGCCAGATCGGCTCGCCATCCTTGCGCCAGAAGCAGTTCAGCGACCAGCGCGGCAGCTGCTCGCCTGGATACCACTTGCCCTGGCCGAAATGGACCAGCCCGCGCTGGGCGTACTTGCTGCGCATGCGATGGTAGAGCTCGGCCGAGAGGAGCTTCTTGGTGGGGCCGAGCGCGTCGGTGTTCCACTCGGCACCGTCCGGGTCGTCCACCGACACGAAGGTGGGCTCGCCGCCCTGGGTGAGCCGCACGTCCATGGTGCGCAGCTCGCCATCCACCAGGTGGCCCAGGGCTTCGATCTCCTTCCACTGCTCGTCGGTATACGGCTTCGTGACGCGCGGCGCCTCCCAGATGCGGGACACCGACATCTCGTGGCCGAACGCCACCTCGCACTCGTCGAGGGCGCCGGAGACCGGTGCCGCCGAACCGGGCTCGGGGGTGCAGGCGATCGGGATGTGGCCCTCGCCGGCGAGCAGGCCCGAGGTCGGATCGAGGCCGATCCAGCCGGCGCCCGGCAGGAAGACCTCGCACCAGGCATGCAGGTCGGTAAAGTCCTTCTCCGGGCCGGACGGACCATCAAGGGACTTGACGTCCGGTGCGAGCTGGACCAGGTAGCCCGAGACAAAGCGCGACGCGAAGCCCAGGTGGCGCAGCAACTGCACCAGCAGCCAGGCCGAGTCGCGGCACGAGCCCGAGCGCTTGCCGAGGGTCTCCTCGGGCGTCTGGACGCCGGGCTCCATGCGGATCAGGTAGCCGATGTGATGCTGCAGGTTGCGGTTGAGGTCGACCAGGAAATCGATGGTGCGCACCTTGTCGCGGGGCACCGTTGCAAGGTACTCGGCGAACAGCGGGGTGGCCGCCATCTTCTTGCGGAACGGAGCCAGCTCTTCGCTCTGCCATTCCTCGTAGCTGATCGGGAAGTGCTCGGCGCGGGGCTCGAGGAAGAAGTCGAAGGGGTTGTGAACCGCCATCTCGGCGACCAGGTCCACCTCGATGTGGAAGCAGCTGGTCTTCTCGGGGAAGACGAGGCGCGCCTGGTAGTTGGACTGGGGGTCCTGCTGCCAGTTGATGAAATGGGTCTCGGGCTTGATCCGCATCGAGTAGGAGAGGATGCGGGTGCGGCTGTGCGGTGCCGGCCGCAGGCGGATGATTTGCGGTCCGAGGTTGATCGGCCGGTCGTAGTCGTAGCGGGTGACGTGATGGAGCGCTACGTGGATGGACATATTGGCGCCTCTAGCGGGGAAGATTCAGCTGTTTTTAGCAAGTAACAGACCACACGGCGATTCGTCGGAAATCGCCGGCGACGGAGCTATCGGGTGGTTCCTTGCGGTGCAACCGACCGCATTATTGCACCGCGGTGAGGCATTCTGATGCCGTGACATTGCGAAAGCTATTTCGGCAGTCCACAGTGGTCGACATGGCCGGAATGATGTTGTGGCCGGTACACAGGATCAAAAAAGGAACATGGATACTCGGCAAGTCATCGATGAGATTCACGCCGCGCTGACGACGTTTCGGCGCGACATCCACGCCCACCCGGAGCTCGCCTTCGAGGAGCACCGCACCGCGGAGCGGGTAGCCGCTCGCCTCGAGGCGCTGGGCATCGAGACCCACCGCGGCATCGGCCGCACCGGGGTCGTCGGCGTGATCCGCAAGGGCAAGGGGTCGCGCTCGATCGGACTCAGGGCCGACATGGACGCGCTGCCGATCACCGAGCGCAACAGCTTCCCCCATCACTCCCGCCACGCGGGCCGGATGCACGCCTGTGGCCACGATGGGCACACGACGATGCTGCTCGGCGCCGCCGAGGTGCTGGCCCGGCAGGCCGACTTCGACGGCACCGTGCATCTGATCTTCCAGCCGGCGGAGGAGGGCGACGGCGGGGGGCGCGAGATGATCGAGGACGGCCTCTTCGAGCGCTTCCCGATGGACGCAGTATTCGGCATGCACAACTGGCCCGGCCTGCCGGCCGGCCACTTCGCGGTGCACGCCGGCCCGGTGATGGCCTCGGCGGATCATTTCGAGGTCGAGATCCGCGGCCATGGCGCCCACGCCGCGATGCCGCACCTGGGCATCGACCCGGTGGCGGCCGGCGCGGCCCTCGTCCAGGCCCTGCAGACCATCGCCAGTCGCACCATCGATCCGGTCGATCCGGTGGTGATCTCGGTCACCCAGTTCCACGCCGGCGAGGCCAATAACGTGATCCCGGACCGGGCGCTGCTGGGCGGCACCGTGCGCGCCTTCCGGCCCGAGGTGCAGGACAAGGTCGAGCAGGCCATGCAGCGCATCTGCGCGGGCATCGGCGCGAGCTTCGGTGCCAACGTGAATTTCCAGTATCACCGGGGCTACCCGCCGACCATCAACACCGCCGCCGAGGCGGCCAACTGTGCCGAGGTCGCGCGGGCGGTGGCCGGCGCGGCGGCGGTGCGCACCGACATGAAGCCCAGCATGGGGGCCGAGGATTTCTCCTTCTTCCTGCTCCAGCGGCCGGGCGCCTACGTCTGGATCGGCAACGGTCCGGGCGAGGGCGGGTGCACCTTGCACAACCCCCACTACGATTTCAACGACGAGATCATCCCGGCCGGCGTCGCCTACTGGGCGCGGTTGGTCGAGACCCTGATGCCGGCCGGCGTGCCGGGAGCGGCCACGGCATGAAGCTCGACGACCCCTTCGGCCGCAGCGCCGACAAGAACGAGCGGGACTACCAGAACCTGCGCGCGGCCCTCGTCGACGCCGGCATCGACAGCCCCGACCGCATCGCCTCGATGCGGGCCAACGTAGTGCGCAACGCGGTCATCGCCGCGGTGGTGGTGGCCGCGGTGGTCGGGCTGGTGGCGCTGCTCCTGCCCGACGCGCTCGGCTTCGTCACGATCTGCGCGGTCGTGATCGGCATCTGGATCGCCGCCAGCACCGTGCGCGGGCGGGCCCACCTGGCCCGCTACCAGCGGGAACTGGGCGGCAATGCCCTCAATGAGTGCGGCAATCATTGAGGTGATTCCAGCTCAGGCAATATGTGGGCCTCTCGCGCCCTCCCCTCAAGGGGGCGAGGGCGGGAATTCGCAAGGCATCGCCTTGCGCCGCCAGAGCGGGCCGGCTGTGCAAAGCCGGCACTGGACGGGCTGGGGTGGGGATGGGGCAAGTCGCGCGACTCAACCCCATCCCCCTCCTGGCCACCCGCTTGAAAGGGGAGGGCTCTACCCGCAATCGTCACCTGTTTGATGGCCGGGTCAGTTGGCGCGGCGGCGGGCCTCGCCGCGGGCCGCCAGGTAGATGCCCGCCAGCAGCAGGCTGAAGCCGGCAAACTGGGGCACCGCGAAGCCCTCGCCGAAGATCAGCCAGGCGAGCAGCGCGCTGCCCACCGGCTCACCCAGCGTGACGACCGCGACGAAGGTCGCCGAGACGTGGCGCAGCGACCAGTTGTAGGCGGTGTGGCCGAGCAGCTGCGGGCCCAGCGCCATGCCCAGCAGCACCGCCCATGCGGTGGCCGAGTGGGCCAGCAGGTTTGCGCCGGCGAGGCCGCTCGCAGAAACCAGGAACAGCGCTGCGGCACCATAGGCCAGCCAGATGTAGGCCGGCAGCCCCAGCCCGGCGCGCAGCCGCCGGCCGATCAGCAGGTAGGCCGAGAAGCACCAGCTGCCCACCAGCGCCAGGCCGTTGCCAAGCAGGGGCTGGCGACCGGGGCCGGAGAGCTGGCTGTCGCTCCAGAAGATCAGCACGCTGCCGGCCAGCGACAGGGCGATGCCGCCGACCATCAGCCGGTGCGGCCGCTCGCCAAAGAAAACGAAGGCGGCCAGCCCGATCCACAGCGGGTTGGTGGTCACCAGCGCGGTGCTGGAGGCCACCGACGTGTATTCGAGGGAGCTGATCCAGGTCGCGAAGTGCAGCGCCAGGAAGAAGCCGGCAGCCAGCGCCAGGCCGAGCTGACGACGGTCGAGGGCGCGCAGCTCGCGGCGGGCGTGGACCAGGGCCAGCGGTGTGATGATCAGGGCCGCCAGCCCCAGCCGCCAGCTCGCGACGACGAGGGAGCTGACCCCCTCGGCCTGGGCCAGGCGGGCGAGGATGGCGCCGAAGGAGATCGCCAGCAGCCCGACGCCGAGCACGACGAAGGGCGCCCAGCGCGGCGGCGCGTTGGTGGGGACGGACATGATCGGATCGCGTCAGGGGCTAGCCGTGACCGCCCTCCAGGTAGGCGGCGCGCACCTCGGGGCTGGCGAGGAGCTCGGCGCCGGTGCCGGCCAGCGTGATCCCGCCGTGCTGAAGGACGTAGCCCCGGTGGGCGACCCTCAGGGCCTGGTTGGCGTTCTGCTCCACCAGCAGGATCGTCATGCCGTGGTCCGCGTTGAGCTCGCGCACGATCTGGAAGATCCGCCGGATGTAGATCGGCGCGAGGCCGAGGGAGGGCTCGTCGAGCAGCAGCAGCTTGGGCCGGCTCATCAGGGCGCGGCCGATCGCCAGCATCTGCTGCTCGCCGCCGGACAGGGTGCCGGCGCGCTGGCCCTGCCGCTCGTCGAGGATCGGGAACATCGCGAAGACGCGGGCGATGTCCGCGTCGAAGTTGTCCGGCGCGGCGAAGCCGGCGCCCATCTGCAGGTTCTCCATCACCGTCATGCGCGGGAAGATGCGCCGCCCCTCCGGCACCAGCGCGATGCCCCGGTGGGCGATCTCGTGGGTGTGCAGGCGGGTGATGTCCTCGCCGTCGAAGACGATGCGCCCCGCGCTCGCCCGCGGGTTGCCGAAGAGGCTCATCATCAGCGTCGACTTGCCGGCGCCGTTGGCGCCGATCAGGGTCACGATCTCGCCCACCTGGACCTGGACGTCGATGCCCCGCAGGGCGTGGATGTGGCCGTAGTGGGCGTGCACGCCCTCCATCGTCAGCATCATGCCGCGGCCCCCCCGGCCTGCGCCTCGTCCTCGTCTTCGCCGAGATAGGCCTTGATCACCTGCGGGTCGTTGCGCACCGCCTCGGGCGTACCCTCGGCGATCTTGCGGCCGTAGTTGATCACCCCGATGTGGTCCGACACGTTCATCACGACGCTCATGTCATGTTCGATCAGCAGGATGGCGACGCCGCGCTCGCGGCACAGGTAGAGCAGCAGCTCGTTGAGCTCGGCCGACTCGCGCGGGTTGAGGCCCGCCGCCGGTTCGTCGAGGCACAGCAGCACCGGGTCCACGCACAGGGCGCGGGCGATCTCGATCCGCCGCTGGATGCCGTAGGGCAGGTCGCCCGCGGCGTGGTCGGCCAGATCGACCAGGCCGAGCCGCTCGAGCCAGGTGGCGGCGCGGTCGAGGGCCGCGGCTTCGGCTTCGCGGTAGGCGGCGAGCCCGAACAGGCCGGCGATGGAGAAGCGCGAGGCGCGTTGCAGGACGTTGTGCTGGGCGACGATCAGGTTCTCCAGCACCGTCATCTTCGGGAACAGGCGGATGTTCTGGAAGGTGCGCACCACCTGGGCGTCGCGCACCACCTTGTGGCTCGCCAGCGCCTCGAGGCGCATCTCGCCATGGTGCGGGTGGGCCAGGCGGAGGGTGCCGCTGGTGGGCTTGTAGAAGCCCGTGAGGCAGTTGAAGAGCGTGGTCTTGCCGGCGCCGTTGGGGCCGATGATGCCGGTGATGCGGCCGGCCGGCACCTCGAGGGACAGGTCGTCGATGGCGGTCAGGCCGCCGAAGCGCATCGTCAGATTGCGGACGGACAGCAGCGTGCTCATGCCGGCGTCTCCTCGCGCTGGCCCAGCCGCACGGTCGGTTCGCGGTGCGACAGCAGGCCGCCCGGCTTCCACACCATGATCAGCACCATTGCGGCGCCGAAGAGCAGCATCCGGTATTCGGCGAAGTTGCGGCCGAACTCGGGGATCAGCACCAGCAGCGCGGCGGCCAGCACCACCCCGAGCTGGGAGCCCATGCCGCCGAGGACGACGATCGCCAGCACGATCGCCGACTCGGTGAAGACGAAGCTCTCCGGCGAGATGAAGCCCTGGCGGGCCGCGAAGAACACCCCGGCGAAGCCGCCCAGCATCGCACCGATGGCAAAGGCCGAGAGCTTGATGTTGGTGGTGTTCATGCCCATCGCG
Organism: Rhodocyclaceae bacterium; assembly: GCA_020445665.1. Taxonomy (GTDB): domain Bacteria; phylum Pseudomonadota; class Gammaproteobacteria; order Burkholderiales; family Rhodocyclaceae; genus Cognatazoarcus. The sequence goes on from JAGRGD010000137.1 coordinate 7,116, forward strand.
CGGCACGCGATCTCGTCCTCGCGCAGGGCCTCCCAGGCGCGCCCGACCGGTAGCCGCCGCAGTCGCGAGACGAACACATGGGTCAGCAGGGCGAGCACCAGGATCAGGTAGTAGAGGAAGATCAGGCGCTGCATCGGCGAATAGTCGAGGCCGAAGAAGGCCGCAAAGCTCTGCTCGCCCTCGGCCGGGCGCCGGGTGAATTCCAGGCCGAAAAAGCTCGGCCGCGGGATCGAGCTGATGCCGTTCGGCCCGCCCGAGAAGTCGGTCCAGTTCACCAGGATGATGCGGATGATCTCGCCGAAGCCCAGCGTCACGATCGCCAGATAGTCGCCCCGCAGGCGCAGGATCGGGTAGCCGAGCAGGATGCCGAAGGTCGCCGCCATGGCGCCGGAGACCGGCAGCGCCTGCCAGAAGCCCCAGCCGTGCTCGGTGGCGAGGATCGCGTAGCTGTAGGCGCCGACGGCATAGAACGCGACGTAGCCCAGGTCGAGCAGGCCGGCGAGGCCGACCACCACGTTGAGACCCCAGCCGAGCATCACGTAGATCAGCACCGTGGTGGCCGTATCGACCACGTAGCGGTTGTCGGAGAACAGGATCGGCAGGCCGATCGAGGCCCCCAGCGCGAACCAGCCGAGCCAGGTGGACACCCGTCGCGTGGTGCTCGCGGCGGTCGCCTCGCTGGCGCCCCGCGCCTGCTGGCGGGCGAGCTTGCGGGCCTTGAAGTGGTCGACCGTGGCGCGCAGGGCGATGCGTCCGCCAAAGGCGATGGCGACGAACAGCGCGAGCATGCCGAAGCGCGTCGACACCTCGAGCCGGCCGCCGGCATCGACCGTGGTCAGGCCGATCAGCGGGATGCCGAGGAGCAGCGCGACGAAGGCCACCCAGGCGGCGTCGCGGACCCGCTCGGCCGGGCTCATGCGGTGATGGGCGAAGACGACCGCGCTCATCAGACCTTCTCCACTTCGGGCCGGCCGAGCAGGCCGGAGGGGCGCAGCATCAGCACCAGGCAGAGGATGCCGAAGGTCGCCACGTCCTTGTATTCGGCCCACAGGTAGGCGGCCCAGAAGGACTCGATCAGGCCGATCAGCAGGCCGCCGAGCATCGCCCCGGGCAGCGAGCCGATGCCCCCCAGCACCGCCGCGGTGAAGGCCTTGATGCCGGCGAGGAAGCCGATGAAGAAATCGACCACCCCGTAATACACCGACACCATCACGCCGGCCACGGCGGCCAGCGAGGCGCCGAGCATGAAGGTCAGGGAGATCGTGCGGTCCACGTTGACGCCGAGCAGCGCCGCCATCGTGCGGTCCTGCTCGCAGGCCCGCTGCTGGCGGCCGAAGGGCGTGCGCGTGATCATCCACGTGAAGGCCGTCATCAGGACCACCGTGGTGACGATGATCAGGAGCTGGCTCCAGCCGATCTGCACCGTGAAATCGGGCGCGGCCCACAACTCGATGCCCCCCTCGATCACCGGCGGGATCGGCTTGACGCGGGCGCCCTGGGTGAGCTGCACGGTGTTCTGCAGGAAGATCGACATGCCGATCGCCGAGATCAGCGGCGCCAGCCGGGTCGAGCCGCGCAGCGGGCGGTAGGCGACGCGCTCGACGGCCCAGCCGTAGGCCGAGGTGAAGAAGATCGTCACCATCAGCACGAACATCAGGGCGAGGGGGATCGAACTGACGTCGGCGGCGGCGAGCAGGGTGAAGCAGGTGACCGCGATGAAGGCGCTCACCATGAAGATGTCGCCGTGGGCGAAGTTGATCATGCCGATGATGCCGTACACCATCGTGTAGCCGATCGCGATCAGGCCGTACATCGAGCCGAGCGTCAGGCCATTGATGAGTTGTTGCAATGCGTAGGCCACGGAGTCCCCCGTTCGGGTCAGGGCCGCGGCGGGTCAGGCGGCGGCGGGGGCGGGGTGAGGCGTGGGCGGGCGCCGCGCCAGCGGCTGCCCGCAGCGATCAGGCGGACCCGCCGCAGCGGGTCCGCCGGTGACTCACTTGGCGTAGTCGTACTGGCCGCCCTGCCAGCGATAGACGACGAAGCCGGGCGCCTGCTGGTCGCCCTTGGCGTCGAAGGCGAGATCGCCGATCACGGTCTTGAAGGTGCCGCCGCGCAGGGCCTTCTCGAGGGGCACATAGTCCGTGCTCTTGGCGGCCGTGGCGGCCTGCTCGAACAGCTGCATGGCGGCGTAGGCGTACAGCACGTAGCCCTCCGGCTCGACCTTGGCGGCGCGGAACTTCTCGACCACCGGGGCCGCGTCGGGGTTCTTGCGCGGATCCGGCGAGAACGTGAACAGGACCTTGTCGGCGGCCGGGCCGGCGGCGGTGACCAGCTCGGAGTTGGTCATCGTGTCGCCACCCATCACGGTCAGGTCGAGGCCGGCCTGCTGGGCCTGGCGCAGGATCAGCGCCACCTCGGTGTGGTAGCCGCCATAGGCCATCACCTCGACACCGTCCCGCTTGAGCTTGGTGACGAGGCCCGAGTAGTCCTTCTCGCCGGCCGTGATCGACTCCCGCAGCGCCGGCGTGGCGCCCTTGGCCGTCATGGCCTTGGCGATCTCGTCGGCGAGGCCCTTGCCATAGGCGCTCTTGTCGTCCACCACGGCGATCTTCTTGCCCTTGAACTGGGTGGCCAGATAGGTGCCGGCAACCATGCCCTGCTGATCGTCCCGGCCCATGATGCGGAAGATGTTCTCGAGGCCGCGCTCGGTCACCTGCGGGTTGGTCGAGACGGTGGCCATCGGGATGTCGGCCTCCACATAGACCTCGGAGGCGGGAATCGTGGAGCTCGAGCACCAGTGGCCATGCATGAAGACGATGCCCTTGTTGACCATCGTGTTGGCCACCGACACGGCCTGCTTCGGATCGCAGGCGTCGTCGCCCACCTCCAGCACCAGCTTCTCGCCCAGCACGCCGCCACGGGCGTTGATGTCGGCAATCGCCATCTCGGCGCCCTTGCGGATCTGGTCGCCGGCGGAGGCGTACTGGCCGGTCATCGGACCGGCGATGGCGACCGGCAACTCGGCATGGGCCGGTACGGCCAGCGCACCGATGGCGCCCAGGGCGGCAGCGAACAGCGTCTTCTTCATGGATATCTCCTCGTTCTCGTGGTTATGGCCGGTTCTGGCCCGGCGGTGGGTGCGACGCGGCCGAACGGCCGGGGGAGCATACCCCCAACCGCTACCGCGGTGGCATCAGGGAAATCCGCGCGCGATCGACTCACGCGCTCATCGCCATCAGGCTGGCGTTGCCGCCGGCCGCAGTCGTGTTGATGGTCCGGGTCCGCTCGTGCACCAGCAGCGTCGCCCCATAGCCGGTCGCTCCCGCCAGCACCACCGGCACGATCGGCCCGTCGCGTCTGGCGAGGCGCTGCGCCAGCGCGCGGCTGCCGTCGTCGTCGCGCTCGGCGAGGAGCGCAGAGATCGGTCCCTCGAGCCAGTCCGGCGCGCAGATGACGTGGTCGCCGACCGCGGCGGGCAGGGTGGCGATCAGCGTGCGCATCGCTTCGCCGTCGGGAAACACGATGCGGTTGCCGTTGGCCAGCGCAGCCAGCGCCTGGCGGAGCGCGCCCGGCGGCGTAGTGGCGTCGCCGGCGACGCTCCCGCGCGGGACAAAGGCCAGGCGGTTGTCCTCGCCGGTGGGGCCGGGCAGGCGCAGGACGCGTCCGGCGAGCGCCTGCTGTGACCAGTCCGCGGCTTCCGCCCTGAGCGCGGCCAGTTCGTCGGCGTTCAGCACCGCGTTGTCGGGCGCGTCGAGCCATGCGGCAAGGGCGGTGAAGGGGGCCGGCGGCGTCCACTCGCCGTCGAGGCTGGCGCCGTTGGTCAGGTCCGGGCCCGGGCCGTGGCGCAGCAGGCGCGGCAGGTAGAGGGGGCCGCCGGCCTTGGGGCCGGTACCCGACAGGCCTTCGCCGCCGAAGGGCTGCACGCCGACCACCGCGCCGATGATGTTGCGGTTGACGTAGAGGTTGCCGATCCGGGCGCGGGCGACGACCCGGGCGACCGTCTCGTCGATGCGGCTATGGACCCCCAGGGTCAGGCCGTAGCCGGTGGCGTTGATGCGCTCGACCAGGGTGTCGAGCTCGCCGGCCGCGAAGCGCACCACGTGCAGGACCGGGCCGAACTGCTCGCGGCCGAGCTGCTCGAGGCGGGTCAGCTCCACCAGGGTCGGCGCGACGAAGCTGCCGCGCGCGCAGGCCGCCGGCAGGGGGCGGCGATGGACCTTGTTGCCCGCCGCCTGCATCGCCGCGACGTGGGCCTCGAGACCCAGGCGGGCGTCCTCGTCGATCACCGGGCCGACGTCGGTTCGCACGTCGGCGGGGTCGCCGACGCGCAGGTCGGCCATGGCGCCGCGCAGCATGTGCAGCACGCTGTCGGCGATGTCGTTCTGCAGGCACAGCACGCGCAGGGCGGAGCAGCGCTGGCCGGCGGAGTCGAAGCTCGAGGCCAGCACGTCGCCCACCACCTGCTCGGGCAACGCGGTCGAGTCGACGATCATCGCGTTCTGGCCGCCGGTCTCGGCGATCAGCGGCACATGGCCGCGACCGGCGAGCACCTGCTGGATGCGGCGGGCGACCTCGGTGGAACCGGTGAACATCACCCCTCGCACCCGCGCGTCGGCCACCAGCGTCGCGCCGACGGTCTCGCCGGCACCGGGCAGCAGCTGCAGCACCTCGGCCGGCACGCCGGCCTCATGCAACAGGTGCACGGCCCGGGCCGCGACCAGCGGCGTCTGTTCGGCCGGCTTTGCGAGCACCGGGTTGCCGGCGGCCAGGGCCGCGGTCACCTGACCGGTGAAGATCGCGAGGGGGAAGTTCCAGGGGCTGATGCAGGCGACCGGTCCCAGTGCCACGTGGCTGTCGGCGCTGAAGTTCTCGGCCTGGGCAGCGTAGTAGCGGCAGAAGTCCACTGCCTCCCGCAGCTCGGCGACAGCGTTGGACCAGCTCTTGCCCGCCTCGCGCACGGTCAGCGCGATCAGCGCGGCGGCGTCGTCTTCCATCGCTGCAGCCGCGCGGCGCAGGCATTCGGCCCGCTCTGCGGCCGGGGTGGCGGCCCAGTTGGCTGCGGCGCCCGCGGCGTGCCGCAGGGCAGCGTCGATGTCGGCCGTGTCGGCCTCGATGACATGGCCGACCACGTCTTCCCGGTTGGCGGGATTGGTGACCGGCCGGGGCTCGGCGGTGCCCTGGGGCGCCGCCGCCGGGCGGGCCACCGGTGCCTCGCCGAGGGACACCTCGATGGCCTGTGCGATGCGGGCTCGCTCGCCCTCGCAGGCCAGGTCGATGCCGCTCGCGTTGCGGCGCCCGTCGCCGTAGAGCATCGGGGGGAGGGGAATCCGGGGGTGCGGCGCGCCGCCCAGCGGGCCCGCCAGCTCGACCGGGTCGGCCACCAGCTCGGCGATCGGGACGTTCTCGTCCACGATCCGATTGACGAAACTCGAATTCGCGCCGTTCTCGAGCAGGCGGCGGACCAGGTAGGCGAGCAGGGTCTGGTGGTCGCCCACCGGCGCATAGATGCGTACCAGGCGATGGCGCTCGGCGTGGCCGACGATCTGGTCGTAGAGGGGCTCGCCCATGCCGTGCAGGCACTGGAACTCGTAGTCGCCGGGCTGCCAGTCGGCGCCGCCCAGGGTCATCACGGCCGCCAGGGTGTGGGCGTTGTGGGTCGCGAACTGGGGATAGACCACATCGCGGGCGCCGAGCAGCCGGCGGGCGCAGGCCAGGTAAGCCACATCGGTGTGCACCTTGCGGGTGTAGACCGGGTAGTCGGCCAGGCCGTCCTGCTGCGCGCGTTTGATCTCGGCGTCCCAGTAGGCGCCCTTGACGAGGCGCACCATCAGGCGGTGGCCGCTGTCGCGGGCCAGCGCGATGACATGGTCCACCACCGCCGGCGCGCGCTTCTGGTAGGCCTGGATGACGAATCCGAGCCCCTGCCATCCCGCCAGGTCGGCGTCGTGGGCCAGGGCCTCGAGGAGATCGAGGGAGAGATCCAGCCGGTCCGCCTCCTCGGCGTCGATATTGAGGCCGATGTCGTGGCGCGCGGCCGCCAGGCAGAGGTCCTTCAGGCGCGGGAAGACGTCGGCCATGACGCGCTCACGCTGGCTCCAGGTGTAGCGGGGGTGCAGGGCCGAGAGCTTCACCGAGATGCCGTTGCCGTCGATCACGCCGCGGCCGCGGGCGGCGGTGCCGATGGCGTCGATGGCGTCCTGGTAGGCGCGCAGATAGCGGGACGCATCCTCTGCGGTCATCGCCGCCTCGCCGAGCATGTCGAAGGAGTAGCGGTAGCCCTGCTGCTCGCAGTCGGCGGCGCGCTCGAGGGCCTCGCCGATGTCCCGCCCGGTAACGAACTGCTCGCCCAGCATGCGCATCGCCAGGTCCATGCCCTTGCGGATCAGCGGCTCACCGCCGCGGGCAATGAGGCGGGTGAGTGCAGTGGAGAGCCCCTCGCGGCTGTGGGTGGACACCAGCCGCCCTGTGACCAGCAGACCCCAGGTCGCGGCATTGACGAAGAGGGAAGGGCTGTGGCCGAGGTGGGCCCGCCAGTCGCCGCCGGCCAGCTTGTCGCGGATCAGGCGGTCGGCGGTGCTCCGGTCGGGCACTCGCAGCAGTGCCTCCGCGAGGCACATCAGCGCGACCCCTTCCTGGGATGACAGTGAAAACTCCTTCATCAGCGCATCGACGCCGCTGGCGCGGGTACGGCTGCCGCGCAAGGTGGCGACGAGCTCACCGGCGAGGGTGGCCACCGCCTCGCGCCGGGCCGGGTCGAGTTGCGCTTCGGCCAGCAGGGGCGGCACGCACAGCGGCTCGGGTGGCCGCCACGCCGCCTCGATGGCCCGGCGCGACGCGCTGCGCGGCGACCGGGGCAGGGCGGCTTTCTCGGGTGCGGCGGGCAGCGGCGGGACAGGCATCGCGGCGGGACTCCTCGGCAGGGCCGGAAAACCCCGGCCGTCTGGTCCCATATTCTTCGTCAAATACAACAGTCATTGGCTCTGAAAATCCGACTATGAAAGCCATTTGGACTGAAATTTGTCTGATATGTAGACGATGAGACTTTCCGTGATGGATCGAATCGATCTCAAGATTCTGGGCGAGCTGCAGGCCGACGCGCGCCTCTCGATGGTCGAACTGTCTCGCCGGGTGGGCCTGACGAAGACACCCTGCGCCGAGCGGGTGCGCCGGCTCGAGCGGGCCGGGGTGATTCGCGGCTACCACGCCGAACTCGACCCGGATGCGATGGGCGTCGGCCATATCGTCGTGGTGCAGGTGCTGTTGAGCAGTACCGCCGAGCGGGACCTGCTGCGCTTCAACGAGGCGGTGCGCAGGATCCCGGCCATCGAGTCCTGCCACATGATTGCCGGCGATTTCGACTACCTCCTCAAGGTGCGCACGCGGGACATCCACGAATACCGACGGGTCATGGGCGAGGAGATCTCGGGTCTGCCCTGCGTCAAGCAGACCCACACCTACGTGGCGATGGAGGTGGTCAAGGACGAGCGGCGGCTGCCAGTCGCCGGCGCATAGACGCACCGCGAAGGGCCCCTCGCGGCGCCACGGCCTGTCAGGCCTGAGGGGCGACGGCTTGCGTGGGGTTGCGCTCCAGCCACTTCAGGACCATGGCGTAGAGCGTGTCCGGCACCACCGGCTTGGCGATGAAATCGTTCATGCCGGCCTCGAGACAGCGCCGGCGGTCCTCTTCGAAGGCATTGGCCGTCAGGGCGATGATCGGCACGTCGGCGTAGCCGGGCAACTCGCGGATCCGGCCTGCGGCCTCCATGCCGTCCATCCTCGGCATCTGCACATCGAGGATCACCAGGGCAAATCGGTGACCGGCCGCCTGTTCGGTGGCCTCGATGCCGTCCCGGGCGAGGCTCGTTTCCAGCCCGACGTCGGCCAGCAGGCCGATGGCGACCTCGCGATTGACGGCTTCGTCTTCGGCCAGCAGAACGCGTCGCCCGGCGTGGCGTGACGCCAGGCGCCGCTCTGCGTCGCCCGCGTCTGCCGTGCCTGCGGCGGGGCCTGTCGTCGCCGCACGGGCCAGGCGGGCGGTGAACCAGAACGTGCTGCCGACCCCCGGCTCGCTGTCGCAGCCCGCGTCGCCGCCCATCATCTGGGCCAGACGACGGGTGACTGCGAGCCCCAGGCCGGTCCCGCCGTGCTGTCGCGTGTTGGTGTTGTCCACCTGCTCAAAGGGCGTGAACAGCCGGGTTCGCGCTTCGGCCGGTATGCCGATCCCCGTATCCGTCACCTCGAAGCGGATGAGCACCTGGCCGTCGTCGGCGGCGCGATGGCGACAGCGAACGCTCACATGACCCGCCTCGGTAAATTTGATCGCGTTCCCGATGTAGTTGATCAGGGCCTGCTGGATGCGGGTGGCGTCGCCACGCAAGCGCAGTTCCGGCGCCTCGATCTGCGCGGCGAGCGAGAGCCCCTTCTCGGCCGCACGCTCGCGAAACAGGGAGACGGCATCCTCGACCAGTTGACCGAGCCGGATCTCATTGTCTTCGAGGGCAAACTTGCCGGCCTCGATCTTCGACAGGTCGAGCACTGCATTGATGATCTCGAGCAGGTGTTTGCCTGCGGCTTCGATCCGGGCCAGCCGACCCGATTGGTCGGCGGTGACACCGGTGCGGCGCAGGAGGTAGGTCATGCCCATGATGGCATTGAGTGGCGTGCGGATCTCGTGGGACATGTTGGCGAGGAAGGCGCTCTTGGCCACGCTGGCGGCCTCCGCCGCCTCCTTGGCGGCGTTCAGCTCTGCTTCGGCCTGCTTGCGGCCGGAGATGTCGGTGACGAAGGTGATGTAGCGCCCTTCCCGATCCGGCTGCTCCGGCATCAGGTAGCCGACGATCTCGACCGGCACCAGGTGCCCGTCCCTGGCCTGCATCGTCGATTCGAAATGGGCGCTGCCGCTCTCGAAGAGGCTGCCCGCGGCGTCCCGGAAGGCAGTCGCGGGGAAGTTCGGGTCGAGATCCGGCACGCTGAGGGTCTTCATCTCGCGCACGGAGTAGCCCAGCATCCCTGCGGCGTGGGCGTTCACGTACAGGAAGCGCCCGTTGTCGCTGCTGACCCAGTGGATGCCGATGCCCGCACGCTCCATCGCGAACTGGGTATCGTAGAGCTCGCTCGTGCGCTGCTCGACCAGCGCTTCCAGATCCTCCTGGTATCTGCGCAGCTCGATTTCACCGCGCTTGCGCTCGGAGATGTCGCGCGAAATCACGATGAAACGCGGCAGGTCGTCGGTCGATCGGGCCTTTCTGGCCACCGACAGCTCGAACCAGCGCTCGCCAACCGGCAGGTCCAGGCGGATCTGGCGGCCAATGCTGTAGCCGTGCTCGTCCGCCTCGCGCAGGGCGGCCATGCAGCACTCAGCCGTCTCCGGTGGCAGGACCTCTGCAACCGTCCGCCCGAGGAGCGCCTCGGGCGGTGCGGCAAGGAGGTCGGTGCGGGGAGAGCGGTAAGCGTGGTAGCGACCCTCAGCATCCAGCTCGAAAAGCAGATCGGGGAGGGCGTTCAGGGTGGCTTCCAGATCGTCCTTCAGGCGGCGGATCTCTTCCTCGTGACGCACCCGCTCGGTGACGTCGGCGAAGATCGTCGCGAAGTGGTCGGCCTGGGGCGACACCACCGACACGGCAAAGGTCTTGTCGAGGGCGGCGAACAGCCTGGCCTCGAAGTGAGCGGCGACCTGGCTGGTGGCGACTTGTGCGAAGGCGTTCAGGTGGGGCAGGGTTCCGAAAAGCGTGCTGGCCGGCTGGCCGATGGCCCGCTCGAGCGGTATGCCCGTGTGACGTGCAAAGGCCGGGTTGGCGTCCAGGAGCTCGTAATCGACAGGCTCGCCGTCCGCGTCCCGGACCAGCCGATGCACGGCCACACCCTCGGTCATCGCCGCATACAGCGCCTGGAAGCGGGCGCGACTCTCTGCCAGCTCGGCCTCTGCCCGGTTCCGCGCCGTGATGTCGTGGGCGATGCCCAGAACCCCGATGACCGTGCCGTCCTCCGCACGCATTTGCATCCGGGTGGTTTCGAACAGGCCGCGATACCCGTCGGCGGCGAAGTCCAGCCATGCTTCATTGACGAGCGGGCCGCCGGCCGTCGTCGCCTGGCGATCTTTGTCGCGGAACGCGTCGGCCAGGTCGGTGTTCAGGAAGTCGTAATCCGTCCTGCCCATGATCTGATCCTCGCGGGCGCCGAGAAATCGCTCGAAGCTCGGGTTGCAGGCGAGGAATATGCCGTCCGGGTCCTTCAGCCAGACCAGGTCCGGAATGGTGCGGATGAGGGCTTGCAGGAACCCCCGCTGGCGGGCCAGTTCATTCTGTGTCGCGGTCTGCCTGGCGAGTTCCTCCGCCAGCCGGGCGGTCTGTTCGCGTATCCGTCGACGAAGCAGGACGTTGATGCCTGCGGCCGCTGCACTCGCGCCGAGCAGGGCGACCACGGCCCACACCAGCCAGGTCGGGATTCTCGCTTCCGAGGCACCGACGGGGGCCATCCAGTGACTCATCGCCTGCGCAAAGGGGGAGCCCGGCTCGTCGCGCCATGCCACCAGATGCCCGTCGATCGCGGCGAGCAGATCCTCATGGCGGCCCCGTGGCGTGGCGTAAAAGAGGCGGGAGGGCTGGAACAGGATGCGGGCCGGCGCGAGGCCGAAGCGGCCGAGATTCTGTTCGCCGAAGTAGTGATTCGCGACCGCGGCATCGACCCGGCCCTCCTGGGCCATCCGGAACCCTTCCTCGTAGCTCGTGACAGGAACCAGAGCGGCCGTCACCCCGAAGTCGCCCAGCATCTGCTCGAGAAAGCCCTGCTGGACCGAGTTGGCCAGGACCGCGATTCGCCCCCCGTTCAGGTCGAGAATCGACTCGAGCGGACGGCTGTGGGGCGAGTAGAGATCGGACCAGCTGTGCAGCGCCGCGTGCTGGTGGAAGCCGAACCGTTCTGCCCGATCGGCGGTGAAGGCGACGTCGGGCAGCAAGTCGATGCTGCCCTCTTCGAGCAATGTCAGGCAGTGCTTCCAGGCGCACCTCACCGAGACGAGCGTCCAGCCCTCCCGGCTCGCCATCTCTCGCAGCAGTTCACCCAGGATGCCGGCGGGGCGCCCCTGGGTGTCCATCGTGATCTTTGGCGGATTGTCGTAGACGCCAACCCGGACCTCGCGGCCGTCGGCAGCCGGTGCCGCGGCCATGAGTGCGGAAACCAGCGAGACTGCCAGGAAGGGTGCCCGGAGGGCCTGAATTGGGCCCCGGCGCGGAATGGTATGCATTTACAGAAAGACACAATGAGCGCAGCCCGCAGTGTGTGCCCAACTCGCCTGGCTTGTCAGTGCCGAAATCTACGGAGGTGATGGGGTGCCCCCCGTTGCCGGGAGTCGCCGAGCGCTACCGTGATCGACACGACGCGCGCGATCCGTTCCCGCGGCCCGCCCGCCCGCGCCATGCGATGTGGCGCGCCCGCTTACGCGTCGTCGAGCAGCCTGCAGAAGGCCTGCAGGACGTCGGGGTCGCGGCGGCTGCCCGCCTCGCTCTCGAGAATCGTCATGATCTCGGCATGCGGCCGTCGAGCGTGGTAGGGGCGGGCCTCGTCCATTGCGTCGTAGGCATCGACCACGCTGACGATGCGGGCGCCGAGGGGGATCGCCTCTCCCCGCAGGCCATCCGGATAGCCCGTGCCATCCATGTTCTCGTGGTGGTGGCGGACAATGTCGGCCAGTTCGCGCGCGCCATCGAAGTCGCAGGCCATCAGGATGTCCGCGCCCATCGTCGGGTGATGGTGAATCGCCACCCAGTCGGCCGAACTCAGACGCCTGCGCTTCGACAGGATCTGGTCAGGGATGCCGATCTTGCCAATGTCATGGACGGCCGCGGCCACACGCAGGATCGCAAGCTCCCGCGCATTCAGTCCGCACAGGGCTCCCAGGCGAACCGCTCGACCCGCTACCCGTTCGGAATGGCGCGAGGTCGCTTCGTCCCGATATCCGAGGGCTACAGAAAGCGCGCTGGTCTGCCGTTGGAGGAACTGGTAGTAGGCTTCGTCGTGCATCTTCACTCGATCATTGGATGCTGTCCGGGTTACGCCGACAGCATAATGGAGCGGCAGGCGGATATGCAGGGTCGCGAGGCGCTGTTGCCGAGCCCGCGCAATCTTTCTGCCGAACTGGCGTTGACGGACACATTCTATTACTTTTGATCCATGTCAACATTGCTGAACGCGGACTGGTGTGCAGTAGGCCCGCTGCCCGGAGTCGCCGAAGGGTGGCTCCGGTGACCGTCAACTCTGGTCCGGTGGGAGACGCCGTCGGCGAAGCAGAGGGGGCCCGAGCCGAGATGGAGGCAAGCCGACAGACCGTTGCGGAATCCGCCGAACCCCGCGGGGAGGCGCCTGCCATTGCGGTCGCGGACGATCCACGGATCCTCGCCTATCGCGACGCCATTCGCGCCATGCGAGAGGGCCACTACGGCTTCGGGGTCGACACTGGCGGCGACGACGCGCTGGGCGCCCTCGGCAACGAGCTGCGGCGTCTGGCCGGTCACCTGGACTGGTACTTCTCCCACGCCAGCAAGCTGCAGGAGATTACCGACAATGTCGTCGGCGGCCTGCTGCTCAACGACGTGCTCGAGCGCATCTTCGAGTCGTTCCAGACAGTCATTCCCTACAACCGGATCGGTTGCGCACTCCTCAGCGACGATGCCCGCTCGGTGCGGGCGTGCTGGGCACGGGCGGACTACGACAACCTGCTGCTCGTCGACGGCTTCGAGGCGAAGATCGCGGGCAGCAGCCTGGGCCAGATCATCGCCACCGGCCAGCCGCGCATCATCAATGACCTGGAAGCCTATCTCGCCGAACACCCGGAATCCCAATCGACACGGTTGATGGTCCGGGAGGGCATCCGCTCGAACCTGACCTGCCCCCTGGTGAGCGGCAGCAAGCCGATCGGATTCCTGTTCTTCTCGAGTGTCGAGCGCTACGCCTACGAGGGGGTGCATCAGGGCATCTACCTGCGCATTGCCGCGCAGCTGTCGGCGCTGATCGAGAAGGGGCGGCTCTATCAGCAGATCGTCGAGCTCAACCAGCGGCTGACAGTCGAGCAGGAAGAACTTCAGCACCTGGCGACCCGCGACGCCCTGACCGGCGTCCTGAACCGTCGTGGCATCCTGGACCAGCTCGACGGGCAATTCTCGCGCTCACTGCGGGACAAGGGGGCGATCGCGCTGATCCTCATCGATGTGGATCACTTCAAGGATGTCAACGATCGCTACGGTCACGCCGTCGGCGATTCGGTGTTGAAGGAGATCGCCTGGCGCATCGACCACGATCTCCGGCAGTACAACCACCTGGGCCGGATCGGCGGTGAGGAGTTTCTGGTGGTGCTTGGCGACGCCGACAGCAGCCACGGCCCCGCGATCGCGGAGCGCCTGCGCCAGGTGGTCGCGCGGCGACCGGTATCGTGCGAAGGGACGGAGATCCCGATCACCATCAGCGCCGGCGTTGTCGAGGCACCCAACCCCGAGGCCATCGGCGACTACGAGACCCTGGTGGCGATTGCCGACCAGGCGCTCTACGAGGCCAAGAACGCGGGCCGGAACCGGGTCGCCCATCGACTCGTCGGCTGAGATCGCCCCACGGCGCCGGCTTGGCGCTATCGTGTCGCTGCCGAACTTGCCCCACCGCCGGATGTCCCACCCGCCATGCCGACCCTGAGCCTTGCCTACCGCATGCTGCGCCGCGACTTGCGCGCCGGCGAACTGAACCTGTTGGTGATTGCGCTGCTGATCGCGGTGGCGAGCCTGACCAGCGTCGGTTTCCTCACCGACCGGGTCGCCCGGGCCCTCGACCGGGAGGCCAACCAGCTCCTCGGTGGCGACCTGCTGCTGAAGGCCGACCACCCCTGGCCGGACGAGATCACCTCGGCCGCCCGCGAGCGCGGGCTCTCACTGGTCACGACAACCCAGTTCACGAGCATGGCGAGCGCGTCGGACGGCGCCCAGCTCGCCGGGGTCAAGGCCGTCGAGCCGGGCTATCCGCTGCGGGGCACCCTGCGCACGGCGCCGGGGCCGAACCAGCCTGACGGCCCGGCCGAGGGCATCCCGGCGCGGGGCGAGGCCTGGCTCGACGAGCGCCTCTTCGCGGCGCTCGCCATTGCCCCTGGCGACCCGGTCGGGCTCGGCAACCTCGAACTCGTGGCACGGGCGATGGTGAGCTTCGAGTCTGACCGGGGCGCCAACTTCTTTGCCCTGCTGCCACGCATCATGATCAACGCGGCCGATCTCGACGCGACCGGGCTGATCCAGCCGGGCAGCCGCATCAGCTACCAGCTCCAGATTGCCGGCGAGGCGGCCGCCGTCGATGCCTTCCGCGAGTGGATCGCGCCGCGCCTGGGGCGGGGCGAGCAACTGGAGTCGGTGGACAACGCCCGGCCCGAGGTCCGCAACGCCCTCGACCAGGCCCAGCGCTTCCTGCGCCTCGCGGCCCTGCTGGCCGTGATCCTCGCCGCCGTCGCGGTCGGGCTGTCGGCACGTCGCTTCATGCAGCGGCACGTGGATGGCTGCGCCGTGATGCGCTGCCTGGGGGCGCCGGCCGGCCAGGTGACGCGCCTCGTGCTGCTCGAGTTCGCGATGCTGGGCGTGGTCGTCTCGCTCGTCGGCGCGGCGCTCGGATGGAGCGTGCAGTGGGGGCTCGGACGGATGCTGGCCGATCTGCTCGGCGCGCTGCTGCCGCCCCCGTCGATGCTGCCCCTGGCCCATGGCCTGGCGGTCGGGCTGGCGCTGCTGGTGGGCTTCGCCGGGCCGCAGCTGCTGCGCCTCGGTCGGGTACCGATGCTGCGCGTGCTGCGCCGGGAGTGGGGCAGCGTCGAGCCGGCCTCGTCGGCGGCGTGGCTGGCCGGCGGCGTCGTGCTGGTGCTGATGCTGGTGTGGATCGCCGGTGATCTGCGCCTGGGCCTCCTCGTCGCGGGGGGCTTCGCGATTGCCCTGGGCCTGTTCGCGCTGGCGGCGTGGGGCGTGCTGCACAGTCTCGCCCGACTGCGGGGCGGGCCGATGCGGGGTGGCTGGCGCTTCGGTGTGGCGGCCCTGACCCGGCGCATGGGCGGCAGCGTGGTGCAGGCCGTGGCCCTCGGCGCCGGGCTGGCGGCGCTGCTGCTCCTCACCGTGATCCGCGCCGACCTGCTCGACACCTGGCGCCGCACCACGCCGGAGGATGCCCCCAACCGCTTCGTCATCAACCTGCAGCCCGACCAGGCCGCGGCCTTCGAGCGCTTCTTCCTCGACAACGGCATGCCGCGGCCCGAGCTGATGCCGATGATCCGCGGCCGCCTGACCGCCATCAACGGCGAGGCGGTGAACCCCGACGACTACCCCGAGGGTCGGCCACGGCGTCTGGCCGAGCGGGAGTTCAACCTGTCGTTCATGGCCGACGAGCCGCCGGGCAATCGTGTCGTCGGCGGGCGCTGGCACGGGCCGGGCGAGGCGCTTGAGTGGTCGGTCGAGAAGGGCATCGCCGAGGTGCTCGGCATCGACCTGGGCGACCGCCTCGAATACACCGTGGCCGGCGAGCGGGTCGAGGCCACGGTCACCAGCATCCGGGCCCTCGACTGGGACTCGATGCGCGTGAACTTCTTCGTCATCGCCTCGCCCGGGGTGCTCGAGGGCCGGCCGGCAAGCCTGATCACGGCCTTCCACCTGCCGCCGGGCAGCCACGACTTCACGACCCGCCTGGTGGCCGCCTTCCCCAACGTCTCGCTGATCGACGTCACCGCTGTGATCGGGCAGATCCAGGCCATGATCGACCGCCTCATCGGCGTCGTGCAGTTCGTCTTCGGCTTCGCCCTGCTGGCCGGTCTGGTGGTGCTGTGGGCGGCGCTGCAGTCCACCCACGACGAGCGCGAGTACGAGCTGGCCATGCTGCGCACCCTCGGCGCCCGCAACGGCCAGCTGCGCCACGCGCTGATGGCGGAGTTCTCGGTGCTCGGCGTCGTCGCCGGCGTGCTGGCGGGCCTCGGGGCGACGGCCATCGGCTGGGCGCTGGGCAACTACGCCTTCCGCCTCGCGGACTACCTGCCTGGCGCCACCGCGATGCTCCTCGGCGGCGCCATCGGCGGCCTCGGGGTGATGCTCGCCGGCTGGCTGGGCACCCGCGGGCTGCTGTCGCGGGCCCCGATGGCGAGCCTGCGCGCCCTCGGCTGACGGGCGTGCCTGCGGCGGCGGGTATACTCGCCGCCAGCATGGATCCGGCCGCCTTTCCCCCCATCGAGATTCCCCACGTCGAGCTGTGGCTGCTCGGCGCCATCGTCGTGCTGGTGGCGGTCACCCTGTGGTTGTCGGTCCGGCTCGCGCGCCTGCAGGCGCAGCAGGCGGCGCTGCCCGAGGCGGTGGGCGAACGGATCGATGAGCGCCTGGCGGCCCAGCACCGCGACATGCTGGCCGATCTCCAGGCTGGCTTCGAGCGCCAGGGGGATCGCCTTTCGGCCCACGCCACCGATCACGCGGATCGGCTCCAGGCCCGGGTGGGCGCCGACCTGGTCGCGACGCGGGAGTCGATGCAGGGTCTGCGCCTGTCGCTCCATCAGAACCTGGCCGATCAGCGCGAGACGGTCGCCCTGAAGCTCGCCGAGCTGGGCAGCGCGGTGGTGGGCCGGCAAGAGCAGTTGCGGGGCGAACTGACGGAGAAGCTCACCGCCACCCAGGCCGACGGGGCGGAGCGGCTGCGTGCCATGGTGTCCCAGGAGCTGGGTGCGTCGCGCCAGCAGCTGGAAGCCCTGCAGCTGTCGGTGCAGGGCAGGCTGGATGCCCAGCGGGAGGACAGCACGCTGAAGCTCGCGCAGCTCGCGACGACCCTGACCGAGGGCCTCGCCCGGATGCGCGGCGAGGTGCTCGAGACGACCCTCGCGCGCATCTCCGAGCACGGCCGCAAGGACCGCGAGCTGCTGGCGGCCAGTATCGAGGCCCTGACCCGGACCATCAACGAGCGCATGGAGACCATCACAGGCAAGGTCAACGAGCGGCTCGACGAGGGCTTCAGGAAGACCAACGAGACCTTCGCCAACGTGATGGCGCGGCTGGCGACCATCGACGAGGCGCAGAAGAAGATCGATGGCCTGACCAGCAACGTGGTGAGTCTGCAGGAGCTGCTCGGCGACAAGAAATCCCGTGGCGCCTTCGGCGAGGTGCAGCTCGAGGCGCTGGTGATCAATGCCCTGCCGCCCGATGCCTACGCCTTCCAGGCCGGCCTGCCCAATGGCGCGCGGGTCGACTGCCTGCTGACCCTGCCGGAGCCGACGGGCCGGGTGGCGGTCGATTCGAAGTTCCCGCTCGAGAACTACCAGCGGATGAATGCGCCGGACCTGGGCGAAGCCGACCGCAAGCTGGCCCAGGCGGCCTTCCGCAGCGATGTGAAAAGGCACATCGACGCCATCGCAGACAAGTACATCATCCCGGACGTGACCTCCGACGGCGCGGTGATGTTCGTGCCGGCCGAGGCGGTCTTCGCCGAGATCCACGCCTACCAGCCGGAGATCGTCGCCTATGCCCAGTCGAAGCGGGTGTGGGTGGTCTCGCCGACGACACTGATGGCGGTGCTGAACACGGCCCGCGCGGTGCTGAAGGACGTGGAGACCCGCAAGCAGATCCACGTCATCAAGGACGCGCTCGGCAAGCTCTCGAAGGACTTCGCCCGCTTCGACGAGCGCATGCAGAAGCTCGCGACCCACATCGAGCAGGCCAGCAAGGACGTCAGGGACGTGCAGGTGTCGAGCCGCAAGATCTCCGGCCACTTCCACAAGATCGAGTCGGCCCGCCTCGACGAGCTGGAAGACGACGACGGCGGCGAGGGCGACAACAGGCCGCCGCTGCTGAACGGCTGAGTACGCGGCGGCCTCAGCCGCCGATGTAGGACATCTCGATCTTGCGCGCCGCCGCGGTCTCGGCGGTGCGGATCTCGGAGTAGTTGTCGCGGCGCCCGTGCCACACGGTGGCGATGGCGGCGCGCAGGCGCTCGTCGTCGGCGCCGCCCCGCAGCAGGCTGCGCAGGTCGTGGCCCTGCTGGGCGAAGAGGCAGGTGTAGAGCTGGCCTTCGGTGGACAGGCGCAGGCGCGTACAGGTCGCGCAGAAGGCCTGGGTCACCGACGAGATGACGCCGATCTCGCCCTGGCCATCCCGGTAGCGCCAGCGCTCCGCCACCTCGCCGTGGTAGTTGGCGTCGGCCGCCTCGAGGGGGAACTCGGCCGAGATGCGATCGACGATCTCCCGCGAGGGCACCACGTCGTCCATGCACCAGCCGTTGGAGCTGCCCACGTCCATGAACTCGATGTAGCGCACGATGTGGCCGCTGCCGCGGAAGTGGCGAGCGAGGTCCATCACGGCGTGGTCGTTGACGCTGCGCTTGACCACCATGTTCACCTTGACCTGCGCGAAGCCGGCCTTCTCGGCGGCCTCGATGCCGGCCAGCACGTCGGCGACCGGAAAGTCCACGTCGTTCATGCGGCGGAAGGTGGCTTCATCGAGGGCGTCGAGGCTGATCGTGATCCGGTCGAGGCCGGCATCCTTCAGGCGCTGGGCCATGCGCGGCAACAGCACGCCGTTGGTGGTCAGCGTCAGCTCCAGGCCCCCCATCGCCGCCAGCGCCGCGATCAGGTGCTCGACACCGCGGCGCAGGAGCGGCTCGCCACCGGTGATGCGGATCTTGCGCACACCGTGGTCCGAGAACAGCCGCACCAGGCGCGTGATCTCCTCGAAGCTCAGCAGGTCCGGCCGCTTGAGGAAGGGATAGTCCTTGCCGAACACGCCCTTGGGCATGCAGTAGATGCAGCGGAAATTGCAGCGGTCCGTCACCGAGATGCGCAGGTCGCGCAGGGCCCGCCCGCGGGTGTCGGTGAATTCGGCGCCCCGGGCCACGCTGGGTCCGTCCGGGATCCGGCTGCGCTGGTCGACGATCTGGAAGGTGGGGCGGTCGGTCATGGTGCGGCGGGTGGGGTGGCGGCCAATCCGCCAATTATCCGGGCCGAGCGTCGCGCCCACAACCCTGCGCAGGGAAGGGGTTTGGGCGCGCCGTCCCCTTCAGTCGGCCGCGGCGGCCAGCGTGCCGCCGACGCGAAAGCGGCAGCTGAAGCGGGTCGTCCCCGCCGCCGAGCTGACGGCGATGTCGCCGCCGTGGGCGCGCACGATGGCCTGGGCGATGGCCAGGCCGAGGCCGGCGCCTTCGCTCTGGCGGTGGCGCGACGGGTCGGCCCGGTAGAAGCGGTCGAACAGGCGGGGCAGGGCGTCGGGTGGGATGTCCGCGCCGCGGTTGGTCACGCTGACGGCGATCTCGTCGGGGCCCGGTCGGGAGATGTCGACGCCGACCGCGCTGTTTGGCTCGGCGTGGCGGATCGCGTTGGAGACGAGGTTGGCCAGCGCCCGCCGCAACATCGGTCCGTTGCCGGTGAGCGTGGCCTCGCCGGCGCGCGACAGGCGGATGCCCCGATCCTCGGCCAGCGCCTCGAAGAAGGCGAGCAGCGCATCGACCTCGCGGTGCAGGTCCACCGGGCCGGGCTGGCCCGGCAGGCGCCCGTCGTCGGCCTTCGCCAGCAGCAGCATGTCGTCCACCATCCGCGACAGGCGCTCCACCTCCTCGAGCGTCGAGTGGAGCAGCTCCCGGTATTCGTCCCCGCTGCGGGACTTGCCTAGGGTCACCTCGGCCTGGGTGCGCAGGTTGGCCAGGGGCGTGCGCAGCTCGTGGGCGATGTCCGACGAGAACTCCGACAGGCGGCGGTAGCCGTCCTCGAGGCGCTGCAGCATGGCGTTGAAGGCCTCGGCCATCTGCAGCAGCTCGGCCGGCACGTCGGTCGCCGGTACCCGCTCGGCGAGGCGGGTCGGCGCGATGGCCGTGATCTGGCGGGTCAGTCGGCGCAGCGGCAGCAGTCCGCTGCGGGCAACGAACCAGCCCAGCACGCCCATGGCCAGCGCGACGGCGGCGATGGCCAGCCACAGGGCGCGCCGCAGGGCGGCCAGGAAGTGCTCGTGGTGGGTGATGTCCAGCAGGACCCCGACCCGCAGCTCGCCAATCGCCGGCAGGCCGCTGTCGATGCGCATCCCCAGCCCGCGGTAGCCGCGCTCGCTGTCCTTGAACTCGGTCGGCACGTCGGCCGGCAAAGGGTGTTCGCGCAGGGTCTCGGCAAGGCGCTCGCCGACCGAGGCAAAGAGGATGTCGCCGTCCCTGTCCAGGAGCAGCACGCCCAGTTCGCCGTGGCCGACCAGCGAGCGGGCGAGCTCGGTGGGCAGCCGGTCGAAATCTTCGGCGGAGGCCTTGTCGGCGATCAGGTTGCGTACCAGCTCGAGTTTGCCCCGGATGTCGACCCGATCCTGTTCTTCGAAATGGTCCACCACCATCGCCGAGATCCACAGCCCGGCGGCGAACAGGATCAGGGCCGAGGCCGCCGCAAAGAGCAGCGCAATGCGCAGGGTGATCGACGGCGGGCGCATCAGTCGCCGGGCGCCTCGAGGACATAGCCCATGCCGCGCACGGTGCGGATCAGTCGCTGCCCGAACGGCTCATCCACCTTGGCGCGCAGGCGCCGCACGGCCACGTCGATGACGTTGGTGTCGCTGTCGAAGTTCATGTCCCAGACCTGGGAGGCGATCAGCGAGCGGGGCAGCACCTCGCCCTGGCGCCGCAGCAGCAGCTCGAGCAGGGCGAACTCCTTGGCCGTGAGGTCGATGCGCTGCCCGTCGCGGGTCACCCGCCGGCGCAGCAGATCGAGCTCGAGACCGGCAAGGCCGAGCACGGTCGGTTCGCTACCTGCCCGGCCGCGACGGAGCAGGGTGCGGACGCGCGCCAGCAGCTCCGAAAAGGCGAAGGGCTTGACGAGGTAGTCGTCGGCCCCGAGCTCGAGGCCGCGGACCCGGTCCTCGACCTGATCGCGGGCGGTGAGGAACAGCACCGGCACGTCGCGCCCGGCGCCGCGGAGCGATTCGAGCACCTGCCATCCCGACAGGCCCGGCAGCATCACGTCGAGGACGATCAGGTCGTGTTCGGCCGTCAGGGCCGCATGAAGGCCGTCCGCGCCGTTGCGCTGCAGGTCGGTGGTGAAGCCGGCCTCCGACAGCCCCTGGCGCAGGTAGTCGCCGGTCTTGGTTTCGTCCTCGATGATCAGGATCTTCATGTTCTTCTGTGTCGCGACGGTGCGCGGAAACTGCGTCGCCATTGTCGCCGAAGCGCCGTCCGACGTCCCCTGGATTACGGATTTGTAATCCCGATGTCAGGCTGGCGTCGACCGCCGCACCGCATCATGGCGCGGTTTGCATTGGAATCGGAGTGCTCGCGCCATGAAGCGACTCGTTTTCGTCGGTGTCCTCGCCGCCCTGTCCTGCCCGCTGGCTGCCGTCGCCCATGGCACCAACAAGCACGCCCCGGCCACCGCCGATTCCGCCCTGGCGCCGGAACAGCACCCCTGGGGGATCGCGGGCGCGGCGAAGACCGTCGATCGCGAGGTGGACATCACGATGTCCGACACGATGCGCTTCACGCCCGATCGCCTGAGCGTGCGTGAGGGCGAGACGGTCCGCTTCCGCATCGCCAACGCCGGCAAGCTGATGCACGAGATGGTCATCGGCACGCCTGGGGCGCTGGCCGAGCATGCCGCGCTGATGAAGCGCTTCCCGAACATGGAGCATGACTCGCCCTATATGGCCCACGTGCCGGCCGGGACCGACGGAACCATCACCTGGACCTTCAACCGCGCCGGTGAGTTCGAGTTCGCCTGCCTCATCCCCGGCCATTTCGAGGCCGGGATGATCGGCGCCATCGTCGTCGAGGCGCGCTGAGTGCCGACCGGGCCGTCAGAGCCGACCGATCCGGCAGACGAACTGCCGTCGGTTGTACCGTGGCTCCTTGCCGCCGCGCTTGCGGCCTGCGTGCTCGGCGGGCTGGCGTGGTGGGCCGCCGGCGACGGGCCCCTGATCGATCCGACCGATGCCGCGTCCGTCGCTCGCGGCGAGGGCCTTTACCGCGAGCACTGCGCCAGCTGTCACGGAGCCGATCTGGCCGGGCAGCCGAACTGGCGCGTGCGCGGCCCCGACGGCAAGTTGCCGGCCCCGCCCCACGATACCAGCGGACACACCTGGCACCACCCCGACGCGATGCTGTTCGGCATGGTCAAGGAGGGCTTCCAGAGCGGGCGCTATGCGCCGCCGGGCTACCGCAGCGACATGCCGGGCTACGGCGACCGCCTCACGGACGAGGAGATCGTCGCGGTCCTGGCCTACATCAAGAGCACCTGGCCCGAGGCACAGCGCGCCCATCAGGCCGCCTTGTCCCGACCCTGACCGCCACCCCTTCGACAAGACACTGACAGGAGACGACCATGACTTTCACGCGTTCCGCCTTCGTCCTCGCCCTGCTGGGCACGCTCGCCGCGGGCCCCGCGCTCGCCGACTCGAGCCACGCCGGCCACGGCAACGGCACCATGGCCATGGATGGCGCGATGGCCGATGGTCTGGTCCGCAAGGTGGACAAGGCCGCCGGCAAGCTCACGATCAAGCACGGCCCCCTTAAGGCCCTCAACATGCCGCCGATGACGATGGTCTTCCGGGTCGCTTCTCCAGAGCTCCTCGACGGCGTCAAGGCCGGTGACAAGGTGAAGTTCGTCGCCCAGGATGTGGATGGGGCGCTGACCGTCACCGAGCTGCACGGCGCCAAGTAGGGACCGGCCCATGCTCCGCCGCGCGACCTCTGCCTGGCTGACCGGCCTGCTGCTCGGCTTCTCGGGGGGGCTGTGGGCCGCCGAGCCGACTCCCGGCGCCGATCTCGCCAGCCTGCTGGCCTATGCGCGCGAGCACAACCCCGAGCTGCAGGCCCGTGCCGCCGATGTCGGCGCCGAGCGGGCGCGCATCGACGCGGCCACGGCGCTGCCCGACCCGCGGGTGCAGGTGGAGCTGATGGATGTCACCAACGAGGTGGCCGGCGGCGGTGCCTCGCTGCTGCCCGGCGACGTGGGGGTGACCCGATACCGGCTGATCCAGCCGCTGCCGTACTTCGGTAAGCTGGCCCTGCGGGGCGAGCTGGCGGCGCGGCGTGCGGAGCGCGGCGAAGCGCGGCTCGACGTGGCGCGGGTCGACATCGAGGCGGCGATCGCGGCGGCGTATGTGCGCTACTACCGGGCGGTGTCGCAGGGGCGCATCCAGCGCGAGACCCTGGCCCTGCTCGAGGCCCTCGAGCGGCTCGTGCTGACCCGCTACGGTGTCGGCCTGGTGCCGCAGCAGGACGCGGTTCGGGTCCAGGCCGAGATCACCGCGGTCAAGATCGACCTGCTCGAGACCGAACGACTCGTCGAGGACGCCCGGGTCAGCGTCAATGCCGCGCTGCCGCGGTCGCCCGACGCGCCGCTGGCGGTGCCCGAGGCCCTGCCGGCGATGGCGCCGGTCGGTGCCTTCGACGCATTGGCGGCCCGCGCCCGCGAGCGGGCGCCGCTGCTGGCGAGCCTGCGCAGCGACATCGCGATGGCCGAGGCCGAGCAGGCCATCGTCACCCGCGAGCGCTACCCGGACTTCGCGCTGGGCCTCACCAACAACCGCCCGAAGCAGGGCGACGCGACCTGGGACGTGATGCTCGAGGTCACGATCCCGCTGCAGCAGAGCCGGCGACGCAGCGACGAGGCCAGCGCCGGCCAGCGGGTGCTGGCGGCCCGCGCCCGCGTCGAAGCCGAGGCCGCGCGCATCGACGGCCAGCTGGGGCGGGCCGTGGCGGCGTTCCGCTCGGCCCGGGACAAGGCCGAGATGCTGTCGCGCACGCTGTTGCCCCAGTCGCAGGCCAACCTGGAGGCGGCCGAGGCGGGCTACGAGAGCGGGCGCATCAACTTCAACACCCTGATCGAGGCGGAGCGCCAGATCCTGCGCACGCGGCTGGCACTGCTGGCGGCGCGGACCGACGCCAGGCTCCAGCAGGTGGAAATCCAACGTTTGACAGGGGCCGAATGGTGAGTCGTGCGACAGGCGTGACGATCGGCGCGATTCTGGTGGCCGCCGCGCTGGCGGGGGGCTACTGGCTGGGCGCGCGGGGCAACGGGGCGGCGATGCCGGCCATGGTGGGAGGCGGCGGCGCAGCGCCGACCGAGGCGTCGACGTCCGGCGAAGGCGCGGCCGAGGCGCCGGCCGGCGAGCGCAAGATCCTCTACTACCGCAATCCGATGGGCCTGCCGGACACCTCGCCGGTGCCCAAGCAGGACTCCATGGGCATGGACTACATCCCGGTCTACGAGGGCGAGGGGCCGGACGACTCCGGCGCCGTGGCGGTCAGCCCGGTGCGGATGCAGACCCTCGGCGTCAAGACCGCCCGGGTCGCCCGCACGGTGCTCGACGCCGCGGTGCGTTCGGTCGGTCGGGTCGAGGTCAACGAGCGGCGCATCCACGACGTGGCGCCGCGCTTCGAAGGCTGGATCGAGCGCCTCCATGTGGACGCCACCGGCGACCCGGTGCGCCGGGGCCAGGCCCTGTTCTCCGTCTATAGCCCGGAGCTGGTGTCGGCGCGCAAGGAACTGGCCATCGCCAGCGCGCTGGCCGACGCCGCAGCGGAGGGTGACCCGGCCGCCCGCGACGGCGCCCGGCGCCTGGCCGAGGCGGCCCGCGAGCGCCTGCGGAACTGGGACGTGCCCGGCGCCACCCGCAGCAAGGACGAGCGCATCACCTTCACCGCGCCGGCCTCCGGCATCGTCCTCGACAAGAAGGCCGTCGCCGGCATGCGCTTCATGCCCGGCGAGGCCATCTACCGGATCGCCGACCTCTCCTCGGTGTGGATCATCGCCGATGTGTATGAACAGGACCTGGCCCGCATCGCAGTCGGCCAGGCGGCCGAGGTGACCATCGACGCCTTCCCGGACCGCCGCTTCGAGGCACGCGTCACCTACCTCTACCCAACCCTCAACGCGCCGACCCGCACCACCCCGGTCCGCCTCGAGCTGGCCAACCCGGAGGGCCTGCTGCGCCCCGGCATGTTCGCCCACGTGGACATCGCCGCCGCCGGCGCCGAGCCGCGCCTCGCGGTGCCCGAGTCGGCGGTGATCGACAGCGGCGAGCGCCAGGTGGTGCTGCTCGCCCAGGGCGAGGGCCGCTTCAAGCCGGTCGAGGTCCGCCTCGGGGTGCGCGGCTCGGACAACATCGAGGTCCTCGAGGGCCTGGCCGAGAACGACGAGGTGGTCGTCTCCGCCAACTTCCTGATCGACGCCGAGAGCAACCTCCAGGCCGCCCTGGCCGGCTTCAGCGAGGCCGAGGCGAGCGTGCCGGTCTATGAAGCCACCGGCTCGCTGGAGGACATCTTCGACGACGGTACGGTGATGATGAATCACGACCCGATTCCGGCGCTCCAGTGGCCGGCCATGACGATGGAGTTCGGCCTCGAGTCGAAGTCCGTGCTCGAGGGCGTGACGCCCGGCGAGCCGCTGACCTTCCGCTTCGAGGACCGGGGCAACGGGGCGTTCGTCGTCACCGAGGTCGAGAAGCGGGGTGGGCAGTGATCGTTCGCCCTGTCGGCTGGCTCAACCGCATCCCCCTCCCATCCTCCCCCTTGAAGGGGGAGGGGGTGGGCATTTGGGCGCTGAGGCTGACGTCCGACGGTGTCGCGCGGCCCCTCGGGCTGCGCTCGCACGCTTGCCTGCTGGGTGGCCGGCGCAGCGCAACCAAGGCCCGCGCCGTCATCCCCTCCCCCTTCAAGGGGGAGGTCGGGAGGGGGATGGGGTTAGCCGAGAGAAGCGTAAAGGTTGATGCGAATGGCATGAATGTCCCCGCCCGCGTTATCCTGCCCACCCGCTCCACGCCCCCCGACCCGATGAAGGGACAAGCCAACCCGGCCCTGCGCCGTCACAAGCCCCAGCGCGCGCTGCGGCGGCGGTCCACGGACGCGGAGCGCCTCCTCTGGCGCCACCTGCGCGGTCGTCAGCTCGGTGGCATGCGCTTCCGCCGCCAGCACCCGTTTCTCGACTACGTGCTCGACTTCGTCTGCCTCGAGGCCCGGCTGGTGGTCGAGCTGGACGGTGGGCAGCACCTCGATTCGACCGAAGACGCCGCCCGCGATGCCCGCCTGCGCGCCGCAGGATTCGACGTGCTGCGTTTCTGGAACCACGAGGTGCTGGGCGAGACCGAGGCGGTGCTGACGCGCCTACACCTCGCCCTGGCAGAACGGAGCGATCGCTGATGCTCGCGCGACTGATCGACTGGTCCGCCCGTAACGTCTTCCTGGTGCTGCTCGCCACGGCGGCCATCGTCGGCGCCGGCGTGTGGGCGGTGAAGCACACCCCGCTCGACGCGCTGCCGGATCTCTCCGACGTGCAGGTGATCGTGTTCACCCAGTATCCGGGGCAGGCGCCGCGGGTGGTGGAGGACCAGGTCACCTATCCGCTCACCACGGCGATGCTGGCGGTGCCCAACGCCAAGGTGGTGCGCGGCTTCTCGATGTTCGGCGCGTCCTACGTGTATGTGATCTTCGAGGACGGCACCGACATCTACTGGGCGCGCTCGCGGGTGCTGGAGTACCTGTCCACGGCGGCGGGGCGGCTGCCGGTGGGGGTGTCACCGCAGATCGGGCCCGACGCCACCGGTGTGGGCTGGGTGTACCAGTACGCCCTGAAGGGGGAGCAGCAGTCCCTGGCCGACCTGCGCAGCCTGCAGGACTGGTACGTCCGCTACCAGCTGACCCAGGCCGAAGGGGTGGCCGAGGTGGCCAGCGTGGGGGGCTTCGTCAAGGAATATCAGGTCACCGTGGATCCCCACCGACTGGCCAGCTACGGCATTCCGCTGGATCGGGTCAGCCGGGTCATCCGCGAGTCGAACCGGGACGTGGGCGGGCGGGTGATCGAGCTGGCCGAGAAGGAGTACATGGTCCGCGGCCTCGGCTACCTGGGCGGGCCGGCCGACATCGAGCAGCTGGTGCTGAAGAGCGAGGGCGGCACGCCGGTGCTGGTGCGTGACGTGGCGCGGGTGGAAATGGTGCCGGCGACCCGCCGGGGCGTGGCCGAGCTGGACGGCGAAGGGGAGGTGGCCTCGGGCATCCTCATGGCCCGCTTCGGCCAGAACGCCCTCGACGTGATCGCCCGCGTCAAGGACAAGATCCGGGAGATCCTCCCCGGCCTGCCGGCCGGCACCGAGATCGTGCCGGTGTACGACCGCTCCACGCTCATCGAGCGCGCCATCGACAACCTGCAGTGGACGCTGTTCGAGGAGAGCCTGATCGTCGCCGTGGTGTGCATTGTCTTCCTCATGCACGTGCGCAGCGCGCTGGTCGCGATCGTCACCCTGCCCATCGGCATCCTGATCGCCTTCATCGCGATGCGCGCGATGGACATGGGCAGCAACATCATGAGCCTGGGCGGGATTGCGATCGCCATCGGCGCGATGGTGGACGCCGCCATCGTGATGATCGAGAACGCCCACAAGCGCCTCGAGCACCTGCCCCCCGACGCCGACGCGCGGACCCGGGGCAAGACGATGATCCGCGCCTGCCAGGAGGTCGGCCCGGCGCTGTTCTTCTCGCTGCTGATCATCA